>DATBRZ010000027.1:0-31805 GCA_036560025.1 Gemmatimonadaceae bacterium | reverse complement strand
CGCATTCTGGATAGAGCCAGTGATGAGCCATCTGGCGAGGACCCAATTGCCTGCCCCGTAGGCAGAAAAAAAGGCGCCGCGTTTCCGCGGCGCCTTCGATTCCTGTCGTTTAGACGACGGGCTTGTATCTGAACCCGGATACTCCACCCTTGCTCGTTTTGATCGTGAATTCCTTGGTGCTCTTCGCTGCGATAGGACCGACGTTCGTGGTCTCGGTGAATAGAACATTGCCCGCACGATCGAGGAAATCGACCACGAGCGTAAACGACTTCGGAGTTGCCGCCCGATTTTCGATCGTTCCCCTGAGCGTCGTCGCATCGGCTGCGCGAGAGAACTCCGTAAACGCGACCCTTACACCGAGCTTCTCCGCCTTCGCGTTGTAGAAGGTGAGTGAGTCCGTGTACTTCTTCGTCAGCGCAGCCTGCTTGGTGTTCTTGAGCAGACCCGCATACGAAAACGCGTACAGCATCCAGTTGTCTGGATTGCTGGGATCGAGCGCAGTCAGCTTGTCAACAATCGGGAATACCTTCGGGTAGTCGCCGACGAAGATGTAACTCGCCGCCAGATTGTTGAGTGCGTCGCGCGAATAAGGATTGCGTCCAGCCACCGCAGCGAACAGAAGAGCAGCGTCATCCGGACGCTTGAACTGCGACGCGACGATGCCGGCCTGCATCAGAGTGTTCTCGCCGAACTTTGCCGGCTCCGCAATCATCGCAGCGTAGATCTTCGGAGTGGACATGCTGTCGCCGGCAGCAACGTACATCTTCTGGAGATTCTGCACGGCCGTGGTACCGGCCTGATCGTCACGCGAGCTGGCGAGAAGCGCGTTCCACGCAGCGATCGCCTCGCGAGCGAGAGTCTTCTTTTCCGCACCGGTCGCGGCCTGCGCCCGCAACGTCGTCGCAGCGGCCACATCGTAAAGCGTTCGCTCACGAACGTCCGCGTACCCGCTATCCTTTCCTGCCGCCTCGAGCGTCTGCTTCCAGTACTGCTTCGCAGTCGCGTAATCCTTGCGCGCTCTCGCTACGCTGGCGAGCACCGAATAACCGTAAGGCGCGGACTTCGACAACAGCAGCGAACGCTTGGCATATAGCTCCGCGGAATCCAGCTTCTCTGCATTGAGCGCGTTGATTGCCTGATTGGTCACGTCGAGCCACGGTTTCTGCTGACGCCACTGTGCAGCGACGGCAGCGCAGCCGGGCGATGTCTTCTCCACAACCTGCCAGGCCGAATCGATCGCTGCGAAGAGATCGATCGTGCCGGTCGGATCAGTCGTCAGCCCGAGCGCACTTCGAGTTTCTCGTCCGGTAACGCCGGGCTGCTGAAGCATGAGAACGTAAGCCTGGCCGAGGAGGTAGGCTGAACCCACTGGATTCGCCTTCGCGTTGGCAGGGTTGCTGGCAAGGCTGATTACATCGCGGAGATCTTTGGTGGCATTCCCGGTCTTGGCGGCTTCCGCGGCACGCGCCATTGAAAAAGTGGCCCGCGCGATGCCCTGCGGAGTCCCGTTGTCGATCTCGCAGGTGAGCTGCTTCTGCGACGGTTGAGGGCTGCTCTGCTGGGCTGATACCGGCGCCGCGAGCACTACTATAGTAGTGGCGGCAACCGCACCCAGTCGGCCCAATGGCTTGGTGGAGAAAAGCGTCATCAAACTAGCTCCTGAAAGGCGTAACGAATGCGCCGATTGAGTCGGAGGGCGCGTGGTGTTGGTTGTTTGAGAGAGTAGTAATATACCCGCCGCTGGGTATCGTTCCAGAAATCCAAACATCTGAGAGACGGGGGAACAAAGGCGAATGGCGCGCCATCCGCTGGTGCTCGTACACGGCTATTCCGACAGCGCTGAAGCGTTCCGACGGTGGGAATCGCTCCTCGCGGCGCGCGGTCGTGATGTCACAGCGATACATGCGGCAAGCTACCGGTCGCTGACCAACGAAGTTACGATCCCCGACATAGCTGAAGCGTTCGACCGTGCGCTCGCGATGCGCGCCGGACTCGATGATGACGAGCCTTTCGATGCGATCGTGCATTCGACCGGAATGCTCGTGATTCGTGCGTGGCTCACCGGCTTCGCGAAGCGACGCGATCGGCTCAAGCATCTGATCTGCCTGGCGCCTGCGACGTTCGGATCTCCGCTCGCTCACAAGGGCCGAAGCTGGCTCGGCGCACTCTTCAAGGGGGAGAAGCGGCTCGGTCCCGATTTTCTTGAAGCGGGCGACCGGATTCTCGATGGCCTCGAGCTCGCAAGCCGCTTCTCGTGGGATCTCGCGCACGAGGACCTGCTCGGCGACGAGACATTCTACGGACCTACGAAGAGAACGCCGTTCGTCTTCGTGTTCTGCGGAGCATCGGGTTATTCCGGGTTGAGGAAGCTGATCGAAGAGCCCGGAACCGACGGAGTGGTGCGTTGGGCAGGTTGTCCGCTGAATACCCGGAAGATCATTCTCGATCTCACTCTTCCAGCGCGTGATCCTCAGCAAATTAGAATCGCGGAGTGGAAGCACGTCGACGTGCCGCTTGTTCCGATTGCGGGAAGAAATCACGGATCGATAGTCAGCGATCCTCCCGGCGAATTGGTGGATCTGGTCGAAGCTGCTCTCGACGTGAGCAGTGCGTCAGCGTATTCAGCGTGGCAGGAGACTGCTACGCGGCGCACTCGCGATGCGCGATCCACAATGCGTCGCTGGCAGCAGTTCATCGTCCGCGCACTGGATGAGCGTGGTGATCCGATCACTGATTACAACGTGCAGCTCTACACGGTGTCTTCGCGTGGGAGGGAGCAGCAGGTTCGAGAGTTCGATGTCGACGTTCACACGTACCGCGGCGATCCGAGCCTCCGCTGTTTCCATGTCGATCTAGACGCGGTCGAGCCGGCGCGACTCGAGAATCTCTGGCTCAAGGTGATGGCGTCGTCGGGATCAGAGCTCGTGGGATACCACGGAGCAATCGCGGATTCGTCTGATGGGGACAGTGGAAAGTGGAGCGGTGAAATGGATCTCTCTCCACTGGTTGACGACGAAGGTGTGAAGTTCTTTTATCCGTTCACTACAACGCTCGTGGAGATCAGGCTGAATCGCGAGCCGATGCCTCTGGAAGGAGTCAACAAGCTTTGCTGGTTTTGAGGGCGGGCCTCTTCTCACTGTCGTTGCTGTGCATGTTGATCGGATGTGGACCGGAGCCGACGGAGCCGGCTAAAACGAGTCTCGCCGGCACGTGGACCTCGAGCGCGAATCTCTTCGGCCTTTCGAACATGCGGATGACGATCGTCCAGGAGCCGCAGGGAATCGTTTCCGGCGGCTGGACTGCAACCGGCATCGGACCGGCGGGGCGGTGTCCGGTGGATGGCGTCGCGTGCGCGGCGTTTGGTGACCTCATCGGTCGCAATCTCGTCTCGCATATCCAGATCGAGCTCGTCGGCGCCGGCGAATTCGAGGGCAATCTCAGTCAGCCTCAGACGTTGAGAGGCGTGCTCATCATTCAGAGCGGCAGTTACGACACGATCACTTTTGTCAGGACGGGCAATTAGTGGCGCGTACTCCGGCGCTGTATCGCAAAGCGATGGCGCACTTGAGAGCAGTAGATCCGGTGATGGCGCACGTGATCGATCGAGTCGGCCCGATCACGCTGACTCCGCGCTCGGAGGGAACACATTTCGACATTCTGATCAGATCGATCGTGTACCAGCAGTTGTCCGGCAAAGCTGCGGCGACGATTCACGGGCGAGTACGGGAGCTCCTGACGTCGGAGCGTCCTATCCCGGACCAGATACTCGCGCTCGATCACGATGCTCTTCGCGGAGCGGGACTGTCGAATCAGAAAGCTCGCTACGTGAAGAATCTCGCGCAGCATGTGCTCGATGGAACGCTGCCGGTGGAGACGCTGCATGAGCTGACCGACGAAGAGATCATCACGGCGCTGACGCAGGTGAAGGGAATCGGCCGCTGGAGCGCGCAGATGTTCCTGATGTTCAGACTGGTGCGGCCCGATGTTCTGCCAGTTGTGGATCTCGGAGTGCAGAAGGGAATTCAGCGAGCGTACGGGTTGCGAAAGCTTCCGACGCCGCAGAAGGTGACTGAGATAGGAGCGAAATGGGCGCCCTATCGCACTCTCGGTGCATGGTACATGTGGAGGGTTTTGGAGAGGCCGGAAGACTTTCCGGCGGCGAGGCGAAAGGCCATGAAGGCGAAGAAAGGGAATCAACCGCGGAGCGCGCTCCGCGGTTGATGCCCCATCGGCGTCCCCGTAGCCATTAGCTCACATCCGCTCTACTTTCACTTGCGTGCCGATCGAAAAGCTCGAGTCACTTCCGGATAATTCGCGTGTATGGGTTTACGCAGCGCGGAATGAGATCGGTGACGAGCGAGCCACGCGGCTGCTCAGCGCCGTGGACGAGTTTCTCACCGACTGGTCTGCCCATGGCACTCCGCTGCACTCCGCCCGCGATTGGCGCGATGACCGTTTTCTCACCATCGCGGTCGATCAAACGAAAGCCGGTGCATCGGGATGTTCCATCGATGGACTGTTTCGGATTCTCAAGGGACTCGAGCGCGAGTTAGGCACCGAGCTCATCACCAGCGCTCTCGTTTTCTACCGCGACGCTGATGGAAAAGTCCAGGCTGTAACGCGGGAGCAATTCGAGCAGCTCGCATTGGCGGGAAAGATCGATGCGTCCACAGAAGTGTTCGACACTTCGGTGGTGTCCCTGCGTGAGTGGCGCGCCCGCTTCGCTTCACGTGCCGGCGACTCATGGCATGCAGCGTTTATTCCCGGAGCGAAGGCGACGTGAAGACGCATACCTCCTACCTCACCTTCAATACGAAGAAGCGGCAGGAGATCATCGACATCACGGACGAAGTCGAAAAATGCAGAGCGGACGCCGGAATCAGCGAAGGCTTCGTCCTCGTCTCCGCTATGCACATCTCGGCATCAGTATTCGTCAACGACCACGAGCCGGGACTGTGGAAGGACATCCTGGATTGGCTGGAGAATCGAATCGCACCGTGGGATCCCGATGAATACCGGCACAACAGCGGAACCGGTGAGGACAACGCGGCCGCACATCTGCGCTCATTGACGGTCGGCCACGAGGTGATCGTTCCAGTCACTAAAGGAAAACTCGATTTTGGTCCGTGGCAGCGTGTGTTCTACGGCGAGTGGGATGGCCAGCGAAAAAAGAGAGTCATCCTGAAGGCAATGGGCGATTGAACATCGATACCCCTATGAGTGTTAGAGGGGTCGTTGTTATCAAACCCGATCGTAATCCGGGCGCCAGTTTTTGATTTCGCGCTTGATATGCTCACGAGTGGCAAGCGTCCCATCGAGGCATTGTCGAGCTAGGTCGCTCACCTCTTCATCGGACGCAAATCTGAGAGCGGTCAGCTGCTTTACCGAAAGCTCGTTGATTCGTCCGCGCAGCTCAGGCGGCATCAATCTGCCGAGCCGTTCGCGCTCCTCGAGGCGGATAGTTTGGTTCTGGGCGGCGATCACCATTGTCCGTGCGTACCACACTGCTGCTGCCACGGCAAACCACACTACCGCATTCCAGAACGTTGCCGCCCTCGGGAACCGGAATGCCTGCACGAGCTGAACGACCGCGTTCACCCAGACGACAGGCAGAGCGAAGAAGTGGTATCCGGGGATGTAACGACGGTGATTCGCGTACGTCTGAGTAGTAGATGCCATTGTCAGCTCGCCATTGTCATTGCTTCCTGCGCGTATCTCTTCAGTCGCTGTATTATCGCATTCAGACCAAACTCACGGGCGCCCAGGCCGATGCTGTCCATCAGCGTTCGAACGAAATCTGACGGAATCGCGAGGGTGGCAGTCGGCGGCTGATCATTCACCGCACCGAACACGATCGCCAGTACGGCGGCAATAGTCGGCGACTGGCGCACGTTGAGATCGGCGTAGAAGTGGATGTTTCCGTCACGCGCCTCTGGAACGATGTCGACGCGTGTCTGACACTCGGGAATGTTGAATGCGGTGCGGTCGAGATCGGCGAAGCGCTCAGGAAACGGCTCGAGCTTCTTGGAATATTGTACGAGCGCCTGCATTTTTTCCTCGCGTCCCATCGATCTGAATAGCCGGAGAACGCGGTCTATCGACGGAGGAATCACCGACGCTGTCGCTTCGTGCATGTGTGAAACTTAACGGCGTCGTACTGCTGGTTCCGTTTTTCCTCGCGTCGTGCAATCGGGGAGATCGCGGCGCAATCGTCGCAACGGGCACACTCGAGGTAATCGAGGTGGATGTCTCGCCGCTCTCCGCCGGTCGCGTTGCACGAGTTCTCGTCGACGATGGAGATACGGTGCAGACGGGCGACACGCTAGCGATACTCGTGCAGCCCGCGTCAGGAGCCGAGATCGCTGAGCGGCAGGCGCAGGTCGGCGTAACCCGTGCGGGACTTCTCGAGACGGAGCGAGGATCACGGGCGCCCGAGATCGCACGCGCAGCAGCGGAGCTCCGGGCCGCGCAGGCGGAAGCGACACGAACTGCTACGGACGCGGCTCGTGCGCGAGCACTCTTCCGTTCCGGCGCAATTGCGCGCCAGCAGCTCGATGCTGCGGAAGCAGCCGCGCGTGAAGCAGCCGGACGCAGGGATGCCGCGAATCAACAGCTCATTCTTCTTCGACAGGGATCGCGGATAGAGCGTGTCGAGAGCGCAAGAGCCCAGGTTGCCGGAGCTCAGGCGGGACTCACCGCTGCCCAGGCAACTGTTAGTGACCTGACACTTCTTGCTCCGATCGACGGCGTGGTGCTCAGTCGAAACGCACAACCCGGCGAAGTCGTTACTCCGGGTCAATCGGCGATAACGCTCGGCGACATCAAACGACCGTGGGTACGGGTGTACGTTGGAGAGAAGGACGTACCGCAGATTCGTGTCGGGTCACGAGTAATCGGTCAGCTCGATGGTCTTCCGAACCGGCGATTCAATGGACGGGTCGTGGCCATCAATACGAAAGCTGAGTTCACGCCGAAGGTTGCTCTCACGGAAGAAGAGAGAGCCGATCTCAAGTTCGGGGTGAAAGTCGAGTTCGACGACACGACAGGAGCGCTGCGGCCAGGACTACCGATCACAGTTACCATCCCGCGAATATCTGGTGCTGACGCCGACAACAAACGTTGACGATGCCGTAGTAGCGGAAGATCTATCGCGACGGTTCGGCCAGCTCGTGGCCGTGGATCATGTCGCGTTCAGTATCCCGCGCGGACAAGTGTTCGGCGTCCTCGGCCCCAACGGCTCGGGCAAGACGACGACCATCAGAATGCTCTGCGGTCTCCTGGAACCGAGCGGGGGAACCGCCCGCGTTGCCGGATTCGACGTGCGCACCGATCCGGAAGAAGTGCGCCGACGAATCGGCTACATGTCCCAGCAGTTCGGGCTGTACGATGACCTGACAGTCGGAGAGAACCTCGACTTCTATTCGTCGCTGTACGGATTGGGCGGAGCGCAGAAAGCCGAGCGAGCGCGTGAGCTCGTCGATTATCTGGATCTCGAGGAGCGGATCAACCAGCTCGTCGGAACATTGAGTGGCGGATGGAAGCAGCGCGTGGCGCTCGCGTGCGCAATTGCACACAAGCCCACCGTTCTGTTCCTCGACGAGCCGACCGCCGGAGTTGATCCCGCGGCACGCCGCCGGTTCTGGGAGATCATCTATTCGCTTGCGAAATCGGGAACGACGATCATCGTCACGACTCACTACATGGACGAAGCGACGCGCTGCCAGCGGCTCGCATTCCTCTCACGGGGCCACCTGATCGCCCTCGGCACGAGTGACGAGGTGACGCACCAATTCGGAAAACCGACGATCGAGGATGTGTTCATCGAGCTTCAGCGGCGTGATGAAGGAGCTCAGGTATGAGCTTCGTGGAAACAATTCGCGGAAGCCTGCTCTGGCCGATGCTCCGCAAGGAATTCATCCAGATGCGGCGCGACCGTCTCACATTCGCCATGGTCGTAGGAATTCCAATCCTGGAGCTTGTTCTATTCGGCTACGCGGTCCGCACCGAGGTGAAAAATCTTCCGACGGTGGTTCTCGACGAATCCCGCAGCTCCGAGAGTCGAGGCCTGATCACCACCCTCGAGCAGACGCAGTACATGCGCATTGTGGGTGCCGTCGGCTCGCGTGAAGAGCTGCGATCAGCAATCGAATCCGGTCGCGCGCTCGCGGCGATTGTAATTCCGCCCCAATTCCACATCGACATCAAACGGGGCCGAACCGCACAGGCTCAGGTGATAGTCGATGCGGCAGACCCTCTCGCGTCTGGTGCAGCCATCAGCGGAGCCGCACTCGCTGCTACGATCAGCGCCGCGAGACTCGCGCCGCCGCCGGCGGGACGCGCGCCTCCGCTCGATGTGCGAGTGCGACCCCTCTACAATCCCGCGCTCAGAAGCGCGGTGTACATCGTTCCGGGACTCATTGCCGTGCTGCTGTCTATCACGCTCCTCCTGGTTACCGGAATCTCCATCGTGCGCGAACGTGAGCTTGGCACATTCGAGCAGCTCGTAGTAACACCGATCAGCAAGACAAGCATCATACTCGGCAAGCTCATCCCGTTCGTGGTCGTCGGCTACATCCAGATGACCAGCGTGCTGATATTCGGGAAGCTGCTCTTCAACGTTCCCATTCGCGGCAGCCTCATGCTGCTCTATGTGCTGACGATGGGATACATCGTCGCGAATCTGGCAATTGGGCTTCTCATCTCGGCACTCGTGAGGACACAGATCCAGGCGATGCAGCTGAGCGTGTTCTTTCTACTGCCGAACATGCTGCTGTCGGGATTCATGTTTCCGCGCGAGGCGATGCCCGTCATAGCGCAGTGGCTCGGCCTAACGCTTCCTGCGACTTACTACCTGAGAATCCTGCGCGGGATCCTGCTAAAAGGAGTCGGCTTCGAGTACCTGTGGAAGGACACGCTCGTGCTCGCGTCGATGTCTCTTCTCTTCATCTTCTTCAGTGTAACGCGGTTCAGGAAGACTGTTCAGTAGTCGAGCGGGTTCGTCCCACGCAATCGATGCGTCGCACGCATCGCAATTCCCGCAGCTCCAATCCGCTGATACCTCTTCGCCGAAATGCTCCAGGATGAACTTCGTCCGGCACTGAGTCGTCTGACAAAACTGGACAATGGTGTTGAGCTTCTTCTGATCGTTCGCGCGACGCTCCTCGTAATCGGTTAGATCGCGACTCAGGTCCACCTGTGTGAGATTGCCGCGTAATCGCTGCCATCTTCCACCGCGGTGCTCGCGAACGAGACCGTGACGCTTGAGCAGCGCAAAGACGATCTTCGCCTTTCGCTGCGGAACCTCAGTGATCTCGGTGATATCAGTCAACGCTACGGGCTCGTCGAGCGGGTACTTCTCCAGCGCGAGCGCAACCTTCGCTGCTTCTGCAACCTCCGGGTATTTGCCGCCGAGGAAGTAGGTCTGAATACGGCGGTCTTCGACGCGGTAAAGCATCGTGCACACTGCAGGGAGCCCGTCGCGTCCCGCGCGTCCCGCTTCCTGATAGTACGACTCGATTGATCCGGGAAAGTGATAGTGCACGACGAAGCGAATATCCTGCTTGTCGATACCGAGTCCGAATGCGTTGGTGGCGACGATTGCCTTGAGGTCACCTGACATGAAAGCGTCCTGCACGGCTTTGCGATCCGCAGCAGGACGCTTTCCGTGGTAGAGGCCCACGTTGTAGCCGCGATCCACGAGCTGGTTGTACAATCGCTCCGATTCCTTCACGGTCGCCGCGTAGATCACTCCGGATCCGGGACTCTCGTTCAGAATCTGCTCGACGATCGTGTCCTTTATACTGTCGTTCACTGTCCGTCGCACTTCGAATCGAAGATTAGGACGAGCGAAACCCGTGATGGTGATCGTCGGATCGTGCATCCCGAGCTGGCGGACGATGTCCTCTCTGACCTCTTCCGTTGCGGTCGCTGTAAGAGCCAGGATCGGTGGGCGTCGCAGTCGCTTCGCGATGGACCCGAGGCTCAGGTAATCCGGGCGGAAGTCATGTCCCCACTGGCTGACGCAGTGCGCTTCGTCGATGACGAACAGGCTGACGTTGCGCGAGAGGAGGTGCTCGAAGAAATCGCGGTCCTTGAATCGCTCCGGGGTGAGATACAGCAGCTCGCCTTCACCCGCGCGAATCTGGCGATGCGCCTCCCGCGTCTCGTGTGTGGAGAGATGGGAGTGCATTGCGACCGCGTCGACTCCCTGCGCCGTGAGCTTGTCCTTCTGGTCTTTCATCAGAGCGATGAGCGGACTCACCACAACGGTGAGCCCGGGAAGGAGCAAAGCGGGCAGCTGGTAAATGATCGACTTGCCGCTGCCGGTGGGCATTACGACTAAAGCGTCGCCACCTGCCAGCAGAGTGGCTATCGGCGCCCATTGGCCTTTTCGAAAATCCCTATGGCCAAACCGCTCCTGCAGGAGGTCACGAGCGGACCCCCTGTCGAACATCACATCCATGATGGCCGTTGATGGCAGATTCCGTTCCGCGAGAACTGCACCTCGGAAATCAGACATGCGATCTCGGATCTCTGATTTTCGGTGTGCCAGTTAATGAGCGGTAAATTCAGCGATGCTATTCGTCAGTTGCGCTCCTGGCCTGGAGCCGCTCGTTTCTTCCGAGCTCGATTCGCTTGGCCTGAGAGGCCGTGCGACCCCTGGCGGAGTGGAATTCAACGGCGGGATGGCGGAGATGTTCGCCGCCAATCTGTGGCTGCGAACAGCGAGCAGGGTGCTCATCTCCGCCGCAGCGTTTCACGCATCGAGCTTTCACGAGCTGGAGCGTCGCGCCAATCAAGTCCCGTGGGAGACGTGGCTCCCCAAAGGCGAGCGCGTGCGCTTTCGCGTCACCTGCCGGAAATCACGCCTCTATCATTCGGATGCGGTGGCCGAGCGGCTTGGAAACGCAGCCGCTAAGCGCGCCAATGCGGTTGCCAGCGACGACGAAGATGCACAGCTGTTCGTCGTGCGAATCTTCCGCGACGAGTGCACCATTCGCGCTGACTCATCGGGAGAGCTTCTGCATCGCCGGGGTTACCGGCAGTCACTGGCAAAGGCGCCATTACGCGAGACTCTCGCGTCGGCGATGTTACTCGCTTCCGAATGGGACTTAGGGTCACCACTCATCGATCCATTCTGCGGATCGGGAACGATTCCGATCGAAGCAGCGTTGATGGCGCGACGAATCGCTCCCGGCATCACGCGATCATTCGCATTCCAGCGGTGGCCGTCACACGATCAGGATCAGTGGAATGGAATCCGCGGAAAAGCACGTGAGGCGGCGCTGCAATCTGCGCCGGCGATGATCCTCGCCTCTGACCGCGATGAAGGTGCAGTACGCGCAACGATCGAAAATGCCGAGAGAGCCGGTGTTGCCGCAGACATCGATGCATCGGTGCGACCGGTCAGCGCGGTCGACCTCCCGAGCGCACGCGGCTGGGTAGTGACCAATCCACCGTATGGCGTTCGCATCGGTGAGCGCGGCGAATTGCGGAATCTTTACGCGGGATTCGGAAATGCCTTGAGGCGAGCCGGCGCACGATACCGGCTCGCAATTCTGTCGGCAGATCGCGAGCTCGAAGCACAGCTTCGTCTCGACCTCGAGGAGGTGCTCCGCACAACCAACGGCGGCATTCCGGTCAGGCTGCTGGTCGGAGAAATCGAGTGACAGGTGATGGCTGCGGACTCAGGAGTTTCCGGCCTCAGGACTAACGGCCATACTTCCGTCCTACCGCAGTTCCGCCCATTCGCAATCCGCACTTAGTCATAGATCGTCGATGGCCGTTAGTCCTGAGGCCGGAAGGGTCCTCAGTCCTCAGTCCGATGGGCCTGCCGCCTGAGGGTCATCCTGTTACCCTCCAGTCTGGTTTCGGCTGACTGCGGTATCACTTTTGAATAGATATTCCAAACCCCAGTTGTAAGGGCGTGTTTCAGCGCCAGCGTCCCGGCGGTTTTTGCCCTCGGGCGATCGAAGTACATCCAGAATCAGGAGAAGGCCGTGGAAATCGGCGACACTTTCGACACACAGGAACCCTCTACCCCTGTCCGTCGTGGCCGCACGTCGCGTGCAGCGCCTGGCGACGGCGAGGGAGCAAGCGCTACCAGATCGCGCGGCGGTAAACGTCGTGGTGCGGCGCCCGTTGTGACGCGAAGAGGCAACGGCAGCAACGGCGGAGACGGCGATGTAACGACCGATCTGCAGATGCTCCTCTACGCGTTGCGCGACATGCGCGACGGACAATTCGACGTTCGTCTTCCCGAGACAGACGCGCCGCTCTTGAGGGAAATCGCGGAAACCTTCAACGAAATCGCAGAGCGAAACGAGAAGACGGTAGCGGAAATCGTCAGAGTCTCGACGACGATCGGGCGCGAAGGTCAGATGAACGAGCGCGCGTCGATCGGCCGAGTCACCGGTGGTTGGGCCACGATTATGAGCTCGGTTAATTCGCTGATCTCCGACCTCGTATCTCCGACCACCGAAGTGGCACGCGTGCTGACTGCGGTCGCCGAGGGCGATCTCTCGCAGAAGATGGTTCTGGAGATCGACGGCAAGTCCGTGCAGGGCGAATTCCTCAGGATTGGAACGACGGTCAACAAGATGGTCGACCAGCTGTCCGCATTCGCATCGGAAGTAACCCGTGTGGCGAAGGAAGTAGGAACCGAGGGGAAGCTCGGTGGACAGGCGCATGTGCCGGGTGTTGCCGGAACCTGGAAGGACCTCACCGACAACGTGAACGCAATGGCGTCGAACCTCACCGGTCAGGTGAGAAACATCGCCGACGTTACGACCGCGGTTGCGAAGGGAGATCTCTCGAGAAAGATCACCGTCGAAGCGCGTGGCGAGACCCTCGAGCTGAAGAACACGATCAACACGATGGTGGATCAGCTGAGCGGCTTCGCTTCCGAAGTGACGCGTGTCGCGCGCGAGGTAGGAACTGAAGGACGACTTGGTGGTCAGGCGCACGTACCGGGTGTCGCAGGAACGTGGAAGGGCCTTACCGATAACGTGAACACGCTCGCCGGCAACCTCACCAGCCAGGTGAGAAACATCGCGGACGTAACGACGGCAGTCGCGAAAGGAGATCTCTCGAGGAAGATCACCGTCGACGTGCAGGGCGAGATCCTGGAGCTCAAGAACACCATCAACACGATGGTCGATCAGCTCAGTGGATTCGCATCAGAAGTAACTCGCGTCGCGCGCGAAGTCGGTACTGAAGGAAAGCTCGGCGGCCAGGCCGAAGTGCCGGGTGTGGCCGGAACATGGAAGGATCTGACGGACAACGTGAACGCGATGGCGTCGAACCTGACGGGGCAAATCCGTAACATCGCAGACGTTACAACCGCGGTCGCGAAAGGAGACCTGTCGAGGAAGATCACAGTCGACGTACAGGGCGAGATTCTCGAGCTCAAGAATACGATCAACGCGATGGTGGACTCGCTCAGAATTTTTGCCGGTGAGGTAACGCGTGTCGCGAAGGAAGTAGGAACTGAAGGAAAGCTCGGAGGTCAGGCGGACGTGCCGGACGTCGCGGGCACGTGGAAGGACCTCACCGACAACGTGAATTTCATGGCCGGCAATCTGACCGGCCAGGTCCGCAACATCGCGGACGTGACAACCGCCGTGGCGAAAGGAGATCTGTCACGCAAGATCACCGCGGACGCGAGGGGCGAGATCCTCGAGCTGAAGAACACCATCAACACGATGGTCGATCAGCTCTCTGCGTTCGCCGCCGAAGTAACTCGTGTTGCCCGCGAAGTTGGAACGGAAGGAAAACTAGGCGGACAGGCGAGCGTTCCGGGAGTCGCCGGAACCTGGAAGGATCTCACTGACAACGTGAATGCGATGGCGTCGAACCTCACGAGCCAGGTTCGAAACATTGCCGACGTTACGACCGCAGTGGCGAGGGGCGATCTGTCACGAAAGATCACCGTCGAAGCGAAAGGAGAAACACTCGAGCTGAAGGACACGATCAATACGATGGTCGATCAGCTCTCCGCATTCGCCGACGAAGTGACGCGAGTGGCGAAGGAAGTAGGAACCGAAGGAAAGCTGGGTGGGCAGGCGAGCGTGCCTGGTGTTGCCGGAACGTGGAAGGATCTCACTGACAATGTGAACGCGATGGCGTCGAACCTCACTGGTCAGATCCGCAACATCGCAGCTGTTACGACGGCAGTGGCGCAAGGCGATCTGTCGCGGAAAATCACTGTCGACGTTCAGGGCGAGATCCTCGAGCTCAAGCAGACAATCAACACGATGGTCGATTCGCTGAGCGTATTCGCGGGAGAAGTAACGCGCGTTGCACGCGAGGTAGGTACCGAAGGCCGACTCGGTGGGCAGGCGCAGGTGCCGGGCGTTGCCGGCACGTGGAAGGACCTCACCGACAACGTGAACTTCATGGCGTCGAACCTCACCGGTCAGGTGAGAAACATCGCCGACGTCACGACGGCGGTCGCGCGAGGCGATCTGTCGCGAAAGATGACCGTCGACGTGAAGGGTGAGATCCTCGAGCTCAAGAACACCATCAACACGATGGTCGATCAGCTCAGTGGATTCGCATCAGAAGTAACTCGCGTCGCGCGCGAAGTCGGTACTGAAGGAAAGCTCGGCGGACAGGCCAACGTGCCGGGCGTCGGCGGAACGTGGAAGGACCTGACCGACAACGTGAACACGCTTGCCGGAAACCTCACCAGTCAGATCCGCAACATCGCATTGGTGACAACGGCGGTCGCGAAGGGTGACCTGTCGCAGAAGATCGCAGTGGAAGTGCGCGGCGAGATTCTCGAGCTCAAGAACACGATCAACAACATGGTCGATTCGCTCCGCGTGTTCGCCGATGAAGTAACGCGTGTCGCGAAGGAAGTGGGCACTGAAGGAAAGCTCGGCGGACAAGCGGAAGTGCCGGGTGCTGCCGGAACGTGGCGCGCGCTCACCGACAACGTGAACGCAATGGCGAACAGTCTCACGCTCCAGGTGCGCGCTATCGCCGACGTCGCAACTGCTGTGACTCGAGGCGATCTGTCAGGGCAGATCAGCGTCGAAACGCAGGGCGAGCTGGACGAGCTGAAGAACAACCTCAACCAGATGATCGCCAACCTGAAGGACACGACCGAGAAGAACACCGAGCAGGACTGGTTGAAGACCAACCTCGCGAAGTTCTCGCGGATGATGCAGGGGCAGAAGGATCTCGAGGCGGTATCGCGGCTCATCATGTCCGAGCTAACGCCGCTCGTCTCGGCTCATCACGGCGCCTTCTACATCATGGATCAGGAGGGATCGACACCGGTACTCAAGCTCATCGCGAGCTACGCATACAAGGAGCGAAAGCACGTCGCGAATCGCTTCACGCTCGGCGAGGGGCTCGTGGGTCAAGCCGCGCTGGAGAAGAAGCCGATTCTGCTGACGAACGTACCGCCCGACTACATCCAGATCACGTCGGGGCTCGGAGAGGCACCGCCGCGGAACGTTCTCGTTCTGCCGGTACTGTTCGAGGGAGAAGTGAAGGCGGTAGTCGAGCTCGCCTCGTTCCTCCCGTTCAGTCAGATCCACCAGCTCTTCCTCGACCAGCTTGGCGAGACCGTCGGCGTCGTTCTCAACATGATCGCGGCGAACATGCGTACGAGCGAGCTGCTCGAACAGTCGCAGCAGCTCACGCAGGAATTGCAGAGCCAGTCGCAGGAGCTGCAGCAGCAGCAGTCGGAGCTCAAGCGATCGAACGCTGAGCTCGAGGCGCAGACCAAGTCGTTACGCGCTTCCGAGGAGCTGCTGCGTGATCAGCAGGTCGAGCTCCAGCAGGTGAACGAGGAGCTCGAGGAGAAGGCGTCGCTTCTCGCCGAGCAGAACAGGAAGGTCGAGCAGAAGAACGACGAAGTCGAAGCGGCGCGCCTGGCGCTCGAGGAGAAGGCGGAGCAGCTCGCCTTGAGCTCCAAGTACAAGAGCGAGTTCCTCGCGAACATGTCACACGAGCTGAGAACTCCACTCAACAGTCTCCTGATCCTGTCGAAGATTCTGACGGAGAACAAGGAAGGGAATCTCACCGAGAAGCAGATCGAGTACGCGCAGACGATTCATTCGTCTGGAAGCGATCTGCTCACGCTGATCAACGACGTGCTCGATCTGTCGAAGGTCGAAGCTGGAAAGATGGAAGCGATCCCGACTGATGTCGCACTCGAAGAGGTGAAGACGTCGCTCGATCGGAGCTTCACACCCCTGGCTCTCGAGAAAGGCCTCAGCTTCGAGATAACGATTGCAGACGATGCTCCGCGGACGATCCGCACCGACGGCCAGCGCCTGGAGCAGGTCCTCAGGAACCTGCTATCGAATGCGTTCAAGTTCACGGCGCAGGGTGGCGTGAAGGTGAACATGAAAAAAGCGGACAAGAGAAAGCGTTTCGCCAACAGCGTGCTCGATACGGCTCCGACGGTGATCGCTTTCGAGGTGATCGACACTGGTCTCGGAATCGCGAAGGAAAAGCAGCGGCTGATCTTCGAGGCATTCCAGCAGGCCGATGGAACAACCAGCAGAAAATTCGGAGGCACCGGGCTCGGACTTTCAATCAGCCGCGAGATTGCGCGGCTCCTTGGCGGCGAGATTCGCGTGGAGAGCACGCCGGAAAAGGGCAGCACGTTCACTCTGTTCCTGCCGGGTGAATTCAATGAGACTGCCGCTAGGCGCACGACACCCCGTGGTGGTCCGTCAGTAGCAGAGCCCGTTCGTACGACGCGGACATTTCCGAATCCCACGTGGCGGCACTCCCCGACCCGCGGCCGCGTAACGATCGCAGAGCGCCGGGCGCGGCAATACGAAGTCGATGACGATCATCTCGATATCGAGCCGGGCGACCGGACGATTCTCATCATCGAGAATGACGTAAGCTTCGCGAAGGTGCTTCTCGATATGGCTCGCGAGAAACACTTCAAGGGAATCGTCGCTCTGGATGGTGAGGACGCGCTCGCAGCAGCGAACGAGTACCGTCCGGATGCAATCACTCTCGACATCGACCTTCCCGGCACGGATGGGTGGAAGGTTCTCGAGCGGCTCAAGCGGAATCCGGCGACCCGCCACATTCCGGTGCACGTCATCAGCGGCATCGAGCGACGACAGCAGGGGCTCAAGGCCGGCGCGATCGCTTACCTGGAGAAGCCCGTCAGCAAGGAAGCGCTCGAGGATGCGTTCGCGAAGATTGCCACCTTCATCGACGACATTCCCAAGCATTTGCTGGTGGTCGAGGACGACGCAGCTCAACGAGATGCCATTGTTGATCTGCTCGATTACGAGGACGTCGAGATCAAGGCGGTGGAATCCGCCGAGGAGGCGTTGGCTGAGCTTGGTTCAGGAAAGCATTACGACTGCGTGGTCCTGGATCTCGGCCTCAAGAACATGAGCGGATTCGATTTCCTGGAGAAGGTGAAGTTGGAAGCGAAGATCGCCGACCTGCCGATCGTCGTCTACACAGGAAAGGAGCTCACGAGTACCGAGGAAACACAGATAAGGCGTTACGCGGAAACGATCATCGTGAAGGACGTAAAGTCGCCGGAGAGACTGCTCGACGAAACTGCTCTGTTCCTCCACCGTGTCGAGGCGAAGCTGCCGGAGACGAAGCGGAAGATGCTGGAGCAGCTGCATGGCGCGGACGCAGTGATCGCCGGAAAGAACGTTCTCATCGTGGATGATGACGTTCGCAACATCTTCTCACTGACGAGCGTCCTCGAGGATCACGGAATGAACGTGCGCTTCTCGGAGAACGGTCGTGACGCAATCGATTCGCTGAAAAAGGACCCGAACGTCGACGTGATCCTGATGGACGTGATGATGCCGGAGATGGACGGTTACGATACGATGCGCAACATACGCGCGATGCCGGAATTCAAGTCGCTGCCGATCATCGCACTCACCGCGAAGGCGATGAAGGGTGACCGCGAGAAGTGCATCGCCGCCGGTGCGTCGGATTACATCACCAAGCCGGTGGACACCGAGCAGCTCGTGTCGCTCCTGAGGGTGTGGCTCTACAAGTAGACGCTCCGGCTCCGTCCGCCGCGGTTTCGCCGGCGCGGTACAGCCCTGATCTCGAGCAGATCGAGATCGAGCTGCTCCTCGAAGGCATCTATCGTCACTACGGCTTCGATTTTCGCGCGTACGCGTACGCATCGGTTCGGCGGAGGATATGGAAGCGGATCGAAGCCGAGGGGCTGGGAACGGTGAGCGCCCTTCAGGAGAGAGTTCTCCACGAGCCGGAGATGATGGAGAAGCTCCTGCTCGATCTCTCGATCAACGTCACGGCAATGTTCCGGGATCCGGACATCTACATCGCGTTCCGCAAGCATGTGATTCCTCATCTTCGGACGTATCCCTTCATCCGCATCTGGCACGCGGGATGTGCGACGGGAGAGGAAGTGTACTCGATGGCGATTCTCCTGACGGAGGAGGGTCTTTACGAGCGATCGCGCATCTACGCTACGGACATCAACGAAGTCGTCCTGAAGCGGGCCAAGGATGGAATATTCCCGCTCGACCGCATGCAGGAGTACACCGAGAATTACATCAGCGCCGGCGGCACTCGCGCGTTCTCGGATTACTACATAGCGAAGTACGACGGCGCGCTGTTCAGTCCGACCCTCACGAAGAACGTCGTGTTCTCACAGCACAACCTTGTCACCGACCATTCGTTCAGTGAATTCAACGTAATTCTCTGCCGGAACGTTCTGATCTACTTCGACAAATCACTTCAGGCGCGGGTACTGCAGCTGTTTTACGAGAGTCTGCCAATGTTCGGGATTCTTGTGCTCGGGTCGAAGGAGTCGCTGAGGTTCTCTCCGCAGGAGGCCAGTTACGATCAGCTGAGCGGTCCGCAGAAGATCTACAGGAAGGTCCGGTGAAGCCGGCGATCATCGCTATGGGCGCATCGTGGGGCGGACTTTCCGCCGTCACCACTGTTCTCTCGGGGCTGCCGTGGGATTTTCCAGTTCCGATTGTTCTGGTGCAGCACCGCTCTCGCCACGCGGAGAATCTGCTCGCGCCCCTGCTTCAGGAGGCGACGCAGCTGCGTGTCGTCGACGTCGAGGACAAGGAGCCGATCGAGCCGCAGAGCGTGTATGTCGCGCCGGCCAACTACCACCTGCTGGTGGAGAAGGACCATCTGTCTCTCACTACCGATCCGCTCGTTCGCCACAGCCGTCCGTCGATCGACGTCATGTTCACGTCAGCGGCGGATGCATTTCGCGCACGGACCGTCGGCGTTGTCCTGACTGGCGCAAACGACGACGGATCGCGCGGACTCCGCCGCATCGTCGACCTGGGTGGACGTGCTCTCGTGCAGGATCCGGACACAGCTGACAGCCGGACAATGCCGGTCGCGGCGCTCCGAAGCGTTCCTGAAGCAGAGGTCGCCCAGCTCGATGACATCGCGAGTCGTCTGGTGACCATGATCGGTTCGAAGTCGAAGGCGAAGCTGGGTCAGTCGCAATGACCGTCGATCCGCGCGTAAAGATTCTTCTTGTCGACGATCGCCCGGAGAATCTCGTCGCGCTCCAGGCGATTCTCGAACCGCTCGGTCAGATCCTGGTTCATGCGCATTCCGGCGAAGAAGCGCTGAAGGCAGTCCTCAAGAATGACTTCGCCGTCATCATGCTCGATGTGCAGATGCCCGACATGAACGGCTTCGACGCGGCGCAGATAATCAAGTCACGCGAAAAATCGAAGTTCATCCCGATCATTTTCCTCAGCGCGATCAGCAAGGAAGACGCGTACGTCTTCAAGGGATACTCGATGGGCGCGGTCGATTACGTGTTCAAGCCGTTCAATCCGGATGTGCTGCGGTCGAAGGTTGCAGTCTTCGTGGATCTCTATCTCAAGCAGCAGCAGATCCGGCAGCAGGCCGAGCTGCTCGCGGAGAGCGAGCGGCGTGAGATGGAGCTGCAGCACCGCGCGGAGCTTCTCGAGAGCGAAGCGAAGTCAGCGGCCAAGCTCGCTGAGCTGAACGCCGAGCTTCACGCGCGACAAGAGGAGCTGGAGCAGGCGATGGGAGTTCGGAATCGGTTCTATGCATCAATGAGCCACGAGCTCCGCACACCGATCAACGCAGTCATCGGCTACAGCACTCTCCTCATCGACAACATCTACGGTCCGCTCAACGAAAAGCAGCGCGAAGGCCTGCAGCGAACGCTGAAAGCCGCACGTCATCTTCTCGAGCTGGTGAACGACGTGCTCGACCTGTCGAAGATCGAGGCCGGCAAGATCGAGCTGGCGCTTCAGCCCGTAAACATCGAAGGGCTGATCGACGACCTGTTCGTGACGGTGCGCCCGCTCGCCGACGAGTTCGAAACGAAGTTGTCGTTCGAGCATCCGAAAACTCCGCCGACGGTAGTGACCGATCCGCGTCGCGTGCGACAGATCCTGCTCAACCTTCTCTCGAACGCTATCAAGTTCGGACGACAGAGGCCGATTCGCGTCGTGTGCGATCACGAGCGAGACGGAGGTGTATCAATCGAAGTAATCGATCAGGGAGAAGGAATCTCCGAAGAAGATCAATCGCGCATCTTCGAGGAGTTCGTTCAGGTGTCACCCACGCAACAGCCGGGAACGGGATTAGGACTTCCGATTTCCCAGCGACTCGCCGCCCTTCTGGATGGCTCACTGGAAGTGGAATCGACACCTGGCCAGGGGAGCACATTCCGGCTGAGGCTCCCGCGAGAAGCCCAGCCACGCCTGCTGGAAGTCGATGAGCTATCCGAGGTCACAATGGCCTAACTAACGGTCCCATGGCACACTAACTGCCCTCATAGATGGTCTGGTCGCGCGTGGCGGCCGATATTCGGGAGGAATAGAATGAGGAATCTGAGATACTTCATACTCGTGCCGGCGGCCGTTTTGGCAGCTGCCTGCGGGAGAGACGATAGCAGCAAGAGGGTGGACGATGCCCTGAACTCGGACCTTTCGCTGGCGGCGCAGGCTCGCCCGTACACGCCCCTCGACAGCATCACGGCACTAGAGCAGCAGGGCTTGATGCAGCCGATCGGTTACGCGGGATCGACCCCGGTCTACCGGCGGCCCACATACTCGGCACCGGTTCGTCGGACCACCACAACCCGTCGCAGCTCGAGCAGCGGTACATACTCTGCTCCGGCGCGGAGAACGACGGTCGTGAAGCACACCAAGCGTGACGCCGCGATCGGCGCAGGCGCGGGTGCAGTAATCGGCGCAGTCACCAGCCGCGACAAGGTCAAGGGCGCGGTGATCGGTGGTGTTACTGGCGCCATCCTTGGCGGCATCATCGGGAACAACGTCGACAAGACCAGGCGTTAACGCTTCCTGATCGACCGCCTACGGCAAGACGCCTCGCGCTCATAGAGCGCGGGGCGTTTTTGCTTGCGGCCACATTGGCAGGCGAAAAACGTGGTCCAGCGATGCCTAAAAATCGGGCTGCGGAATCGCTTGAGCCCAGCGAAGTGTCATCAAAGGGCGTCCACGATAGTGGACACTCGGCCGCGCTTCGGGCTTGTGCATTATCGGTCAGCGGCGTACGATGGGGTCGTGAAAGGCGCACCAAACCTTCGCGCGCTATGTGTGGCGCGACATGAATACATTGCCGAGCACTTCTGCCGCTTCTTCTCCAAGCTCGGGCTCGAGACAAAACCAGTAGTAGGCATTCAGCAAGCTCTCGAGGTTTCACGTGCCAGCGCCCCCGATGTCGTGCTTTGCGACTATGAGCTTCTGTCGACGATGCCGCTCGATGCATTGGAGCAGCACGACCTTCTCAGTCGCACAGCGCTCATCGGCGTGAGTCTCACGCGCCGCCCGAACGAGATGCATCTGCTCGATGTGAATGGCGTCGCGGGGTTCCTGTATCTTCCCACTCTCGATCACGCCGCCGCTCAACGAGTTCTTTCTGCGGCTGCGATGGCGGCGCGCGCGCACTACGGATCGGCAGACGCGATGTCCTTTTCTCGCGGAGAAGAACCGCTCCCTGCGTAGCTGAGCGCGCCGATCGCGCTTCTCGCTTTCCCGAGACTTAGATTAGGCCTATGACCCCTCAGCCCCTCACGGGTGTCTTCAACGACGGCTACATAGCCGAAGTTTACGAGTCCTACCGGCGCGATCCTGCATCGGTGGAGGAGTCCTGGCGGCAGTTTTTCCGGTTCGCGGAGTCGCTGTCGGGCGCCTCGGTCGGCGCGGTCCCGGGAGAACCGAAACTCACCGCCGCCATGCTTCGCAAGGCAGCGGGAGCAGCTGCCCTCGTGGATTCCATTCGCGCATTCGGCCACCTCGACGCTGCAATAGATCCGCTCGGCACCCGTCCGCCGGGTACGCGCGAGCTCGACCCCAGGTTCCACGGTCTCACTGAAGAAGATCTGAAGGAGATACCCGGCGAGGCCCTGGGCGCGCACGATGCAACCGCCGCTGAAACAGTCGCACGACTGCGCACACTCTATTCATCGGATGTCGGGTTCGAGTTCGATCACCTCGGCGCCGCGGATGAGCGGGAGTGGCTGCGTGACCAGATCGAGAGCGGACTACTGCATCAGCCGCTCGAGCCCGAGGAGCGAAAGGCGATCCTGCGGCGTCTCACCGAAGTCGATTCGCTCGAGCGATTTCTCGGACGCGCGTATCAGGGCTACAAGCGATTCTCAGTGGAGGGCACGGACGTCCTCGTGCCGATGCTGGACGAAGCGGTTGAAGCAGCAGCGGCGGCCGGCGCGAAGGAAGTGAGCATCGCAATGGCTCACCGCGGACGGATCAACGTGCTCGCCCATGTTCTAGGGAAACCGTACAAGAGGATCTTCGGCGAGTTCGAGGGGAGGCACGCCGCCGGCAACGCGGTAAGCGAGACCGGTGATGTGAAGTATCACCTGGGGGCGTCGGGCAGGAAAAAGACGCGCGCCGGCGGTGAGATCGTTGTGACGCTGATCCCGAACCCGAGTCATCTCGAGTTCGTGAATCCAGTGCTTCAGGGCGTGGTGCGTGCACGACAGGGAATGCCGGGACTGAATCAGCAACGAAATGAAACATCGGTCATTCCGGTATCCATCCATGGCGATGCTGCATTTCCAGGCGAAGGCGTCGTCGCCGAAACGTTCAATCTGTCGCGCCTTCGTGGATACAGAGTGGGCGGAACGCTGCATATCATCGTCAACAATCAGGTCGGCTTTACCACCGATCCGTGTGATGGCCGATCGACGAGATACGCAAGCGATCTCGCAAAGGGATTCGAGGTTCCGATCGTGCACGTCAATGCCGAGCATGCCGATGCCTGCGTGCGAGTGGTGCGGCTCGCGCTGGAGTATCGTGCCCGATTCGCGAAGGATTTCCTGATCGACCTCGTCGGTTATAGGAGACACGGACACAACGAAACCGACGAACCAGCATTCACGCAGCCTGCTCTGTACGCTCAAATCGGATCTCATCCGACCTCACGTCAGGTGTGGGGCACCCGCCTCGTCGCGGATGGAATCGTTACCGAAGAGGAAGTTGCGGCACTGGAAGCGGAGATCACCGCCAACTTCGAGCGAATTCAGGAATCGACTTCCGCGCAGGATGGTGAAGTGGAAACGCCGAAGCCGGAGCAGCGACCCGTGCAATCGGAAATGCCTGCTGCACCGAAAGCGGAGCAGCTCATTGCGTTGAACGAGCAGCTTCTTATGTGGCCGCAGTCTGTAAAGCCCAATCGCAAGCTTGCCAAGAATCTTCAGCGGCGGCGAGACGCGATGGGAGAACAGGGTGGCATCGACTGGGGGCATGCGGAAGCGCTCTCAGTCGCATCGCTGCTCGCCGAAGGCACTCCTGTTCGTATCACGGGTCAGGATGTAGAGCGCGGGACGTTCTCGCATCGACAGGCTGTTCTTCACGATACCGAGACCGGCGAGACCCACGTTCCGCTCGCAGCTCTGCCTCAGTCGAAGGCGCCGTTCGAGATCTACAACAGTCCGCTGTCGGAGACAGCTGCGCTTGGATTAGAGTACGGCTTCAGCACGGCACTTCCAAAGGCGCTCGTTCTGTGGGAAGCACAGTTCGGCGATTTCGTGAACGTTGCGCAGCCGATAATCGATCAGTTCATCGCGTCCGACCGCGCGAAGTGGGGACAGGATTCATCGATAGTGCTGCTCCTGCCGCACGGTTATGAGGGACAGGGTCCCGAGCATTCGAGCGCCCGACTCGAGCGATTCCTTCAGCTCTCTGCTGAAGGCAACATGTCGGTCGCATATCCGAGTACTCCGGCCCAGTACTTCCATATACTCCGGCGTCAGGCGCACTCGAGGCGACGTCGTCCGCTGATCCTGATGCAGCCGAAGAGTCTGCTTCGACTACCGGAAGCCGCATCGCGACTGAGTGATCTGACGGACGGCTCATTCCGCACCGTGATCGACGATCCGGCGGTGGCCGAATCGAGAGATGCGGTAACGCGACTCGTCTTCTGCATGGGGAAGCTGTATTACGATCTGCTGGCTCAGCGTCAGCCGTACGTCGCAATGGTCCGCGTGGAGGAGCTCTATCCGTGGCCGCACGAAGAGGTGGCGCGCATCGTCGATCTCTATCCTCAGGCCACAGAGGTCGTGTGGGCACAGGAGGAGCCGAAGAACATGGGAGCGTGGTCGTACGTATCTCCGCGACTCCGTGTATCGACAGGCAATGCGATGATCGTTCGCTACATCGGCCGGCCGGAGCGAGCGAGCCCGGCGGAAGGATATTCGTCCGCGCACAAAGCGGAGCAGGATCGGATAATCGCAGAGGTATTGGCGAAGCCGCAGGTGCCGGCCGGCCCGAGGAGACGCGGCGCGGCCGTCGGGTCGTAACGGTCGGGTAACCTTCATCGATATGCGCGTAGCAGTTGCCGTCGTGATGGCGATCGCTGCGGCGATGCCGAGAGTCGCAAGCGCGCAGGCGACTCCTCCCGCTGCTCAAGCCGGCTCGGCCACGCTGGCAGCCGGAGAAGCGGTTCGAGTGTTGTATGTAGCCGCACATCCCGATGATGAAGACACGCAGCTCATAACCTGGCTTGCGAGAAGTGGGCGCGCGGAAGTGGCGTATCTGTCCCTCACTCGCGGCGACGGCGGTCAGAACCTGATCGGCAACGAGCTGGGTGAAGCGCTCGGTATTATCCGAACGGAAGAGCTGCTCGCAGCTCGGCGAGTCGATGGTGCCCGTCAGTATTTCGCACGCGCATACGATTTCGGATTCTCCAAAAGCGCGGAAGAGACGTACAGTCACTGGCCGAAGGACTCACTTCTCGCCGACGTGGTGCGGGTCGTTCGCGTGTTCAGACCGCACATCATCGTAACGACCTTTTCAGGAACTCCGAGCGACGGACACGGGCAGCACCAGGTGTCAGCGTTGCTCGTACACGAAGCATGGACCGCCGCATCGGACACTCAGCGCTTTTCAGCGGCGACATACGGCCCAGCGTGGAAGCCGCTCAAGCTGTACAGGTTCGGCAGATTCTCCACTGGTGCGCCGGCGCTCAAGATAAACGTCGGCGAGTACAACGCGGCCCTCGGGAAGTCCTACTCCGAGATTGCAGCGGAGAGCAGGTCGCAGCACAAGTCGCAGGGCTTCGGGACTCTCCAGCGGAAGGGTGTCGTATGGGACTCCGTTCGGCTCGTCGAGAATCGAGTCGGCCCCGTAGGCATCGTTGAGAAATCGATCTTCGACGGCATTCCAGGCGCAGGCATTCCTGGAACCAGCCGATCGACGAATGATCTGCTCCACGACGCCGGCGTTGCAGTCGAAGCGATCGCGGATAGGCGAGTAATCGCGGTTGGTGACAGCGCGATCGTTCGAGTGAGCGTGTACAATCGAGGTCGTACTCCTGTCTCGATTGCAAATGGCGCATCTTCGAACGGGAATGGCGGCGCCGTCATCGCGCCGGACAGCTCACTGCAATGGACAACCGTCATGCGCGGCTCGGCGATAACGCAGCCATGGTGGCTTTCGCGCCCGCGCACGACGGATCTATTCGCAGTTCCGATCGATGGCTTGAGCGAGGAGGAGCGAGAGATGCGGAGCTGGATCCCGGTCCCGATCGACCTCGGCCCCAAAGGTGGAATCGTCACGGCGCGGGTTCCTGCGGTTTATCGCTATGCGGATCCGGTGCGCGGTGACGTTCAGCGTCCCGTCGCAGTGGCTCCGCTCGTCAGCGTAACGCTCGCCAGGCCTGTCGAGCTCGCACGCGCGAATGCTCCACTCGACCGATTCTTCAACGTCACGCTGAGATCAGCGTCGACGAAGCCGCTTCCCGTGAAAGTCTCGTTGGCTCTTCCCGCTGGATTGACTGCGGATTCTGCGATGAGAGCCCTGTCGGTCGATTCGGCGGGAACGCGGACGGTGACATTCAGAGTCCGTGGGCGGCTGACTCCAGGCAATCACACCGTGGAAGCAAAAGCGGAAGCGAACGGCGCGACTTTCACGAGTGGATACATACCGATCGATTACGAGCACATCTCTCCAGAGCGACAGTATCGGCCGGCGACCGTGCGGATCTCCGCGATCGATGTCGCGATCGACCCGAAGCTGACCGTCGCTTACATACCCGGAGCGGCAGATAATGTCGCACCGGTGCTCAGGCAGCTCGGGATACTGGTGACAATTGTTGACGCGTCTGACGTTCCGACCGTTGATCTGTCTCGATTCCATACTGTGGTTGTCGGCCCCCGTGCGTACGAGGCCCATCGCGAGCTCGTCGACAACAATCCGTATCTTCTCGATTACGCGCGCCGCGGCGGCACGCTGGTTGTTCAGTACGGGCAGTACGAGATGATGCGGCCCGGGGTGATGCCATATCCTATAACCATCAACCGACCTCACGATCGCGTCACCGACGAGAACGCACCGGTTACAGTGAGCGGATCTCCCATCTTCATGTTGCGGCCGAACAAGTTGAGCAACGCGGATTTCGAGAACTGGGTGCAGGAGCGCTCGCTGTACATGCCGAGGGTGTTCGATCAACGATATCAGTCGTTCATGAGCATGAATGATCCGGGCGAGCCGCCCAATCGTGGTGCCATCCTCGTGACACCGTACGGCAAGGGCCTGTACGTCTACACGACGCTGTCGTTCTTCAGACAGCTTCCGCAGGGCGTACCGGGTGGCGCTCGTCTGTTCGCGAATCTCTTGTCGATGTCACGCAGGAGTACCGAACCGGCCGCAAGATGAAGCGGCTCGCACTTGCAGCCGCTCTGGCAGCATTCGTTGCGAGCGCGTGCTCGCGCGACACGCGCACGGTTCTCACGGTCTATTCTCCCCACGGCAAGGAGCTGCTCGAGTATCTGGAGCAGGGATTCGAGAAAGCGCATCCCGAAATCGACGTGCAGTGGGTCGACATGGGGTCGCAGGAAGTGCTCGATCGTGTGCGCGCGGAGTCCGTCAATCCTCAGGCGGATGTCTGGTTTGGCGCGCCGGCTGAAGCTTTCGACAGGGCGACGAAGGAGGATCTGCTCGAGCCGTACATCCCGACGTGGTCGAATGCAGTCAGCGTCGACGGACGTGACGTGGGAGACCACTGGTACGGCACGTATCTCACGCCCGAAGTCATCGCATATAACACCGAGGCGGTGTCGGCGGCCGGGGCGCCGAAGGATTGGGACGACGTTATCGATCCGAAGTGGAAGGGGAAGGTTCTCATCCGCGATCCGATCGCGTCGGGAACGATGCGCGCGATATTCGGTGCCATCATTGCGCGCGCGGTGGCTCGCACGGGGAGCCCGCAAAGCGGTTACGATTGGCTGCGCAAACTCGATGCGAACACACGCGAGTACGTCCTCAATCCGACGATTCTCTATCAGAAGATCGGCAGACAGGAAGGAACGATCACACTGTGGGACATGCCTGACATCGCTACACTTCAGCAGCGAACGGGAATCCCGGTGAGCTACGTGATTCCGTCGAGTGGAACGCCGCTCCTCGTGGACGGAATCGCCATCGTTCGTGGGACGAAGCATCCGAAGGAGGCTCGCCTATACTATGAGTACGTGACTACGCCCGAAGCACTCATAGCGGCAGCCGATCAGTTCCTCAGGATTCCCGCGCGCACGGACATTCCGGTGACGTCGCTTCCCAAGTGGATTCAGGATGCGAAGGCGCGGATACGTCCGATGCCGGTTGATCGCGCAATGATGTCTGCTCATCTCGATGAGTGGATGAAGTACTGGGACGCGAACATCAGGAATCGCGGGCGCACTCGGTGACGACAGGCGCTCTCGCGCTCGCCGGCATCACCAAGCGATTCGGCGATCACGTCGCCGTCGACAACCTCACGATCGAGATCCCCGCTGGCGAGCTGATGGCGCTGATTGGCGCGTCAGGGTCAGGTAAGACAACTACACTCCGCATGGTCGCGGGTTACGAGATTCCTGATGCGGGATCAGTGAGACTCGGGGGAAAGGACATCACCGGCCTTCCACCGCAGAGCCGTGAATTCGGGATGGTGTTTCAGCACTACGCTCTGTTCCCACATATGAGCGTCGCAGAGAATGTCGCGTTCGGTCTCGAGGCACGCGGGCTTTCGCGAGCCACCCGGCTCGACAAGGCTCGCATTGCGCTCGAATCGGTGGGGCTGGGGGGCGCGGGCGGCCGTCCTGTTCAGTCGTTATCAGGCGGTGAGCAACAGCGTGTCGCACTCGCGCGAGCGCTTGTAATCAATCCGAGGGCGCTCTTGCTCGACGAGCCGCTGTCGAATCTCGATCCGACGCTTCGCGAGTCCACGCGGGTTGAATTGCGCGCTGTGCTTCACCGCGCCGGCGTGCCCGCTCTGTTCGTCACGCATGACCAGGAGGACGCATTTGCGATTGCCGATCGCATTGCGCTGATCGAGCGAGGTCGTCTCCTGCAAACAGGAACGGCGGAGGAGCTGTACGACAGACCTGCGTCGCTTGCCGTCGCGCAATTCATCGGGAGATCGACGATTCTTCCGGCACAGGATCGCGGTGACCGGGCATCATTAACGATCGGAGGAATCGAGCGAACGTTTTCAGTGACGCGCCCTGCGGGAAATGCTGAACCCATTCCAAACGCGCACATCATTCTCCGTCCCGATGCGCTCGAAGTGCAGCAGCCCGCGCCCGACGGTGGATGGAGCGGGCGCATAGTGAGCAGACGGTTTGTTGGCGGAACTGCATCGTATCGAGTCGAGCTCGCCGACGGCATAACAGTCGAAGTCGAATCGACGAATACAGGTTTGCGGGAAGGTGACACGGTTGGAGTGCGCATAGCGCGAGAGCCGCTGCACCTCGTAGCGGGCTGATGCGCGGGACCAAACGGAGCTGGGCGATCGCACTGCCTGTTCTCGCACTGCTCGTGTGGACCGTCGTCTACCCGAATGTCGCGGTAATCGCCGGCAGCTTCGAGAACGGACTCGGCCACTGGCGTGAGTTCCTCGCCAGTCCCGCTGACCGGGAAGCAGTGACGACTACGCTGATCATCTCGATTGCGTCTGTAATCGGATCCGTTCTGATCGGCATTCCGCTCGCATTTCTGCTGAGTCGCTACGAGTTCCCCGGACGAAGATTGCTTCGAGCAGTTGCGACTCTCCCTGCTGCGCTTCCTCCGCTCGTCGGCGTCATTGCGTTTCTCTTTCTCTACGGTGAGAGCGGCCTGGTAACGCGCGCCTTGCAGCGACTGCTGGGCATGCGAGAAGCACCGTGGCGTCTCACCGGAGTGTGGGCGATCATCTTCGTCCACGCATACACGATGTACGTGTATGTCTTCCTGTTCGTCTCGGCGGGACTGGAACGGTTCGATACGACGCTCGACGAAGCGGCAGCGGGACTCGGCGCAGGAAACTGGCAGCGGCTGCGCCGAGTGACGATCCCTCTCCTGATGCCGTCGATCGCGGGCTCGATGCTGCTCGTGTTCATGACGTCGCTCGGATCGTTTTCTGCGCCGTATGTGTTCGGCGGCGGCATCAGAGTGTTATCGACGCAGATCGTTGCCTCGAAGCTGAACGGCGCGATGGGCCTCGCTTACGTCGAGACGACGGTGCTCGCGTTGAGCGCTGTAGCGGGCCTCGGCCTGTTCCGATGGCTGGAGCGAAAGCGGAAGTACACGCTGGCAGGGAAGGGTGCCACGACGCGCAAGGTGATCAGGTCGCGTACCGCGCAGCTCGTTGCCGCTCTCCTCGCAACAGTAACTGTCGTGATCCTCGTGTTGCCGCATCTAATGGTGGTGCTGGTGTCGTTCGCGCGCGACGGATCGTGGACCACGCAGGTGATCCCGCCTGAGTACACGATGGAGAACTACCGGCGACTGTTCTCCGAGCCCGGATTGTGGAAGCCGATCGTGAACAGCGTATCGATGTCGCTGATTGCAACAGCGGCGAACGTCGTCGTTTGCTTCATTGCTGCGTACCTGATCGTGATGCGGCAATTCAGCGGGCGACGGCTGCTGGAGATTCTCGTTGCGCTTCCATGGGCGATTCCGGCGACTGCAATCGCCCTCGGCCTCGCTGCGACATTCAATCGGAATGATGTGGCAACGGCGCGCGTGCTGCTCGTCGGAACTTTCTGGATTCTGCCGCTCGCCTATTTCATAAGAGACATTCCGCTGGTGGCGACTGCAGTGGAAGGCTCGCTGCGGCAGATGGATTCGTCGCTCGAAGATGCGGCACGGGGGCTGGGCGCGTCGTGGTGGCTCACGATGCGGCGAGTGATTCTACCCGCTGCGCGGCCGGGACTTGTTGCGGGAGCTCTCCTGGCCGCGGTGACCGCGGTGGGCGAATTCGTCGCGAGCGTGGTGCTCTACACTCACGCGAATCGGCCCATATCCATAGAGATACTCGCTCAGCTCAGAGCGCTGGCGTTCGGAACTGCAGCGGCCTACAGCGTTCTATTGATACTTCTCGTTTTGATCATGACGCTGACGGCGAGATCTCTCGAAGAGAGAATGGCGTAACTCGGAACCAAGAACTACGGAACCAAGAGAATCACAGATCCGAGTTGCCAGAAGCATAGACTGATAGTTGCTAGAGAAAACATTGATATCTCACAACTCGCTTACGGCGAGATACGAGATGTCGATGTTTCTTATCTAGCAACTGAAGCTCTATGCTTCTGGCGGCTCGGATCTGCGCTCTTCTTGGTTCCGTAGTTCCTCATTTGGTCGAGAGTGCGAAGGTATTCCCTTCTGAATGCTTGACACGGCGCCGGTTCCCCAGCTTTCCTTCTTCGGCGGCTGAAGAAAGTCAACCCCCTTTCGCTTTCAGCTCGTGGTAGGTCTTCTCGACGTTATCTGTCGAGAATGCGACACCGCCGAACTGCCCCACACGATTCTCGTGTCTAGGCGGAGTGAACAGAACGACGCGCGTATCCGCTCCGGGAATTCGGAGCTCGATCCATCGCTGCGGCCCCATCGCCTGATCAGTCGCGACGACGAAGCCGAGCTTCTCGGTGTAGAACGCGAGGGCGCGGTCCTAATCCGCGACCGGAATATTCACAAACTTCACTGCTTGATCATCAGATAGATCCCATTTCATCCAAGTTGATTGTGCATAGACGCGCCAAGTCGAATCGGCGGGCAGCGGAAGGAGCGACACGGTCCAGCCGAGGTATCGACGGTAACCGCCGCGCGCCGGCTCTACGATCGCATTGAGGGGGTTAAGAGATAGCGCCCGTCGTTACTTCACCTGCGGATGAATACCGACGCCCCACTCGATAAATTGATGTATGCCAAATCGCGTGTGTGCTCTCTGTCTTCAAGCCAAGAAGCTTTGCCATTCGCATATACTCCCGGAGTTTTTCTACGACGGGACCTATGACGACAGCGGGCGCTTCATTGCGCTCGAAGCCAATCACCCGCGACGAGCAAAACCTTATGAGAAAGGCTTAC
>DATBRZ010000026.1:0-1943 GCA_036560025.1 Gemmatimonadaceae bacterium | reverse complement strand
GAGCGACTCGGATGGCGGCGCACGGCGGTGGCGTCCCGTCGGGACACTGGGCGCCTGCCGTCGAAGCAAGCAACGCGAGACTTGTCGCGAGGATTAGTCGCGGCTCGCTCAACGACATATGATCGTTCCTTTTAGAATCCGAGCGGGCATTTCCGCTGTTCACGACGCGCGATGAACTCTCGGAGCGCCTTCGTCACCACCGCCCGCTTTGTCTTTTCGCCGCTGACGGCCAGCGCCCGGTCGATGAGCTTGGGGTCGATTGCCAGATTGGTCGCCATCCTGCTCCCGCGATGTGCAAAGTGCTACACAGTAAGGTACAGACGCGGCAATGAACGCAACCGCTTCGCTGCACCAATAGGAATGCTTCGGAACGCACGAGAAGCGCGCACGGTCGCCAACATCCAGATTCTCTGTCAGGGACTTCCGATAGCTATTGTCGCGGAGGACTACCGGGCAAGCCGGCTTCCAGTATGAGTGGGAAGATAAAACTCGTTCAAGACACCACCTGCAGCCTCGCCTTCCGAGTGCGCTCCAGAGTCGCGGTCGAGCCAACCGCGCAGGATCAGGGTGCCACTATTACCGCTCGGGAGCGAGCCCGTTGCCTCCCGTGTCTCCCGACACGACTTTAGGTCGTCCAGTTCAGCGTGGAGCAGCCTACGTCCTCAGAGACTCGGCTCGCTAACGACACCGCGGCAGAGGAAGAGCAGGGCGTCTCGACGACGCGCCCGGAACGCAAGCGACGGAGCCGCGCCGAGGAGGCGCACACGAGCCCTCGCGTGCGGATGGACCCGTTCACGCTCCGCTTCCACGAGCCGCTGGAACGCGAATTCGCCGACGAGTACTTCGAGCGAACCCTGAAGGAGGTCCGCACCGCGATCCTATTGGGCGCTTTCCTGTATACGGTTTTCGGACTTGTGGACGCGGTCGTCGCGCCGGACCACCTGCGTGAGCTGTTGATTATCCGCTTCGCGATTGTGGTGCCGCTCATCGGTGGCTGCTTCGCATTCAGTTACACAGCGGCATTCCGGCGGCACCGCGACTGGGCGGTCTCCGGTATCATCTTGATCGCAGGGCTCGGTCTCGTCGCGATGATTCGCATTATCTCGCCGCCGGCGAATGACCTGTACTATGCGGGCCTGCTGCTCGCGATGATGTTCATCACCCTCACGCGCCTCAGTCTCCCGCATGCGGTGATCCTGTCCGCGCTTCTCACAACACTGTATCTCGGGGTTTCACTGTGGCTCGGACGCGCTGAGCCAGCGTTCATCCTATTCAACGCTGTCATTCTCGCCTCGACGATGGTCATTGTCTTCCTGGCCAATTATTACATCGAGCGCTATGCGCGCACGAACTTCCTGCAGCGACGCGTGATTCAGCAGCGCACGCAGGAGCTGGAAGACAAGAATGTCGAATTGATGGTAAAGAATCAGATGCTCGCCGAGTCGCGGGCCGAAAACCTCAGGACGGCACGGCGCTCCGAGCTGATATTCTCCGCGCTGTCCGAGGCGCTGCCGGGTACGGTGCTCGACGACAAGTATCGCCTCGACGAGAAGATTGGCTCCGGCAACTTCGGCACGGTCTATCGCGGTGAGCACATGCTGCTGCATCACCCCGTCGCGATCAAAGTCTTTCGGCCGGCCGTCGGCAATACGGCGCTCGAGAGCCTCGATCGCTTTCGCCTCGAGGGCATCTCCGCGTGCCGCATCAATCATCCCAATGCCGTCACCGTTCTGGACTTCGACGTCTCGGCCGGGAGCCTCGCCTACCTCGTCATGGAGCTGCTCGAGGGATGTTCACTCGCTGACGAGCTGCACCGCCTCGGAAAGTTCTCCGCGGCGCGCACTGCGCAGGTGGCGACGTCAGTCTGCGATGTCCTCGCCGAAGCGCATGGCGCCGGCATCGTGCACCGCGACATCAAGCCGAGCAACGTGTTTCTCCATCGC
>DATBRZ010000025.1:0-9528 GCA_036560025.1 Gemmatimonadaceae bacterium | reverse complement strand
GGCGAGACGAAGGATGAGACCGGCGAAGCGCGAGAAGGACTCGTCGCTGTAATTCTCGGATCTGTCGCTTCGGCGGGACTGGCGATCGTGACGGCGACGCGCATCGCGGGCGCTGAGCTCGCGGGATTTTTCCGCATCGGAGCAAATGCGTCGACCGGGTACGATTTCGCCTGGTCGCTCGCGCTCCTTGGTGCAGGTCATCTGGTGGGATTGTCCGTCGGGATGGCAATGCTGACGGGTCTCCTCATTTCGTGGGCGATAGCGGTGCCGATCCTGACATCGATGAACCCCGCTGCGGCAGGCGTTGACCTCGCCACGCATACACTCACGATCTGGCGAACGCAGGTCCGATTCATCGGCGCGGGCGCGATTGCGATCGCTGCCATCTACACGTTGGCGAAACTGGCGAAACCAGTCATCGGCGGTCTGGTGAGCACGCTCAGCGCCTCGCGCGCCGCGACTGTGAGAGACGATCGAGACCGTGATATCTCGCCGCAGTGGATCGTTGGTCTCACGATCGCGTGTCTTCTCGTCACGGCATGGCTGGCGTTCACATTCGCGAAGTCGACACCTGCGCTTGCGTCGAATGCCGTGAGTCTCACGGTCGTCGCGATCCCGTTCGTGCTGCTCATCGGCTTTCTGATTGCGGGAATCTGCGGCTACATGGCGGGATTGATCGGCGCGTCGAACAGCCCGATCTCGGGAGTCGGCATTCTGTCGATCGTGATCTGCGCGTCGACACTCGTCCTCGTCGTGGCGCCCACACCGGACATGCGTACAGCTCTCGTCGCTTTCGCACTCTTCATTACCGCGATTGTATTCGCCTGCGCGACGATCTCAAACGACAACCTGCAGGATCTCAAAACCGGTCAGCTCGTTGGCGCGTCGCCGATGCGCCAGCAGATCGCGCTCATTGTCGGAGTCGCGGCCGGCGCGTCGGTGATCCCGTGGGTGCTCAACCTGCTCGCAAAAGCGTATGGCTTCGCAGGTGCTCCGAACGTCGACGTGGTCGCGGCGAATCCGCTCCCCGCGCCGCAGGCGACACTCATCTCAGCGCTTGCCCAGGGTGTGATCGGCGGTAAGCTCGAGTGGAAGATGATCGGGATCGGCGCGCTCGTCGGCGTCGGATTGATCATCCTCGATACGACAATGGGCGCGATGAAGAAGCTGCGCATTCCGCCGCTCGCCGTCGGAATCGGGATCTACCTGCCTATGTCAGCAACGTTCGCGGTTGTGGTCGGCGCCGTGATCTCTCACTGGTACGATGGACGCACGAAATCGATGCCGAATCCTGATCGCGCTGAGCGTCTCGGTACCCTTGTCGCGTCGGGATTGATTGTCGGTGAGAGTCTCTGGGGAGTGCTCAACGCGGGACTGATCGTCGGCCTTTCGAAAGACGCGCCGATCGCTCTGGTGCCGGCGGATTTTGCTCTCGCGCCGTGGCTTGGAGTCATCGGCTTCGTGGGCGCGATCATTCTATTGTATGGATGGATGCTGCGGCGATCTCGAGCGGTTAGTGAGACTACAAGACAAGGCTGAACTACTCGGCGCGAAAAAGTTCCTCGGTGTGCCGATCGTCGATTTCGAAAGAGGAGGCAGGGAGCAGCTCATCTATTTGTTGGCTGCGGGCCTCAATCCGGACGCGAAGGTCGTTGACCTTGGATGTGGAGTCCTCCGCGGCGGCTATTGGCTGATTCATTTCCTGAACCCGGAGTGTTATTGCGGGATCGAGCCTCGTACGGAGAGGCTCGAGATGGGCATCAGTACGATACTGGAGCCGGAGACACTAACTGCGAAACATCCGCGGTTCGACTCGAACCCCAACTTCGACACGTCGGTATTCGGGGAGAAGTTCAACTTCTTTCTCGCTTATTCGATCTGGACACACGCGTCCAAGTCACAGATTCAGACGATGCTCGATTCGTTCGTGCGCGATGCGAAGGACGAAGGCGTGTTCCTCACGACATACTTCCCGGCAAGCTGGAGACGCCGTGACTATCTGGGAAGTAAATGGATCGGGACAAGTCATGAATCAGACGTGCCCGGTTGCATTCATCATAGTCTCCGCTGGATAAGAGCTGAGTGTGAAAAAAGAGGCCTGGTCGCACGCGAGCTTGGCAAAGACAAAACGCACCGACAGGTTTGGCTTGAAATCAAGCGGCTCAAACATAGCGGAGGACGACGTTGACATCCTGAGGTCGCGCGCGTTGGTGCAGAAGGCGACGCGCTCCCGCGGGTTGTGCTGTGACAGCGAAAGCCGCACTCTCAGGAAATCGAGGAAAGGAGGTAGACGATGGCTACGAACACCAGCTTCAAGAGCAAAAAGGCGCCATGCGGGCGGATTGTGGACGGCGAGAGCTACCAGGATCGCGACGATGATGCATTGCTCACTGAGGAGCTGGACTACGCCTGCGGCTGCCGCAGTATTCGTCACGAGTATCACGACGGAAGTATGAGTCACAAGGTGGTCCGCCATGACGGCACCGTTCTAGTGGATGAGCTGCTTTCCGCCGAGTAGCGATCGAGTTCGGTGCCTTCCGCTGAGCGACCACGGCCCGTGAGGAGAATCCGGCCGTGATCCCTTCTCATGACGTCTTGCTGGTGGGCGGCGGCGGGGCGGGGTTACGCGCCGCCATTGCGATTGCGGAGACCAACCCACGCCTTAGTGTCGCCGTGGTCTCCAAGGTGTATCCGATGCGCAGCCACACGGTGTCAGCCGAGGGAGGCGCCGCGGGAGTGATCGCCCCTGACGACAGCTTCGACGAACACGCCTACGATACGATCTCGGGTGGAGATTGGCTCAGCGATCAGGACGCTGTAGAGGCCTTCATCAAAGAAGCACCGCAGGAGCTGCTGCGATTGGAACATTGGGGATGTCCGTGGAGCCGCGAGCCTGACGGCCGCATTGCCGTACGACCGTTCGGTGGCATGAAGAAGATGCGCACATGGTTCGCCGCCGATAAAACTGGATTCCACATGCTCCACACGCTCTTCCAGACCACGCTCCAATACACGAGCGTCGTTCGCTACGACGAATGGTTCGTGACGAAGATCCTGGTCGATGACGGCCAGGTCTATGGGGTTGTCGCCATCGAGCTGATGTCGGGGAAAGTGCAGACGATCGCAGCACGCGCGGTCATCCTGTGCACGGGTGGCTGCGGCCGGGTTTTCCCGTTCACCACTAACGCCAATATCAAAAACGGCGATGGTATGGCCCTCGCCTTCCGTGCCGGCGCTCCACTCAAGGACATGGAGTTCGTGCAGTACCACCCCACAGGCCTGCCGTTCACCGGGATACTGATCACCGAAGCGGCGCGGGCGGAGGGAGGGTACCTCATCAACAAGGACGGCTATCGCTACCTGCAAGACTACAACCTCGGCAAGCCGGAGCCGAAGCCGGTTTTTCGAAGTATGGAGTTGGGGCCGCGAGATCGCTTGTCGCAAGCCTTCGTGCAGGAGGTGGCGAAGGGGAGGACCGTCGACACACCGTACGGGCCCGTCGTTCACCTCGACCTGCGCCACCTGGGCGAGAAGGTCATCGACACCAAGCTTCCCTTCGTGCGAGAGCTGTGTCTGAAGTACCAGAACATCGACCCCGTCAAGGACCTCATTCCCGTTCGACCGGTGGTCCACTACATGATGGGTGGTGTGCACACCGACATAAATGGCTCCACGCCGCTGGCCGGATTGTACGCCGCAGGCGAGGTGGCCTGCGTTAGCATCAATGGTGCGAACCGGCTGGGATCCAACTCTCTACCGGAGCTTCTGGTATTCGGTGCACGAGCTGGACGCGCCGCCGCCGAATATGCTTCCAGCGAAGTGAAGATCAGCCCGGCGGTGCTCGCACAGGCGCGAGATGAGGAGAAGGTGTTGGCGAACGAGTTCTCGCACCGCAGCGACGGGCGCGAGCGCCTGGTCACGCTTCGCGATGAGATGCAGAAGACGATGGAAGAGAGTGCCGGTATCTATCGTTCCGGTGACGCGCTCGCACGAGCAGTTGACAAGCTGCGCGAACTAAAGGAACGATTCGGCGAGGTGCGCATCGAGGATCAGAGCCGCACGTTCAACACCGAGCGGGTGGCAGCCCTCGAGTTATCCTTCATGCTCGACGTCGCCGACGCGATCGTGAGTGCTGCTCTACGCCGCGAGGAGTCACGCGGCGCGCACCAGCGCACCGACTTCCCTGCACGCGACGACCAGCGCTTTCTTGCGCATTCGCTGATCTACCGGACTCCCGACGCGGCGTGCCGGGTCGAATATCTTCCGGTGACACTCACACGCTGGCCTCCGGGCGAGCGAGTTTACGGGAGGTAGCACTCCATGGCGGACCAGATCACGCTGCAGGTAGCACGCTACCGTCCGGAAGAGGAAGCCTCACCAACCTTCCAGGAATACGACGTGCCCTGTCCCAAAGACTGGGTCGTGCTCGACGGGCTGAATTATGTCAAGGACCGTCTGGATGGTACCCTCTCCTACCGCTGGTCGTGCCGGATGGGCATTTGTGGGAGCTGCGGGATGACCGTCAATGGCGAACCGAAATTGACGTGCGCCACTTTCCTCGCCGACTACGCTCCAGGTCCCGTACGCGTGGAGCCTCTGCGCAACTTTCCCGTCATTCGCGACCTTGTCGTCGACATCGGCGACTTCATGCGAAAGCTGAACAGGGTGAAACCGTGGATTGTCCGCAAGGACCACAAACCGCTGTCCGAGGGAGAGTATCGGCAGACGCCGCAGGAGATGGACGAGTACGCGCAGTTCAGCATGTGCATCAACTGCATGCTGTGTTACGCTGCCTGCCCTATCTACGGCCTGGACCAGGAGTTCATCGGGCCAGCGGCGATCGCGCTCGCTCAGCGATACAACCTCGACTCGCGTGACGAAGGTGCGCGCGAACGACTCGAGGTCCTTTCTGAACACGAAGGCATTTGGGGTTGCACGTTCGTGGGAGAATGCACCGAGGTCTGTCCCAAGAATGTCGATCCCGCCGGTGCGATTCAGCGTTACAAGCTCACCGCTGCGTTGGACTCGTTGCGCGCCTTCCTCGTGCCGTGGAGCGCGCGATGAGCGAACGCTTGGCCCCTACCGAATACCATCCGCGCTGGTTCCGCCGCCGGGTGTCCACGTATTGGTGGCTGGAACGCCGCTCCTATCTCGCGTTCATTCTGCGCGAGCTGAGCAGCGTTTTCGTTGCATGGTCGGTCGCCTACCTTCTTCTGCTTGTTCGCGCAGTGATCCAGGGGCACTCGCGATACGATCAATTCCTGGCGTGGTCGAGCAGGCCTTTCGTTCTCGTCATCAACATCGTGAGCCTGTCCTTCGTCGCGTTGCACGCGATCACGTGGTTCAACCTGGCGCCGCAGGCGATGGTGATACGCGTGCTCGGCAAGCGGGTGCCGGGACCATTGATCATGGCCTCGAACTACGTTGCCTGGGCGATTTCGTCAGCGCTCGTGGTCTGGCTCGTCCTCAGAACGTAGATGCCGAGGCGATCCGCGGAGCCTTTGCTGTGGCTCGTCTTCAGTGTCGGGGGCGTGGTGGCGGCGATGCTGATACCCAGCTTGCTGTTCCTGTTCGGAGTCGCATTCCCTCTCGGATGGTTGTCGCCGCCTAGCCACGAGCATCTGCTCGCTCTGTTGCGTCATCCGCTCACGCGCCTGGTTTTCTTCATGCTATGCACGTTGTCGCTGTTTCACGCAGCTCATCGCTTCCGCTACACGCTCTATGATGGGTTGCAGATCAAGCACCTGAATGAAATGATCTTCGTGCTTTGTTATGGTGGCGCGCTCGCAGGATCGCTGTGGGCCGCATATCTGCTGTTGCACGCGGGGTAAACCCACGTACACCGAACACGGTTAGGGGGAGCGTGATGGCCAGAGTCGTCGTTCGTTACTGCGCGTACTGACTGTCCGGTCTCCACGCCGTCCGTGCGGCGGCGAAGCTCAGACGCGATCTGGGGATCGATGTCGACATGGTCCACGGCCGCTATGGTGAGTACAAAGTTCTGGTGGATGGAGAGACGGTGATCGACGGCGGTGCTCTCACGACGCTCGGAGTGGTGCCAGCGGGCAAAAAAGTTGTTGAGGCTGTTCGCGCACGGCTATGAATTATTATTAGCATTTTGGTACTAATTTGTAATCGTGGCCAGTTCTACTTCGTTGCGCAGCATCGACATCGTACGCGAGGATCTGACGAGCTCCGTTGTGGCTGGTTTGCTTACGGCTCTCAACGCGGAGCTGCTTTCGCTTTATCCCGAGCCGGGCGCAACGCACTTCCGGCTGGATCCTTCTGAAGTCACTCCCGGCAACGGCATCTTCCTCGTTGCCCGATTGTTCGATCGCGCCGTCGGGTGTGGAGCGATGCGTTGTCTCCGCGAGCCAGGGTTGATCAGTGTACTCGGGCCGGACGTCGGAGAATTGAAGCGCATGTATGTAGCGCCTGAGGTTAGAGGACAGGGTATCGGTCACGCGTTGCTGGAACGGCTCGAAAGCGAGGCGCGCGCGCTTGGTGTCGTGCGACTCGTGCTCGAGACCGGCGACCGGCAGACGGAAGCGCTCGCGCTCTACGACCGCGCGGGATTCGCGAGGATTCCGCCGTACGGCGAGTACTCTGCGTCGGCAACGACGAGCGTCTGCATGTCAAAGTCGCTTTAGGCGTGGGGTGTCAGCCTCGAAACCCTACCCCGGCAGTCAAATGCCGGGGTATTCTTTTCCCGGCGTATCGGCGCGGAGCAAACGAGTAGGATGAGCCGCAACTATATACAGGAGCGCTAATGCCTGCGTACGCGACATGAGCACGCCGCCCACTTCTTCGCGCGACACTCCCCTCGAGCAGCCTCATCTCGTCCGGCGCTTCAACCTGCTACAGGCGACAGCGCTCAACATGACCAACATGATGGGCGTGGGACCGTTCATCACGATCCCGCTGCTCATGTCGGCGCTTGGCGGCCCGCAGGCAATGGTGGGTTGGATTGTCGCGCTCGTCATCGTCATCTGCGACGGAATGGTATGGAGCGAGCTGGGCGCAGCGATGCCCGGCTCTGGTGGATCCTTCAACTACCTGCGCGAAGCCTTCGGGCGAGAGCGGTTCGGCCGATTGATGGCTTTCCTGTTCGTCTGGCAATTCGTGCTCAGCGGACCGCTGGAGATTGCGTCCGGCTACATCGGCTTTGCCCAGTACGCACGCTACATTTGGAACGGACTCACGCGCCCCGGCGTGATCGCACTCGTTACGGTCGTCGGGCTCATCAACATCGCGCTCCTGTATCGCCGCATCCACTCGATCGCAAAAATCACCCTGTCGCTCTGGGTGGGCGCACTCATCACAGTGCTCGCGGTCATCATCACCGGTGCGATGCACTTCAACCCGCGTATCGCATTCGACTTTCCCCCTGGTGCGTTCAACTTCTCGATCGGTTTCTTTCTCGGACTCGGCGCAGCGTCGCGCATCGGTATCTACGATTACCTGGGCTACTACGACGTTTGCTATATCGGCGACGAAGTGCGTGATCCGGGGCGCGTGATCCCGCGGTCGATTCTGATCAGTACGATCGCCGTCGCAATCATCTACATAGGGATCAACTTCTCGATCATCGGAGTGGTTCCATGGCGTGAGTTCGTGCCGGCTGATGCGCACCCGGAGTCGAACTTCATCGTCTCGGTCTTCATGCAGAAGATCTACGGCTCACGCGTCGCGACGATATTCACGCTCCTTGTCCTCTGGACTGCGTTCGGATCGGTGTTCGCGCTCCTGCTCGGATACTCGCGCATTCCATTTGCCGCGGCCGAGAGCGGTTACTTCTTCCGCGCGTTCGGCCGCCTGCACCCAACAAAGGGATTCCCCTATATCTCGCTGATCGTGATGGGAGCGATCTCGATCGTCGCCGGTTTCTTCTCACTTGGCACGGTCATCGACGCGTTGATCGTCACTCGAATCCTCGTGCAGTTTATGGGACAGGTGTTCGGGTTGATACTGCTGCGCCGGCGCGCGCCTGACATGCCGCGACCATACCGCATGTGGCTCTATCCTGTGCCGGCGCTGGTGGCGCTCCTCGGTTGGATCTTCGTCTTCGTCACTACACAAATCCGCGTAATTCTGTTCGGTGTGGGTGTGCTGGCACTGGGCTGTGCTGCATTCCTGCTCTGGTCCCGGCATACAAAGCGGTGGCCGTTCGTGTTGGCGGAGGCAACGTCATGAATGGAGAGGCGAGCCGGCGGAGGCGCACCATCGCTGAGCAGCGGTTCGCGGAGCGAGCAGACGAGCTTGCATCGCTTGGACTTCAGGATCGTTTCGACCGGATCTACTCGACCAATCTCTGGTCCGATCCGGATTCCCGATCCGGAGTCGGATCTACGCTCGACTCGACCCGCGTGCTGCGCGCCGAGCTGCCAATCGCCCTTCGTCAGCTCGAAGCCCGCGTGCTGCTCGATGTTCCGTGCGGTGATTTTACGTGGATGGAGCACGTAGACCTGAGCGGTATCGAGTACATCGGCGGCGACATCGTTCCGGCAATCGTCGAACAGAACCAGCGGCTCTTCTCACGCGAGTCGCGCCGCTTCATGCAGCTCGATCTCACCCGCGACGTTCTTCCGGACGCCGATGTACTGCTGTGCCGCGACTGTCTCGTGCACCTGTCCTACGCGAACATTCGGGCCGCATTGGCGAACGTCGCGCGGTCGAACATTCGCTTCATACTTATGACGTCGTTTCCGGGTCGACACGATAACTACGACGTGGTTGATGGAGATTGGCGTGCTCTGGATTTCCAGGCGCCGCCCTTTTCATTTCCGGAACCGCGACTATCGATTGTCGAGCAGTGCGAGGAGGAAGGCGGAGCTTACGCCGATAAATCGCTACTCGGCTGGCGAGTCGAAGAGATTGCGGCCTCAGGACTAACGGCCATCGACGATCGACAACTAAGTGAGGACTGAGGATGAGCAGAGAACCAGCACGACCGCGCGCAGTTCCGGCCATCCTTCTCTTCTGCATCGCGGTGCCCGCGTCGGCGCAGGAGCGGCTGACGCTGCACGATGGGTGGCTCATTCAATCGTCGGCAACGGTCGGAGTGAACGGAGCGACGATCTCGTCGCGGGCGTATCGTCCGGAGGCGTGGTATCGGGCGAAAGTGCCGTCAACCGTTGTGGGTACGCTGGTCGACAACGCTGTCGATGATCGCTATCACGATCCGTTCTTCGGTATGAACTTCCGCAAGCTGCCCGGTGTTACCTACAAGATCGGCGAGAACTTCGTGCACATGCCGATGTCGCCACAAAGTCCGTATGCCGTGCCGTGGTGGTATCGAACGACGTTCCGCATTCCTGCCACGATGCGCGGCAAGCACGTCACGCTTCACTTCGACGGGATCAACTATCGCGCGAACATCTGGCTGAATGGCCGTCGCCTCGCTGATTCGAGCGCGGCCGCCGGCACCTACAGGCGCTACGAGTTTGACGAAACCAGCGTGGTGTCATCGGACGCCGCGAATGCGCTTGCCGTTCAAGTCTTCGCGCCCACGCCCAGCGATCTGCAGAC
>DATBRZ010000024.1:0-4879 GCA_036560025.1 Gemmatimonadaceae bacterium | reverse complement strand
GTGTGTACGAATTCGGTTGTCTTCCGCTCAGACTCGCGGGACTCGACGGCGCTCCGGCGCGCGCCGTGCTGCGCGGATAACCGGGCATGACGATCAATCACGTGTTTTTCGACATCGGCGGAGTCCTCGGCACCAACGGCTGGGATCGGGAGCAGCGTGCTCAAGCCGTCGAGCACTTCGGTCTCGATGCGCGGGATTTCCAGTTCAGGCACGAGGAAACGGTCGGCTCGTTCGAGGAAGGACGACTCTCGTTGGCTGACTATCTGGACTTTACGGTCTTCCACTCGCCTCGTTCGTTCAGCCGCGACGACTTCATTCAGTTCATGTACGAGCAAAGCCGTCCGTACCCCGAATCGATCCGGATCGCTCGCGATCTCTCCGATTGCGGCCAGTACTGGATGTGCACTCTCAACAATGAATCAGACGAGCTCAATCGATACCGCATCGATGCGTTCGGAATCCGCGACGTGTTCGACGCGTTTCTGTCGTCGTACTGGCTCGGAGTGAGGAAGCCGCTGCCGAAGTATTACCACCACGCCCTCGGCATATCGCAGTGCGTTCCCGAGGAATCGGTGTTTATCGATGACCGCGAGCAGAACCTGGGGCCGGCCCGCCGGCTCGGAATGAATACCATACTGTATGAGTCGGCCGATCAGCTTCAGGCCGATCTGACGAAGCTGGGCGTCACCACAACAAAGCGGGGATAGCGATGCAGCTCGCGATGATCGGGCTCGGAAGAATGGGCGGCAACATGTCGGAGCGGCTGATGCGTGACGGTCACGAGATGGTCGTTTTCGACCGAAGCGCAGATGCGATCGCCAAATACGAATCGCTCGGGGCCAAAGGCGCGACGAGCGCGTCAGATGTCGTCGCGAAGTTGAGAGCGCCTCGCGTGATCTGGATAATGGTGCCCGCGGGAAAGCCGGTGGACGATACCATCTCGATGCTGCTGCCCGGCTTGGAGAAGCACGACATCATCATCGATGGAGGCAATTCAAACTTCCATGACACGATTCGCCGCGGTCAGGAGCTCGCTGCAAAGGGAATCGAGTTCGTCGATTCAGGCACGAGCGGCGGCATATGGGGTTTGAAGAACGGCTACTGCCTGATGGTGGGCGGATCGGACAGGGCGTTCGCATTGTGCGAGCCGATTTTCAAATCGCTCGCGCCGCCGGACGGCTATGCGCACGTCGGCCCAACGGGAGCGGGCCACTACGTGAAGATGATCCATAACGGGATCGAGTACGGCATGTTGCAGGCGTACGCCGAAGGCTACGAGATCCTTCATGCATCGAAACAGTTCAAGCTCGATCTGCATCGCATCTCACGCGTCTGGAATCACGGCAGCGTTGTGAGATCGTGGATAAACGAATTGGCCGAGCTTGCGTTCGAGAAGGACCCGCACTTGGGCGCGCTCAAGGGATACGTCGAGGATTCGGGGGAAGGGAGGTGGACAGTCCAGGAAGCGATCGACATCGATGTTCCCGCTCCCGTGATTACCATGTCTCTTCTGGCAAGATTGCGATCGCGGCAGGAGGAATCGTTCTCGGCAAAGGTCATTGCGGCCCTGCGCAACGAGTTCGGCGGTCACGCGGTGAAAAAGGCATGACGGCAATGCGAGTCAAGACCGCAGCAGTGCCGGTCAGGCATCCACTCGTTCGCCGACAGGCTGCCGATCCCTGCACGACGGTGATACTCGGTGCAGGGGGCGACCTGATGCGCCGGAAGTTGATGCCGGCGATCTACTATCTCGCGGAGCAGCGGTTGTTGCCGGAGCATTTCGCGCTCGTGGGAGTTGGGCGCGATCCGATCGACGATGCAAAGTTCGTTTCGTCGATGCGTGATGCGCTCGCTCATTCGGACGAGATCAAGCGGGTCGATGATGCAGCGTGGAATTGGCTATCACAGCGAATGCGGTACGCGGCAGGAGATCTAACGTCCAACGACGCGTACTCCGCAACGAAGGGTTGCCTCGAGGAGATCGAATCGCCGCTACCTGAAGAGGAGCGCAATCGGCTTTTCTATCTCGCGATTCCGCCGAGCGTCTTCGAGACGGCGGTTAACCATCTGTCGAACAGTGGGCTGGCCCCGCGCACTCCCGATGCCGAAGCGAGGCCGTGGGCCCGCGTGGTCATCGAGAAACCGTTCGGCCGCGATCTGCGCACCGCTCACGAGCTGAACTGCATGGTGCTCGACCGATTCGGCGAGCACCAGGTGTATCGCATCGATCACTACCTTGGAAAGGAGACGGTGCAGAACATTCTCGTGTTCCGGTTCGCGAATCCGATATTCGAGCCTCTGTGGAACCGACAATACATCAAGAACGTTCAGATTACAGTCTCAGAGACTGTCGGAGTCGAAACGCGCGGCAAGTATTACGAGGAAGCGGGCGTGGTTCGCGATATGTTCCAGAACCACCTGCTGCAGCTTCTCGCACTTGCTGCAATGGAACCGCCGATTGCGTTCAAGGCGAATGACGTTCGCGACGAGAAGGTGAAGGTGCTGAGGTCGGTGCAGCCACTGGTGGGCACAGGCGCACCGCCGGTGATTCTGGCACAATACGCGGCGGGCGAAGTCGAAGGGAAGGCAGTACCGGGATACCGGGAAGAGAAAGATGTGAATCCTGCGTCTGTAACTCCGACGTTCGCGGCAATGCGGATATCCATCGATAACTGGCGTTGGAAACATGTGCCCTTCTACCTGCGATCAGGGAAGCGGCTGGCGAAACGAACGTCCGAAATAGTGATTCAGTTCCGCTCACCACCCGTGCTGATGTTCGGGCAGCAGCGGCTCGAAGAGAAGTTTCCGAGCGTGCTTGTTATGCGCGTGCAGCCGAACGAGGGAATCGCTCTTCGCTTTCAGGTTAAGACTCCGGGTGCTGCGCGCGAGCTCACTCCCGAATTCGAGATATCACCGGTCGAAATGGATTTCTCATATGCGGAAGCATTCGGAGAAGAGGCCGCGCCGGCGTATCAGACGCTGCTGCTCGACTGCATGATCGGAGATGCGACTCTCTTCACACGCAGCGACGAAGTCGAAAACGCGTGGCGCATCATCGATCCGTTATTGGAGTACTGGCAGCAGCATCCAGTAGACAAGCTGCCCGAATACAAAGCCGGAAGCTGGGGACCAGTCGAAGCGAACGAGCTGCTCCGTGGCGTGAACACGCGTTGGCGCCAGTAGCATTTCTCATCGCTGTTCTCCTTGCGGTCGGCGGCTGCGACAGCAGGGATGCACCGAGTCCGATTGCGCTGGCTGCGTCACCGCGCCCCGACAGCGGCATCGTTGCTCCAGACGACAGCGCGCTTGTCATAAAGGCGCGGATGTTCGATCGCGCGGATCAGCTCGACAGCGCCGAGCACTACTATCAGGAAGCAGCAAAACGTCTGCGACCGATACGCGATTGGCTGAACCTCCGAGCCGCCGGCGTCACGAGAGATCGCTCTCGGCGCGTTCGCTACTACGACCGCATCGAAACTCAAGTCGCGAAGGATCGGCGACGCCCGACCGAAGCCATCGCGCTCGAGCGTTCCGGTGACATAAACGGTGCGATCGCGGCGTACGAGGCGCTTGGTGACCGGCTTCCTGCGATTCGCCTTCGAATTCAAAGCGCTGCCGATAGTGCGGCGAAGCTCAGCGCCAGGTCGGCACTCGTTGTCTACATCGAGTCGATGCCGGGGCGCGAAGCGTCGCGTGATGCAATCGATCTCTTCGATCGTGTTTTCAAAACACCGGGCCGCGAGGAAGCGCTCCCGCTCGCTCGTGGCGCCTATCAAGCCGGTCTGTCGTCTCGCGCAGTCGCGCTGTTCACGACCGCGTTCAAGGCAGGCCTCGGCAATGACCGCGATCATTTCTGGAACGGAACTCTGCTACTTCGACTGAACCGTGATCGTGAGGCTGCGGCCGAGTTCGCCCGCGTCGGGGCGGCGTCGTCGCTTGGAGCGCCGGCGCGATATCAGCGCGCTCGCGCACTCCTCGCCGCCGGCCTCGGCTCTCAGGCGCGAGATGCACTCAGGCAGCTGACGACACAGTATCCGCGAGACACGAGTGCAGCATCAGCGCTGATGCTGCTGTCAGACCTGGCGACCGACGAGGGGCGCGATGCTGCGGCGAGGCAAACCTTGCTGGGAGTGCCGCGGCGATTCCCGCGTTCGCGCCATGCACCAGCAGCGCTGTTCCGCGCAGCTCAGCTCGCATACGTGAATGGCGACCTCTTGAGCGCTACTCACGAGCTTGATTCCATCGTTGAGCATTATCCGTCGAGCGACGAGGTCGTCGCCGCGAGCTACTGGGGCGGGCGCAGCTGGGCTCGGCGTGGTGATACAGCAAAGGCGCACGCGCACTGGCGCGACGTCATGAAGCGCGAAGGCGGTTCGTACTACTCGGTATTGAGCGCGCGGCGACTCGGCATACCGCTCCTGGAAGATCGGTCACGCTCCGATAATTACCCGGAAGTAAAGGATGTCACCGAAACGATGCGACGCATCGCGTTTCTTCGCGACGTCGGAATGGACGCAGAGGTGGCCTTCGAGCAGGAACGCCTCTTCCGTGACGCTGGTTCTTCGCCCGATAGGCTCGTTGCAACCGCGCATGCGCTCACGGGCACCGATCAATCGGCGAGATCGATTTCGCTCGGAAGACGAGCTGTGGCGGAAGTGAAGCCGTCGGCGCAGAACTATCGGCTTCTGTATCCGGTGCTCGAGCGCGAGACTCTCAAGGAGAGCTCCCGCTCACTCGGCATCGACCCCACTCTTGTCGCCGGCCTGATAAGACAGGAATCGAGTTTCAACCCACGCGCGACGTCACCGGTCGGTGCGCGCGGGCTGATGCAGATCATGCCCGACGTCGGCCGCTCGCTCGCCCGATCAAGGAAGGTTGC
>DATBRZ010000023.1:0-25559 GCA_036560025.1 Gemmatimonadaceae bacterium | reverse complement strand
GGCACCGATAGCCGCAATCGCTGTCGATCCGGCAACAACGAGCGTTCGCGTTCACGACGTTGTGCATGTGACAGCTCGCCTGACGGATCAGGATGGCGAGCCGGCGACCGGGCGCAAAGTCAATTGGTCCAGCAGTAATCTCGCCGTTCTCGCTGTCGATTCTCTGACCGGTGACGCGACGGGAGTAAGCCCCGGCACCGCTAACGTCACTGCGACGTCCGAAGATCAAACCTCTTCAGCCACAGTCCGTGTTACGGCGGGACCGCCGGCCAGCCTAACGCTTGTGAGTGGCGATGGGCAGACCGGCAAGACGGGTGAGCCGCTTCCGGTTTTGCCATCGGTCAAAGTCGCCGACGCCGACAATTTCCCCGTGATCGGCGTCACGGTCCACTTCGCCGTCGGTCCGGCTGGCGGATCCATCGCGAATGCCGATCCGGTGACCAATGAGTCGGGAATCGCAACGGCGGGCGCGTGGACGCTTGGCGTGCACGCGGGCTCACAACAGATAACAGCCACGATCGCCGGCACGGATCCCGTTGTAATGTCGGCCCAAGCGATCGCACCGCCCGCCTCGATCGCCGTCCTCGAAGGAGATGGCCAGTCAGCACCGTCATTCTCCGAAGTACCAATCCGGCCGGCCGTCACACTGACGGACGCCGATGGCTTACCGGTCGCCGGCGTCACAGTGGCGTTTTCGGTTGCGAGCGGTGGCGGAACAATCACTGGAGAGAATGCGGTCAGCGATTTATCCGGCGTTGCGCGCGTAGGCAGCTGGAAGCTCGGTGGAACTGGCGAGAACACGCTGGTCGCCGCCGTTGAAGGGGTTCCAAACAGCCCACGCGTTTTTCGAGCAACGGCAACCGTGCGAGTGCGCATCGTGACATTTGGAGATTCGAACACCGACGTCGGCTACACGGGCACAGACCCTACAGTGCGTGCTGCATCGTACGTGTCGAGCTCGAATCTCAGGGCATCGCCTTATGATCCCAACAGCTCGCTTCAGGTCGCTGGTAAGATCGAAGCCAGATGGCACGCACAGAGCCCGTGGCCGATCATCGCCGTGAATCACGGAATCTCTGGTTCGAGAAGCGGTGTTGGCCGCACCTCACTCGAAGCTCCGAACGCACGTGAGAGTGTCAACGGCATCTCGAGGTTCGCTGGAGAAGCGCTGGGTGCCGGGCTACCGTGGAATGGCGGCGAGAGCGGAAGTGCATATCCAACCGGGCCGGTACTCCGCGTGCGTGCATTCGCGCCTGGACCAAATGACTTCGTATACGTATCGATTGGAACGAATGATTTTGCGGATGGGCTCACGCCCGAGCAGACGGCAGCGAATCTGGAGTGGATGGTAGACCAGTGGGTTGGCGCGGGCCGAGCTCCGAATCACTTCATTATTACTACGCTGGCTCCCCGCCCCTCTTCTGGTGGAACCATTCCGCCGATCAATACGCTCGTCCGGGCCATGGCGGCGCGGCGTGGCATTCACCTCATCGATCTCGCTGCTCGGACCTCCGACGACAACGGTGCGACATGGCGCAGCTCGGCGGACCACATCGGCGATTCGATACACTACAGCGAAGTGGTTCGTGACTGGATCGCCGATCAGATAGTCGCTTATCTCCTCACGGTCGGCCTATACTGACCGACGCGACGAGCGATCGTCGTCAAACCGTGACAATCGGCGAGTTGACCGCGAGGTCCGCCGACGGTGAACTTTCCGGGATGGTTGAGCCGCCGCCACAGGGCGAGCGCGTGCTGGTTGTCGATGACGAGCCGGATATCGTCGCCCTGGTCGCCTATCATCTGGCCAAAGCGGGGTTCCGAGTCGCCACAGCGAGCAACGGTACTGACGCGATCGCGCAAGCGAGACGCGAGCGTCCCGCGCTGATCGTTCTCGATCTCATGCTTCCGGGGATTTCAGGACTCGACGTGCTCACGGCACTTCGTCGCGATGAATCCACCCGCGGTATTGCGGTTCTTCTACTCACCGCGCGACGCGAAGAGCCCGACCGCATCAAAGGTCTGACCCTCGGCGCGGACGATTATCTCACGAAGCCATTCAGCCCGGCCGAGCTTGTTCTGAGAGTTAAAGCAATACTCCGGCGAACTGGCGGAGGTGACGCGAGCGACACGATGCGCATCGGCTCGATTCTGATCGATCGCGGCGCGCATACAGTTGCCGTGGATGATTCGAAAATCGATCTGACTCCAACGGAGTACAAGCTGCTGTTGCTGCTCGTCGAGCGCAGAGGTCGCGTGCAGAGCAGATCGCATCTTCTCGAGTCGGTGTGGGAAGCCGCTCCCGACATCCAGACGAGAACTGTCGACATGCACGTGCAGCGGCTGCGCATGAAGCTCGGCGAGGCAGGTGAGCTGATCGAGACAGTGAGAGGATTCGGCTACCGGTTGAGACCCGGAAGCTTCAATAACACGTGAGGGTTGCACGGCGGCTGCAGCTCCTGGCGCTCGCAAGCGTCGCGAGTTTGTGGATCACGCTGCTGGTGTTTTCAGATATTCACGCCGGAATACTCACGCTCAGCGCAGTGATTGCTGCGCTGGTCTCAGTCGCGCTCGCGACCGTTCTTGCGCGCGGTATCGATACGCCGCTGGCGGAATTGCACGACACGCTTCGGTCCCTTTCAACAGGACGCTTTTCCGCTCGTCCTCCGCTTCAATTGCGCGGCGAGCTCGGTGAGCTTGCCACCGTCATCCACCGCCTCGCTGAGCAACTCGAGGGACAGACGCAATCGCTCCGCGGCGAAGACACCCTCCTTTCAGCGATGATGGAATCGCTCAGCGAGGGCGTGATTGCCGTCGATCGGGGACAGCGTGTCGTTCGTATCAACGCGGCAGCGAGACAGATGCTCGGGATTGTCGCGGCGACGCCATTCCCGGTCGATCGCCTGCCCCGTCAACGAGAGCTGCAACAGTCGCTGCAGAGCGCCCAGCGCGGCGCCGAGCCTGAGCCGTTGGAGCTGCGCTATTCCAACAAGCTTCTGCTTGTAACCGCGCGTCCGCTTCGTGATGGAGGCGCTGTTGTCGCGCTGTTCGACACGACCAGGACCCGTCGGCTTGAGATGGTGCGCCGTGATTTCGTGGCGAACGTATCGCACGAGCTGCGAACGCCTCTCACGGTAATCACGGGATTCGCGGAGACTCTCGTCACAGACGATCCATCCGCTGAGTCGCGGCGACAATTCCTTGAGACGATTCGCGACAACGCCCAGCGGATGACGCGAATCGTCGACGATCTTCTGGACCTTTCTCGTTTGGAATCCGGCGGTTGGGTGCCGGCCTTGACTGATGTGAGCGTCGAAGCGGTTTTCGATGAAATCATTACCGCGCTACAGCCTGCCGCAGAGGAGAAGGGTCTTCGGATCACGGCAACAATTGCCGAGGGCGCTGAAGAAATCACTGCCGACAGAGTCGCTGTCAGTCAGGTGCTTTCGAATCTGCTCAACAACGCCGTACGCCATACCGAACATGGCGAGATTACTGTCAGCTCGATTGCGGAAGCGAACGGCGTGTGGCTTTCGGTGGCGGACACCGGCCCCGGCATTTCGCATGAACATCTCCCGAGGATATTCGAGCGATTCTACAGGGTGGACACCGGTCGCTCGCGCGGATCGGGAGGCACAGGTCTCGGGCTCGCCATTGTGAAGCATCTCGTCGAAGCGCACGGAGGAACAGTTCGCGCGACGAGCGAAGTCGGCAAAGGCACAACCATCTCGGCGTTCTTTCCCGAGCGCACGCCTTCTCGTGACGGTTCGGTCCCGCATAACGTGACATAGTCGTTGCACTGACGCGGTCGGATCGAGACCGGTGATTGGGATACTTCGCTCATCCTTCTAATGAAGTGTCTCCCTCAATCCTCCGGGTCCACATGACTAGATCGCTGTCGGTTGCCGTATTCATCGCATTGTCCGGACTTTTCGTTCGGTCAACTGTTAGTAGCGCCCAGACAACGTCGAGTGATTCCACAGGGACTGGCCGCATTGTAGGACGCGTCGTCGACAGCCGCACGGGTCAGGGGCTCGCTGACGTTGGAATTCAGCTGGTCGGAACCACTCTCGGTACGTCATCCGGTGTCGAGGGAAGCTTCACGCTCAAGCGGATACCTGCGGGCACCGTAACCTTGCATCTGCGGCGCCTCGGGTACACACCCAAAACGGTCACCGGAATTCTCCTCTCGACAGATCAGACTCTGTCACAGGATGTCGCTCTCGATCCGGCGACAGTCTCCCTCACGACGCAGGTGGTTACAGCCTCCGCCGAGCGGGGGACGGTCAGTGAAGCCGTCGACCGTCAGCGAACCGCCGTAGGCGTGGTGAGCTCAGTCACGGCGGAACAGATCTCGAAAAGCCCGGACGCAAGCGCGGCACAGGCAGTCCAGAGAGTCAGTGGCGTCACCGTTTCAGACGGCAAGTACGTTTTCGTCCGCGGACTCGGCGAGCGATACACGACTACTTCGCTCAACGGTGCACGCGTGCCAAGCCCCGAGCCGGAGCAGCGCGTGGTGCCGCTGGACATGTTCCCATCAGGCCTATTGCAGACAATCACTACGACGAAAACGTTCACGCCCGATCTTCAAGGCGACTTTTCCGGTGCGCTCGTCGACATCAAAACGCGTGAGTTTCCTGCCAGACGACAGCTGTCCCTTCAGCTGAGCGGCGGATATGAGACCGGGGCGACCGGCGCCGAGATTATCGCGCCAAGCGCATCGGGCGGAGAGCGATATGGAAATGTCGGACACTCACGCGATTTGCCGTCGATCGTCCGGTCCGTCGGGAATTTCCAGGGCTTGAATCTGAATCAGGGCGACAAGGACCTTCTTGTAAGTCAGTTCCGGAATGCATGGACGCCGAACACCGCGACGGCGACTCCGAACATGTCAGGGTCTGCATCCTTCGGAGGAAACGATCCGCTTCTGTTCGGACATCGCATCGGCTATCTGATGTCGGGCACGTTCTCCTCGACTACCGATTTTCGCGACAATCAGGTGCGTGCGCTCGCGGGCCGCGGAAACGTGAAGGGAGAGACGACCGAGATCGATCGATTCACCGGTGAGCGCTCGAGTCAGGGAGTTCTCTGGGGCGGCCTCGGAAATCTCAGCACAATGCTAGGCAACGCATCACGCGTCTCGCTCAACGCGATGTACAATCGTACCGCGGACAACGTCGCTATCGTCGAAAACGGAGCCTTCGAAAACGAGGGAATTCGCGCGCGCATCACTCGCATGGAATACGTCGAGCGCGCTGTTCGCTCGGTTCAGCTCACCGGCGAGCATCAGCTCGGATCGCGTCATCGCATTGACTGGACTGGAACTGCGAGTGGCGTACGGAGGTTTGAGCCGGATCATTCGGAATTCGTTCAAGCGATTGAGCAGGATACACCGAATGGACCGCTGGCTCTTCGCTGGCAGAACTCAGGAAACGGCGGCGCGACGCGAACTTTTTCCGACCTCGACGAAAGAAATCGCGAAGTGACCGGCAGCTATCGACTCGCGCTTGGAGCAGCGGGCCAGAGCTCGGTGAGAATCGGCGGGTTTTACAGACGCACCGCCCGCGACGCGGATACGCGCGCCTATTCGATCAGCGCTAATGGTATCTCCAACGCTATCCGAGAGCTTCCTCCGGAAGAGCTGTTCGATGGTCGCTTCAGCAACGGCAAGATCTTCGACATCGGGCCGCTTGCTCAGGGAGGATCGTATACCGCTCGAGATCGTCTTTCGGCCGCCTTTGCAATGACAGAGCTCGCACTAACTGACCGCGTTCGCGTCATCGGCGGCGCGCGCTATGAAAGCGATCACCTCGACGTGAACGCATTCTCGACTCTCGGCTCGCCGGTCTTTACGCGAAAGGTGTGGAACGATCTACTTCCGTCGCTCTCACTGAATGTGCGGCTCACTGCATTGCAGCAGCTGCGGCTTTCGGCATCGCGCACGCTGGCTCGCCCGGAGTATCGCGAGCTCTCTCCGATCAAGAGCCGCGATGTTCTGAACGGCGACGACACGCAGGGAAATGAGAATCTCTCGCGAACCAACGTGACAAATGCCGACGTGCGCTGGGAGTATTATCCCGGCCCTGCCGAAGTGATCAGCGTTGCGTTTTTTGCGAAGAAATTCGACCTGCCGATTGAACGGGTCTACCGCGCTGCCGGGTCGGGGACCCGAACAGTTTTTTACACGAACGCGGAGAGCGCAGACAATTACGGAATCGAGCTCGAGCTGCGAAAAAGTCTTGGCTTCATTGCCAGCTCGTTTACTCCATTCACTCTGTTCAGCAATGTCACGGTGATGGAGAGTCGAATTCATCTCTTCAAGAACACCGAAGCGAGCGCCACGAATCTCAGTCGCCGCATGGTCGGACAGGCGCCCTATGTGATCAATGCGGGCCTTTCGTACAGCTCAGCAACTGGGGCTTCGTCAGCGACTCTTCTCTTCAATCGCGTTGGCGACCGCATCGACGCCGCCGGGGATGCTCCGCTACCCGACGTGATTCGACGCGCGCGCAGTGTGCTCGACCTTTCGCTTCGATTCGGACTTTTCCAGAACGTTTCAGCTAGAGTCGACGCGAAGAATCTGCTCGATTCGCCATACAACACGGTTCAGGGATCCGCGACCCGCGAGCACTACAAAACAGGACGAACCTTCCAGGCCGGAATTCAATTTCGTCCGTGATGCGCTGATAGAAAATCATCAGCGCATCGTGACGTCACTGTGACGTCTACGAGACGCAACAGTTGACGACACCGGCTTCTATTGAGGCAGTTGAGGCTCAAGCCCTCAACTGCCTCCTCAGTTTACGAAAACTCCCCTTCCACGTTTTGAGGAACCGAATGGCATTCTCCCGCGGAAAGTTCGTTCTGGCAGCTGCCGCTTTGATGCTCGCGGCTGCATGCAGCGACAACACGGGTCCTTCTGCCCCCAATCCGATTCTTGGACTTTCACCAACCGCAACGAGCTCGAGCTCCATTCAGCTCACTTTCAACAGCACCTCCGGCGACCAGAGCTACGACATCGAGCGAGCTGAAGGTGCCACGGGTGCGTACACACAGATCGCAACGGTCCCCGCGCCAGCTACGCCGGGACCGGTGACTTATGTAGACACCAACCTCAAGGTGAACACGCTCTATCGATATCACGTCATCACGAATCGCGACGGCTTGAGGAGCATTCCTTCGGGCGAAGCGTCGGCCACGACGCTCGGATTCGGAAATGCTGCCACCGATGTGACTACGGATATAACGACTAACCGGACTTTCTCAGCCGATACCATCTACACCCTGAAAGGCTTCATTCACGTTGCCAACGGCGCGACGTTGACGATTCAAGCCGGCACAACGATCAAGGGTGATTTCAGCACGCTCGGATCGTCGCTCTGGATTCTGCGTGGGGCCAAGATCCAGGCGGTCGGAACGGCCGAAGCGCCGATCGTGTTAACGTCATCGAGGCCTGCCGGACAGCGTCAGCCGGGCGACTGGGGCGGTCTCATCATCATCGGAAACGCAATCAACAATCGAAGTGGTACCGTCGAAGTTGAGGGCTCCGGTACCGATGGCACTGGCGTCGTCGGTGGAAAGAACTATCAGGTTCTCTATTCGGGCGGCACAGTCGCGACTGACAACTCGGGCACTCTTTCCTATGTGCGTGTGGAGTTCGCCGGATTTGCCCCGTCGCTCAATAATGAGCTGAACTCCTTCACTTTCGCAGCAGTCGGTTCCGGGACGCGCGCGTCGTACCTGCAGTCGTTGGCAGGGCTCGACGACGCGTTTGAGTTTTTTGGCGGAGGGTTCGACGCCGATCACCTGGTTGCGTACGAGACAGGCGATGACATGTACGACATGTCGGAGGGTTGGGTCGGGCGTCTGTCGTTCCTGATCGGATTCAATTCTGTGCAGCTCACACCACGAACCGGTGCCGGCTTCTTTGCATCCGATCTCGAAGGAATCGAGAACGACGGCTGCAACGGCTCGGGCTGCGATCTCGGCTTCAACCAGTCTCCGTTCACCGTGCCTCTTGTCTCGAACTTCACTCTGATCGGATGCGGTGATGTCGCCTGCGTCGGATCGGGTGGCGGTTTCGGGATGATGCTTCGGCGGGGAACGGGCGGGTACTACGTAAACGGAGTTCTCGCGCGATTCCCACGTGCCGGAATCTCGCTGCGGGATGCTGAGACTTTTGCTCGAGCCGGCTCCGTAGCAACGCCCGACGCGGCCACGGCAGATCTCGCCGTCAGGAACGTTTTCTTCGCTGATGTAGCAAACACGATCTTCCAGGCGGGCGGCGGCAGCACCACGCAGAATTCGTTCGATCTCGCCGGAAACAACCTCACGAACAGCACAGCAACTACGACTTCACTCTTCACCAGCGTTCCTGCCCAGGGAGCGATACCCTCTGGTGTGGCGGCGTTCGACTGGACGCCCGCTGCAAGCTCGCCGATCGCAACCGGCGGACTCGCTACGCTTCCAGGAAAGATTGGAACGAAAGGTGGAACTGTGGTTCCCGGTACAACCTATGTCGGCGCCGCAGCTCCCGGCGGTGCCAAGTGGTGGAGCGGCTGGACGGCTTACTCGCGTAACTGAGTGAGCCTGGCGGCGCGGTGGCCCGCGCCGCCGCAGCTCACCCGCGTACCAATCGATATCAATGACTCGTCGACTTCTTCACGCGGCTGTGTGTCTGGCCGTTCTCTTTGTCGGATGCGGTCCGTCTCGCGATCGAGCGGTAATTATATCGGCGGCTGATTCCACGCGGGCTGACTCACTGTCTCGCGCGCATCAGGATTCGATCAATCGCAGCCTGCCAGGCTACGTCGTGGACTCAATTCTTCCGGTGTCAGAAGAGTTGCGCCGCTTTCGGACGGCGGTTGGTGGCCGTCGGGTCACACGACTCAACGGTGGCAGTGCTTCGAGAGAGGCGTTGATCCAGCGATTCGTCATTGCGCTGGAGCGCCGTGACAGCAGCGAGCTCAACGCCATGCTCCTTGATAGGCGGGAGTTTGCTGACGTCGTGTATCCTGAATCGCCATACGCGCGCCCGCCTTATCGACAATCGCCAGCGCTTGTCTGGACTTCGATTCGGAATCCGAGTGTCTCCGGGCTGCGTCGGCTTGTCCGCCGCCTGGGTGGACAACGCCTTCATTACGCAGGTCACGAGTGCTCCGGAAGTCCCGATCGGCAGGGGCGGAACCGCATCTGGACCGATTGCAGGCTTCGCCTCGTCGACGCTCGAGGAAACGTCATTTCCTATCGGCTCTTCGGGTCGATCATCGAGCGCGGACGAGAGTTCAAGATCGTCAGTTACGCCAATGATTTTTGATCTGGCAGCCTCGATTGTAACTAGCAAGTAACGGCTTTCCGACGAAGTAGCCCACGTTCCTGTGACGCTGGATATTTCGATATCCCGACAAGGAAGATTCCGTGAAAGCATTGAGCGTTGCTTGTGCGTTACTCTGTCTGGCGCCGGGAGTTGTCGCTTCCCAGGTCTATACGCCTCGCGAACCGGCCCGTGACACCGCTGTGTCGAAGCCGACCCGTGACACGGCTGCGTCGAAGCCACCCGCGCCCGCGCCGACACCCGCGCTGGATTTCTCCGGCATTCTGTTCGCCAACTATCAGTACCGCGGTGAACGCGCCGCGCGCGCCGCAAACAAGTTCGACATCGAGCGCGCGTACCTCACGTTTCGGCTCGCGGCGGGCGATCGTGCGAGCGTTCGAGTCACGGCCGATGTTTTTCAGCAGACGACGAACGGGAACGATTCCTTCTATCGCGGCTGGGTACTGCGCGCCAAGTATGCGTACCTCCAGTACAACTTTCTCAACGGAAAGGAGTGGCACGCGGTGGCTCGCGGCGGATTGCTGCACACCGTTTTCATCGATCACGACGAGCAGTTCTGGCCGCGGTGGATCTCGACAACCCCGACGGAACGGGCCGGATACTTCTCCTCGGCCGATGCCGGCATCGCGTCACTCGTCACGCTTCCGCGTAAGCTCGGCGAGATCTACGCGACCGTGACGAATGGACCGGGCTACACATCGCGCGAAACCGATCGGTTCAAGGATTACGCTGCCCGTTTTACCGTAACTCCGTGGGCATCGATCAAGGGCAGCCCACTGACCGGTGTCGCTCTAAGTGTGTGGGGATACAAAGGCGCAGTCGCGAGCAAATTCGTCGACGGCGGATTTGGTCAATTGGGCCCCGTCGGCGAAGGCCTTCAGCGAGATCGCTGGGGCGTTCACGTCGGCAACCTCAACCCGCGACTGACATTTGGTGCGGAATACGCCGAGCGGATCGAGGAGGGTGAGTCGGGGGGAAACACGTTCGTTTTTCCGCGTGTTGTGACAGACAGCACTGGACGCCTCATCTCCGGATACGCCATCGCGCATCCGTTCCCCGCCGGAAATGTCCTGGCGCCGCTCGGCGTGCTCGGCAGATACGATCGCGTCACGCAGAATGCCGACATCGGATCCCGCTATGAAGTCGTGATTGCCGGCTTGCTGTGGGACGTGAACAAGAAAGTCTCTTTGTCGGCGGACTATCAGGAGAATACGCCGCGGAAGTTGTCGACGATTACGCCGACCCGTACCTGGTTCCTTCACGCAGTCGCCCGTTTCTAAAAACAATCGCAACGAAACCCAAACCTGGAGCAATCCGTGAAACGCCTTTCTTTGGTTCCCTTCTTTCTGGCAGCTATCGCCTGCGGCGGCGATAAGCAGAACACCGGTACGCCAGCAACTGCGTCCGCGCGCTCGGGCGCTGTGGATCTCACCGGCGCCGGAGCCACCTTCCCCTATCCGCTCTATTCCAAGTGGTTCGCCGACTACGCGAACGCGAAAGGCATAAAGATCAATTATCAGTCGATCGGATCCGGCGGAGGTATCCGACAGATCTCCGAGGGAACGGTCGATTTTGGAGCGTCCGACAGCCCGATGAAGGATGATGAGCTCGCGAAAGCCAAAGGTCCAATCCTTCACATCCCGACAGTTCTTGGCGCGGTCGTCGTGACGTACAACGTGCCCGAGCTCACAAAGCCGCTCAATCTCAGCGGCGACGTCGTGGCTGACATTTTTACAGGCAAGATCAAGAAGTGGAACGATCGACGGATTGCCGCGCTCAACCCGGGCGTCCAGCTTCCCGCAAGCGACATTCTCGTGGTGCACAGGAGCGATGGAAGCGGAACAACGTACGTGTTCACGGACTATCTGACGGCCGTGAGTCCGAGTTGGAAGGCTGGCCCGGGAAAAGGAAAGGAAGTGACTTGGCCAGTCGGACTTGGCGGAAAGGGTAATGAGGGCGTATCCGGCCAGGTCAAGCAGACACCGGGCGCCATCGGCTATATCGAGCTCGCGTACGCAAAGCAGAACAATCTACCGTTCGCGGCCATCAAGAACGCGTCCGGAAAATTCGTGCTGCCGTCGGTTGAGGCAGTTACCGCTGCGGCCGCGGCGACGGCCGACAAGCTGCCGGAAAACACTGACTACCGCGTGTCAATCGTGAACGCAGCGGGCGAGAACGCGTATCCGATCTCGTCATTCACGTGGATTCTGGTCTATCAGCAGCAGCCCGACTCGGTGAAAGGAAGAAAGCTCGTCGACTTCCTGCGTTGGGCACTCACCGACGGTGAGAAGCAGGCGACAACGCTCGATTACGCACCGCTTCCCGAAACGATGGCATCCCGCCTTCAGCAGAGGCTGGGAACGATCAAAATCGGCGCAGGAGCCTGATGGAAGCAACTACGGCGAGCGTCGGGAGCAGGCGCACGACGTCGGCTCCCGACGCTCCTCGTCTCGATCTGCGCGCGCTCGGAGATCGCGCGTATCAGATCGCCATAACGTCGTTCGCCGTGGCGATACCGCTCTTATTGGTATTGATCGCGGTCTCGATTTTCGCGGCCGCGTGGCCGGCACTTACGCGATCCGGTCTGTCATTCCTCACTCAAAGCCGGTGGGACGTTGCGTCGGGAGAGTTTGGCGCGGCGCCGGCAATCTTCGGCACCGTTGTGTCGTCGGCAATCGCGCTGATCATTGCCACTCCGCTCGCGCTCGGCGTTTCCATCTTTCTATCGGAGATCGCACCGGGATGGCTTCGTCAGCCGGTGGCGTTCTTTGTCGATCTTCTCGCCGCGGTCCCCAGTGTCGTCTACGGTTTGTGGGGAATCTTCGTACTCATTCCGATTCTGCGTGACCCGGTAGGTCCGTTTCTTCGTGATACGCTGCACCTTGGCGGCTTGCCGCTGTTCAGCGGCCCGAATTACGGCTACAGCATGCTCGCCGCCGGCGTCATTCTCGCGATCATGATTCTGCCGTACATCGCCGCGGTCACACGGGAAGTTCTACGTGCAGTGCCACGCGCGCAGCGCGAAGCTGCGCTCGCCCTCGGCGCGACGAAATGGGAGATGATACGCGATGCTGTGATTCCCTATGCGAGATCAGGCATCGTCGGCGGAATCATTCTCGGACTGGGCCGAGCGCTCGGCGAAACAATGGCGGTGACAATGGTCATTGGAAACCGTCCCGAGATTTCCGCTTCGCTCTTCGCTCCGGGCTATACGATGGCCTCGCTGATAGCGAACGAGTTTACCGAAGCAACCAACGACCTCCATTTGTCCGCGCTGATGGCGGTCGGAGCAGTTCTGTTTCTCGTGACGCTCATCGTCAACGCGATCGCGCGATGGCTTGTCTGGCGGGTGTCGCGAGGGCCGGCGCCGTGAGCCGTCTCACCCGTCGGCATACAGCGAGCTTCATCATGCTCGCCCTTACGTACGTCGCTGCTGTACTAGCGACGCTTCCGCTTCTATTCATCCTCTTCCATCTGCTGAAGAAAGGCGCGGCATTCATCACGCCCGGCTTCTTCACGGAGATGCCAAGCCCTGTAGGTGAGACGGGTGGTGGGATGTCGAACGCGATCGTCGGCACGCTCATCCTTGTAGGAATCGCTTCGGCGTTCGGGCTGCCAATCGGAATTGGAGCAGGACTCTATCTCGCCGAGAGGAGAGGGCACTGGTTTGCAGCGATGGTGCGGTTTCTCTCGGATGTATTGAACGGCCTTCCTTCGATCGTGCTTGGAATCTTCGCATGGGAATTCCTGGTTCGCCCGTTTGGCGGATTCTCGGCGCTCGCCGGAGGAATCGCCCTTGGCGCGATGATGATTCCGCTCGTTACGCGCACCACCGAGGAAATGGTTCGTCTCGTGCCCGTGTCTCTCCGCGAGGCGGCCCTCGCCCTTGGCTACACGAAATGGCGAACGTCACTGGCCGTCGTGCTGCGGACAGCGCTACCCGGTATCGTCACTGGAGCATTGGTTGCAATCGCAAGAATTGCGGGAGAAACAGCGCCACTTCTTTTCACCGCACTCGGCAATCAGTTCTGGTCCACGAAGCTCAACGCGCCAATCGCCGCCCTTCCCCTCCAGATCTTTACCTATGCGATCAGTCCGTACGATACAGCGCACGCACAGGCATGGGCGGGTGCGCTGGTGCTGATCGCGATTGTGTTCCTCGTCAGCCTCGCGGCGCGATACGTCACGCGCGCGCGATTCGGTGCGGCGGCTGACTGAGATGACTTCAGCAGCGAGGGTTGTTCCGCAGGATGATCGCTCTCCACGCCTCGTGACGTATCGCCTGAACGCATACTTCGGAGACCTGCGCGCGGTCAGAAACGTCTCGCTGGAGATGTTCGATCGGGAAGTCACAGCGATCATCGGTCCGTCCGGCTGCGGTAAGTCGACATTCCTCCGCTGCCTCAACCGCCTGCATGAGACCGTTCCTGGTGCGTCTGTCGTCGGCAGTGCGAAGCTGGACGGCACCGACATCTACGGACCAGGCACCAGTCCGATCGCGGTGCGGAGACAGATCGGAATGGTGTTCCAGAAACCGACGCCATTTCCGACGATGAGCATTCGCGACAACGTCGCCAGTGGACTGAGAGTGCTGTCCGAAAAGCCGCCGCGACGCAGCGAGGTAGGAGACGTCGTCGAGGATGCTCTTCGGCGCGCAGGGCTCTGGGAGGAAGTGAAGGACCGACTGCGGGAGAGCGCGGTAGCGCTTTCCGGTGGACAGCAGCAACGGCTTTGCATCGCACGGGCGCTGGCGACTAATCCGCGCGTATTGCTTCTCGATGAGCCCACCGGATCACTGGATCCTCTGAGCACGCAAACCGTCGAGGAGCTCGTTTATCACCTGCGGCAGTCGATTACGGTTGTTATCGTAACTCACAATATGCAGCAGGCTGGCCGCGTTTCCGACCGTACTGCATTTCTCCTGGCGGGAGAGCTGGTTGAAGCAGCCCCGACGTCGGTCTTGTTCACTTCACCGTCCGACCCGCGCACCGAAGCATACGTCACGGGCAGGTTCGGATGACCGCACCAGTGCCCGTCGTTACCGTACCCCTGCGAGCTCCCGAGATCTCAACGGGCGATTCGAAGATCACCCTCGCGTCTCGTGACTTCTCATTCTGGTACGGATCGAAGCAAGCACTCGATGGAATCACTCTCGATATCCATGACCGATCGATCACAGCGCTGATTGGCCCGTCGGGTTGCGGAAAATCCACCTACGTCCGATCGATCAATCGAATCAACGAGACACTCACTGGCGTTCGCCATGAAGGAACGATTCTGTTGAACGACGAGGACATCCACGAGCGCGGCGTTGATGTCGTTGACCTCCGACGCAGGGTCGGGATGGTCTTTCAACGATCCAATCCTTTCCCCCGCTCGATCTACGACAACGTCGCATACGGACCGAAGGTGAGCACCGGTGCCGCGGGGGGAGATCTGGATGAGCTCGTGGAGACGTCGCTGCGGCGATCTGCGCTCTGGGAGGAGGTCAAGGACCGGCTCGGCCAGAACGCGCTTAGTTTGTCGGGAGGTCAGCAGCAGCGCCTTTGCATCGCGCGAGCACTGGCAAACAAGCCCGACGTGTTGCTTCTCGACGAGCCGGCGAGCGCGCTTGATCCGCTGTCGACACAGAAAATCGAGGAACTGCTGGTCGAGCTTCGCCGCGATCTGACTATCGTTATAGTCACGCACAACCTGCAGCAGGCCGCGAGAATCTCCGACACCACTGCATTCTTCTACCTCGGCAAGCTGGTCGAGGCGGGCCCGACAAACCAGATATTCACCAGCCCGCGCGAAGACCGCACCGATGCGTACATCACTGGGAGGTTTGGATGACCGCGGTACAGTCTACAGGGTTTCGTCACTTCCACGACCAGCTGGATGAGCTCAAGCAGCTCCTGCTGGACATGTCGTATCAGGCGGAGCAGCTCATCGACCGGTCGATTTCCGCGCTCATGTCCGGTAATCGAGAAGCGGCCGAGGACGTTCTCGCTGGAGACAAGGCGATCAACGACCTGGAAGTGGAAGTAGAGCGACGCGCGATTTCCCTGCTCGCTCTTCAGCAGCCGATGGCTCGTGATCTCCGCTTCTTAGTCGGTGCGATCAAGGTATCGAGCGATCTCGAGCGGGTGGGTGACCACGCAGTGAACATCGCCGAGTCTGCAATCAGATTGCTCGAAATGGAGGCGCCTCCGCCGGTAGCTCCCGAGCTGGAGGACATGGCACGTCGCGCGAAAGAGATGCTCGCTCAATCGCTCGACGCCTTCACGCGAGCGGACGGCGCCCTCGGCCGAGAGGTGTGCAAGGCAGACGATGCGGTCGACGCGCTGCATGATTCGATGTTCCGGATTCTGCTCACTCACATGATGGCAGACCCAAAGACGATCACCCGGTCGCTGGAGCTTCTCCTCGTCAGTCGAAACCTCGAGCGAGTCGCGGATCTTGCCACCAACATCAGCGAAGACGCCGTGTACCTTGCCGAAGGCAAGCAGATAAAGCATCACTTCGAGGACTGAGCCCGCGCGAAAGCCGCGCCGCACGTGAATTCATCCGCACCAGCTGTTCGTCTCAACGTTTCGTCCGGGGGCGCTCGCCAGAGCCCATCGGCGGAAGACGTTCGCATAGCGGCGATCGACATCGGATCGAATTCGATCCGTCAGATCATCGCTGACGTTTCTGCCGGCGGATCGATTCGCGTCGTCAACGAGATGAAAGCCGCGCCCCGTCTCGGTCAGGCCGTCGAGCAGACGGGCGAGCTGAGCGCAACCGCCATGCTCGAAGCAATCGCGTCACTCAATCGAATGGCCACGCTCGCGCGTCAGCTGAACGCAAAGCGCATCGAAGCAGTGGCGACGAGTGCTGTGCGCGAAGCCGCGAACGGACGCGCGTTCCTCGACCTCGTTAAGGCCGAGACCGGACTCCGGGTGAAGGTCATCACCGGAGACGATGAAGCGCGACTCAGCTTTCGCAGCGCTCTTGCACATTTCGATCTCGGCCAGGGACGAGCAGTCGTAATGGACATCGGCGGTGGCTCACTCGAGCTCGCATTGAGCGCTGACGGACTCGTCGAGCATCTGATCTCGCTTCCCTTTGGCGCCATTCGTCTCACCGAGGAGTATCTGACGAATCGTCCGCCGCGCAAAGGTATGAAGAAGCTCCGCAAGCTCGTGCGGCGCGAAATTGCCAATCGGATCTCGGCTCGCGACTGGCGCGGCGCGCAGGTGATCTGTTCGGGAGGTACTTTCACAAACCTCGCGGGCATTCACCTCTCCCGGCAGGGACTTCGAAGCGCGCAGACTGTCCATGGGACGGTCGTTCCGCGCGGCGAGCTCGAGCACATCCTCGACATGCTGCATGCAATGTCACCACCGGAGCGCGCAACGGTTCCGGGATTGAACGCGGCTCGCGCTGATATCATCGTCGCTGGTCTCGCCGTCGCCGCAGAAGTTATGGCGCGGCTCGAGGCGCGTGAGCTGGTAGTCTCGGGCTACGGAATTCGCGAAGGTCTGCTGCTCGAAGCCGCCCGGGTCACAGCTGTGCCCGCCGATCCAGGTAATGCCCGACAACGCTCAGTTCGCGAGCTCGCGGAGCGTTCCAGCTACGAGGCGCCACACGGAAAACACGTCAGGAAGCTTGCTCTCCAGCTCTTCGACGCGATCGGCACGCGACTCGGCTGCAACAAGAGCGACCGGCAGATTCTAGGCGATGCCGCGCTGCTTCACGATATCGGTTATCACATCAACTACGACAAGCACCACAAGCATTCCTACCACCTGATCCAGCACGCCGAGCTTCTCGGGATGACACCGGCTGAGCAGATCGCGGTCGCGAATGTCGCGCGATATCATCGTGGTGCCGAGCCGCAAAAAAAGCATTTGAATTACCGCGCGCTGGATTCCGACTGGAGAGAAACGGTCGTGAGACTTGCCGCGATTCTCAGAGTCGCCGACGGATTCGATCGCGGACATGACGGAGCCGTTGATTCGCTTAAGGTGAGGTGGACACAACGGGCTCTTCGAATCACCGCTGTTCCGAATCCCAAAGCTGTTTCGGTCAGGCTCGATCTCTGGGGCGCGAGCCGCAAATCGCGCCTGCTCGCGGACGTTGCTGATACAATTGTGGAGATTGTTGCGCCCGACGGACGCGTTCTGACTTACGACGACGCCTAACGCTGGACCGGCTCTGGGACCGGCTCCGGGGCTGGCTCGCGGGTCACCTCTCGCGCGGCAATGTCGTCGAGCACGCCAACTCCCCACGAATCCTTGAGCAAGAGCTTGTGAGTCGCAATCTCCGGCGCATCGCCGGGGTGCCGTCTCGCATACTGGCCGTCCGCCGACAGGTCCCACGCCTGTCTGTTGTCGGCAAGACACAGATCGAGCAGAGCGCGAAGGCGAACGTGCATGCTTTTCTCCTCGAGCGGAGCGATCAGCTCGACTCGCCGATCGAGGTTTCGCGGCATCCAGTCCGCCGACCCGAAATAGAACTCCTCCTCGCCGTCGTTCCGGAAATAGAAGATGCGTGAGTGCTCCAGGAATCTTCCGACAATGCTGATCACGCGAATCCTGTCGCTCACCCCCGGTACTCCGGGACGCAGACAGCAGATTCCGCGAACGATAAGATCGATCTCGACCCCCGCCTGAGACGCAGCGTAAAGCGCCTCGATTACGTCAGCGTCGGCAAGTGAGTTCATCTTCGCGATTATCCGCGCTTCCTTACCTTCCCGCGCAAGCGCTGCTTCGCGCTCTATCATCTCGAGAAATCGCCGGCGCATGTTGGACGGGGCGACAACGAGCTTGCGATAGAGAGTCTGTCTCGAGAATCCGGTCAGAGCGTTGAACAGATCCGACAAGTCGGCGCCGAGTGACGGCGTCATACTGAAGAGGCCGATGTCCGTGTAGAGCCGGCCGGTTTTCGAATTGTAATTCCCCGACCCGATGTGAACGTATCGCCGGATACCTTCAGCTTCGCGTCGCACCACGAGCGTTGTCTTGGCGTGCATCTTCAGGCCGGCGAGTCCATACGCTACGTGCACGCCAAAGCTTTCCAGTGTGCGCGCCCACGTGATGTTGTTCGCCTCGTCGAATCTTGCCTGAAGCTCGATCAGCACCGCCACTTGCTTCCCGCGCTCCGCGGCTTCGGTCAAAGCGCGCACGATCGCGGTGTCGCCCGACGTGCGATACAAAGTCATCTTGATCGCGAGAACGTTGTCATCCGTCGCCGCACTGCTAACGAAATGCTCGACGGTCGCTGCAAATGAGTCGAACGGATGGTGCACGAGCACATCGCGCTGGCGAATCACATCGAAGATCGTCTGTGACGGATCGCGCAGCTCCTGTGGAATCACCGGGACGAGCGGCGGATCGCGCAGCTCGGGAATGTCCAGCGTTGCGATCGACATCAGATCGCCGTGATCGACCAGCCTTCCTGTCTCGACGACGTCGTCATCCCCGAGTGGCGGAATCTCAGGCGGATGATCCTGGGAAAGCTCGTCGACGACGAGCTGTCGCAGGAACTCCGGCATGCCGGATTCGACCTCAATCCGCACGACTTCAGCGAACCGCCGCTGGAAGACCTGCTCTTCGATAACCGCCAGCAGATCGTCCTGGTCATCCGAATGCGCGAGCTCCAAGTCCGAGTATCTCGTTACGCGAAATGCGCTGAAGCCCTTGATGTCCATGCCCGGGAAGAGCGCCCCGAGATTTGCGCCGATCACTTTCTCCAGCGGGATGAACTCATTCTGTCGGCCGAATGAAACCCACCTCGGCAGACTTTTCGGAACTTTCACGCGGGCAAAACGCGCGGAGCCGCTCATCGGATCCATGATCTCGACAGCCAGCGACAAAGAGAGATTCGATATGTAGGGGAACGGGTGACTCGGATCGACTGCAAGCGGCGTCAACACCGGGAACGCCTGCGTCTCGAAAAAGGTGTCGACGCGCTGCCACTCCCTCGAATCGAGATCATCCATTCCGACAAGACGGACGCCCCGCTCGGCAAGCTCCGGAAGAACATGATCGTAGAGACAACTCTGCTGCATGCGCAGCAGCTCGGACACACGCGTCTTGATCGCTGCGAGCTGTTCAGCCGGTGACATTCCATCAGGAGGAAGGTGATGCACTCCTGTCGCGAGCTGCCGCCTCAATCCGGCAACTCGCACCATGTAGAACTCGTCCAGATTGGTGCTGAAGATCGAGAGGAATTTGAGGCGCTCGAGGAGACGGTTTCGCTGGTCGAACGCCTCGTCGAGAACGCGCGCGTTGAACTCGAGCCAGCTCAGCTCGCGATTGATGAACAGCGACGGGTCCATGACCGGAATCTCAGTGACTGCGCGGCCGACGCGCTAGGTCAGCGGTACCAGGGCCGCCAGAATCCAGTACGAAATCGCCGCCATCGTCGCTGCCGCAGGAATTGTGATTATCCACGCCCATACGATCCGGCGCGCGATTCCCCACCGGACGGCGGACATTCGCGTTGTAGCACCCACGCCGACGATCGCCCCTGTGATCGTGTGTGTCGTGCTGACAGGAATGCCGAAACTGGTCGCAATCGTGATTGCTATTGCCCCTGCGGTTTCTGCGCAGAACCCGCTCACCGGCCGAAGCCTCGTGATTCGCGATCCCATTGTATGAACGATTCGCCAACCGCCGAAAAGCGTTCCAAGCGAGATCGCGGTGTAGGCACCGATCTCCACCCACAGCGGAATCTGATCGGCATTAGCCAGACGAAGGTGCGACCAGAATCCCGTTGTGTGCGCGACGAGTGGCTGCACCGATATGAGCAGCCCGACAATGATTCCCATCGTCTTCTGCGCATCGTTGCCGCCGTGCGCCAGCGAGAGCGATGCCGAGCTGACGAGCTGTGCGACGCGAAAGACACGGTCCACCCGCCCCGGCGACGTCCGCTGAAAGAGCCAGAAGACAATTACCATGAGGAGAAATCCAGCGAGCATTCCTACCATCGGTGAGATGACGATGAATGACAGCGTCTGGATCCATTTCTGGCCCCACTGCACTGCCGCCCATCCGGCTTTCGCGACCGCCGCGCCGGCATACCCGCCAATCAACGCGTGCGAAGAGCTCGACGGTATCCCGAAAAACCAGGTGATCAGGTTCCAGGTAATCGCCCCGATCAATCCGCCGAGCACGACATTCGGCGTGACGATGCTGACATCGATCATGCCCTTGCCTACCGCTTTCGCGACGGCGGTGCCTACGGTGAACAGAGCGGCGAAGTTGAAAAAAGCCGCCCAGACTACCGCGGCGAGCGGACTGAGGACACGCGTTCCCACGATCGTGGCGATCGAGTTCGCCGAATCGTGGAACCCATTTATGAAATCGAAGACGAACGCGACCAGGACGATCGCGGCGATGTAATAGAGCACTCGCTAAGCGTTCTTGAGTGAGATGCTCTGGAGAACGTTCCCCACATCCTCACACTGGTCCAGCGCGTCCTCCGTCTTGTCGTAAAGCTCCTTCCACTTGATCACCTCGATCACCTGCGGCTGCGTCTTGAACAGCTCTTCCATCGCGGCGTGGTAAACTGCGTCACCCTCCTCCTCGAGATGTCGCAGCTGCTGGTTGCCTGCGTGCACCGCTTTTGGATCCTTCATCTGATTGACGGTGTCCACGATGCACTTTGCGGCGCGCACGAGAACTTCGGAGAGCACGATACTCTGCCGGTTGGCCTGCGTGATGTGAAAGATCGCCGCGCGCCGAGCGGTACCGTCGATCAGGTCGATAACGTCATCGAGCGAGCCGGCAAGCTCGTGAATGTCCTCGCGATCGAACGGGGTCACGAATGTCCGGTCAATCCGATTGATCACGTCATGCGTAAGCTGGTCCGCCTCGTGCTCGAGAGACTTGATATCCGCCACGCGCTGGTGGAGCGTGCTGGGATCTTTAAACAGCTCGTGCAGTAGGATTGCGGAGCCGCTGAGCCGCTGGGCGATCTGGGCGAACATGTCGTAGAACTGCCGATCCCGCGGAATTAGCCTCACGCGTTTCCCCCAGAGGTTTCATGCGTCTGTTAAGCACCCGGTACGTTCGACGCCGGGCCCCGAATTTACGATGGCATTCCGGTACCGGCTACCGAACCGCCGGCCTCTGTGCTGTCCTTTTCGCGACCTGTACAATGACTCAACCGTTGACTGAACGCCCCGAAGCCCCGAGTTTCTTGGTTCGAATGGAGACTGAGAGGGCTGTAGGGGAAAGCATCCTTGTCGTGGATGATGAACCCGAGATCGTATCGCTAGTCGCTTACTACCTTGAGGAAGCGGGCTACTCGGTCTCTCGGGCCTATGATGGGCCTGAAGCCCTCATGCAGGCATCAATCGAAAAGCCTGCTCTCGTAATCCTCGATCTCATGCTGCCCGGCATGTCCGGATTCGAGGTCCTCGAAAAGATTCGCGCCGATGAAAGCCTCGGTGACCCGCTCATCCTGATGCTTACTGCGCGGCGCGAAGACGCCGACCGTATCGGCGGCTTCCGGTCAGGGGCCGACGATTACGTCACCAAGCCTTTCAATCCTGAGGAGCTCGTACTTCGCGTAGGCGCCATCCTGCGCCGTACGGCGGACCACGGTGGTCGCGGCATGCTGAGCGCGGGGCCGATCTCCGCCAATCTCCTCACTCAGCGCGCATCCGTCGACGGTCGCGAGATCGACCTGACACAGACCGAGTACAGGCTTCTGCTCCTTCTCATGCAGCACGCCGGTGAAGTACTTTCGCGCACGCGGCTGCTCGAGGAAGTGTGGGAAGCACATCCACAGATGCAGACCCGTACAGTCGACGTTCATGTTCAACGCCTTCGCGCGAAGCTCGGAACAGCCGGTGACATGATCGAGACAGTGCGCGGGTCGGGGTACCGTCTCACGGGGTGAAGCGTATTAGATGAAGCTCGCCAACCGCATTCTGCTGTTCTCGGTCGCGCTCATCGCAGTACTGATGCTCGTGATCGTGTACGCGGTCGAAGGCCGGCTTTATCAGCGAATCATCGACGAACGGGTTGCAGAGCTCGCACGAGAGGCGAGACTCCTCGCCGCGCAATGGAGCCGCGGCAGCAATCCGGCAACCCTGGTGAGAGACGCGAGCCTCACCCTCGATGGACGCGTTACACTCATCGATACGGCCGGAATCATTGTCGCCGACGGCGAGCTGGGCGGCACACCGTCTCAGCGAGTCGGTACGCGAGCCCGTCGTCCCGAGGTAGCTCAGGCACTCGCTCGATCGCTCGGCGTTTCCGTTGGAGTCAGCGCGGGTCGGGACGAAGAGCTCTACGTGGCCGTGCGAGTTCCCCGAGGCGTCGCGCGTGTCGCGGTGAAGACGCAATCATTGCAGGCGATCTTCGACGCCGGCCGCAGAGACGTATTCGCGGCAGGCCTCATCGCGATGCTTCTCGCGAGCCTGCTTTCGATCATGTATGCGCAGTATGTGACGAAGCCCATCATCGAGCTGCGTGATCTCGCACATTCACTTGCCGATCGCGATTTCGAGCCGAAGTCCCTGAGCGAAGCGCCGGGAGAAATCGGCGAGCTGGCGGAGTCGTTACAGGAGCTCTCACAGCGATTGGAGGCATTGGAGCGCGTTCGCTCCGAATTCGTAGCGAACGTTTCTCACGAGCTGCGAACGCCGCTCACGATCGCCGGCGGTTTCGCACTAACGCTTGCCAAAGGCGATCCGCCACTCGAAAAGCGCCAGCAATTCGCTAAGTCGATCCTGGCGAACACGCGTCGCATGCAGCGAATCGTGGAGGCTCTGCTCGATCTTTCGAGGATTGAATCCGGCGTCTGGGCGCCGCGCCCGGAGCAGGTGGATCTCCATGCGCTACTGGCCGAGATATTCGAGGACGTGCAGGACCTCGCCCGCGAGAAGCCCCTCGAAATCGTCTCCGATCTCTCGACCGAGGCGGACGTCGTTAACGCGGATCGAATCGCCGTGAGACAGATACTCGGCAACCTCGTCGAGAACGCGGTGCGTCATACGCACGCGGGAGAGATCACGGTGTTCAGCGAGCCCGAGCCGGGCGGAGTGTGGGTCGGTGTCCGCGACACCGGCGAAGGAATACCGCCGGAGCATCTGCCGAAAATCTTCGAGCGATTCTACAGGGTTGATACTGCGCGCTCACGCGAGTCCGGCGGTACCGGATTAGGACTCGCGATCGTAAAGCATTTGATCGAGGCACACGGTGGGACGATCACCGCCGAAAGTACCCTCGGTCTCGGGACGACGATTCGGGTATTCTTCCCCGCCCCACCAACAAAGAAGCGCTCACCTCTCGTCGCTCCGGCCCTGGCTGCACGAGGCGCCGCATAGCTGGGATACCGCGTAATTACAAGTTACGTTCTGGCTACACATTTGTTTCTAGTGAGCGAGTATTGCAGTTTCTCTCGCCGCGACGAGGTTCTTGTTCTCGAACACCTTCACGAGCACAACGCCGGCGATGAATCCGCCGATGTGCGCCCACACAGCGACTCCGCCTGAGACATCCGGCCTCATCGAGGTGAGCTCCGGCAGCCCGGCGATAACCTGCCAGGCGAACCACCATAGAAGTACCGCCCACGCCGAAATCGGAATCACCCTGAAGAAGAAGAGAAAGAAGAACAGCATCCGCACTTTGACTCGCGGGTACAGCACCAGATAGGCGCCAAGCACGCCCGAGATCGCGCCTGATGCCCCGACCGTCGGAACCGCCGAGCCGGGCTGCATGAAGACGTGAGCCGCCGCGGCGCACAATCCGCAGACGATGTAGAACACGAGGAAGCGGATTCGCCCCATGCTGTCCTCGATGTTGTTTCCAAAGACCCAGAAAAAGAGGCAATTGCCGAGCAGGTGGCTCCAGCTTCCATGGAGGAACATCGACGTAATGGGCGTCAGAATGTTCGTCGGCTCGTCGTCAACAACGCACGCCCAGCCGTCTCCCAGGGGCACCCCGGTGCCGATACGCGCCAGGTGCGTGATCTCGCCGGGGACGAGGCCGAGATTGCAGACGCTGGCCGCCAGGCGGAACTCGTTGAAGCCAGCGCCCTGAACGATGATCCAGGTGGCGATAAGGGCACCCAGAATCAGATAGGTCATCACCGGCGTCCGCAGCGTGGGGTGCTCGTCGCTCAGCGGGATCATTGGCCGTTATGGATCAATGGAGCAGCCTCGCACGGAGAGTGCAGCAGTTTCCAGCGGCATGGGAGCTGGAGCCCGCCGTTTTGGCAGAAATTAGCGGCCCCGGGCTTGCCTTATCACCGCCCAACTCACCAAGCATAATCAAAATCCAGAGGCATACATGGCAGACAAGGTTATCGGCATCGACCTGGGAACTACCAATTCCGTCGTCGCCGTCATGGAAGGCGGCGACCCGGTAGTCATTCCGAACGCGGAAGGCGGACGGACCACGCCGTCGGTTGTCGGTTTCACCAAGGACGGCGAAAGGCTCGTCGGTCAGATCGCAAAGCGACAGGCCGTCACGAATCCGCAGAACACCGTCTTCTCGATCAAGCGGTTCATGGGACGTAAGACCGCCGAGGTTCGCGAGGAGATTGCTCGCGTTCCGTACAAGGTGGTTGCCGGTGCTAACGACGTAGCCACCGTCGAGGTGCAGGGCAAGCGATATACGCCCCCTGAGATCTCGGCGATGATTCTCCAGAAAATGAAGCAGACCGCAGAGGATTATCTCGGCTACAAAGTCGAGAAGGCGGTCATCACGGTTCCCGCATACTTCAACGACTCGCAGCGGCAGGCAACGAAGGATGCGGGCAAGATCGCCGGCCTCGACGTGCTTCGCATCATCAACGAGCCGACTGCAGCCGCGCTCGCTTACGGACTCGACAAGAAAAAGGATGAGAAGGTCGCGGTGTTCGACCTTGGCGGCGGAACCTACGACATCTCCGTCCTCGAGCTGTACGACGTCGAAGGGTCGCGGCAATTCGAGGTCAAGTCGACCAACGGTGACACTCACCTCGGTGGCGACGACTTCGATCAGCGAGTGATCGACTGGCTCGTCACGGAGTTCAAGCGCGATCAGGCGATCGATCTCTCAAAGGATCCGATGGCGCTCCAGCGACTCAAGGAAGCTGCAGAGAAAGCGAAGATGGAGCTCTCGACCACGCAGTCGACCGACATCAATCTTCCCTTTATTACGGCCGACCAGAGCGGTCCGAAGCATCTCAACTATTCGTTGACGCGAGCGAAGTTCGAGCAGCTCGTCGATGACCTGATTCAACGGACGATTCCGCCGAT
>DATBRZ010000022.1:0-12380 GCA_036560025.1 Gemmatimonadaceae bacterium | reverse complement strand
ACGATTGTGGTCCCAGGCACTGTCTTCGCCGGCGCCGTGACTGTCGAAGGCCTGACCGGCGCTTGCACTGCCACCGGCGGTCGAATCTCACTCTGAGTATTCTCGCGTCGCACGATGACAAATGTCAGCGACGCTGCGAGCGCCAACGCGGCCGCAAGAGGAAGCTGACGCACGCCGAATCTGAGAACGCGCCCATCGCGTGCGATCGACGGCTGCATCGTCGGCTCCGTACGAGCGCCTGGCTGCGGCAACGCGGCGACTATCGTCGCGACATCCATGGTCGGTGCCGCCGGCGCTGACGCCATGACAGCTCGAATCAGCTCGAGCTCCGCAGTGCATTCCGCACACTCGGACACATGCGCCTGCACGCGAGCAACCTCGGCAGATCCGAGTCTCTCGTGCACGAGGTCGGGAAGCAAGTCCCTCATCTCGACATTTGCGCAATCAGTCATTCAACTGCTCCTTTACCGCTCTCATCGCGTTGTGATAATGCACTCTTGCCGCGCCTTCCGTGGTACCGAGTATCACGGCAATCTCGCGATACGACAATCCATTCTCGACGCGCATCGTGAACACATCACGCTGCATTGGCGAAAGCCCCCCAACCGCGTGACGCACGCGCGTCGCAGTTTCCTGCGCCACCATTCCGTCGAGCGCATCGAACTCCGTCGCCGCGTCGACGTCCTCGATCGACACCCAGCTCTTCGAACGTTTCTCCGCGCGCCTGCGATCGAGAATCAGCCGGCGCTCGATGGTAAAAAGCCACGTTCGGAGCGAGCTGTCGCCGCGAAACGAGTCGATCGAGTTGAACGCGCGAACGAATGTGTCCTGCACCAGCTCTTCGATTTCCTCCCGCTCCCCAGCGCTTGTGGCGAACCGAGCCAGCGAATCGGCATGTCGCCGAACGAGCTCCGTCGCGGCGCGAGTGTCGCCCGCCCGCCAGCGCGCGATCAGCGCCTGGTCGCTCTGGTCTCCACTCGGCTGAGTCTCGAGATTCATTCAATGCACACTGGTAGACGCGTTGTCCCGCAAGACGTTAAGCCTTCCCGTGCTGTCCGGCCGAGCAAGACCTGCTAATGTATGCCTCCGGACGCAGCCTACAGGCGGTGGCACACCGCGGCCTGCACGCCGATGTGGCCGAAAACTCGAGCTCGGCATTCCGACTTGCGCTGGATGCGGGTGCGGATGCGATCGAGCTCGATGTGCACGCCACACGTGACGGTCACGTTGTGGTACACCACGACTTCGCGGTCAGGCGGCATCGAGCTGTCGATACGCGGCGCATCAGCGATATCGATTACAATGAGCTCCGAAGCTTCGCCCTCTCCGACGGCTCTCCGATACCTACCTTGGCGGAGGTTCTTCACGAGACGCCGTCAACAGTGGATCTCTACATCGAGGTGAAGCCGCCCGGGATCGAGCGACTCGTCGTCGATTGCATTCTCGGCTCGGTTTTTCCGGTCGAGCGATGTGCAATCCATTCTTTCGACCACCGAATCTCGCGGAACTCACGAAAGCTCTGCTCCTTCATTAATACCGGGCTCCTGGTGGTTGGTTACCCACTCGACGCGACGGCGATGCTCCGCGGCGCCGACGCGCGCGACTTCTGGCTGCAGTGGGAATTCGTCGATGCCGAGATAGTTGAGGAGATTCACGCAGCTCACGGCCGCGTCGTGGCGTGGACATGCAATGACTCGGCGGGATGGGATCGACTCGTATCGTTCGGCGTGGATGCACTCTGCACCGATAAGGTCGACGAGCTTGTCGCGTGGCGTTCGAGTCTCAGCGCCAATCGTGCTGATCAATCCCTTACAACCTGATCCCTGCCGGAGCGTACTCGCCGGGATATTTTCTTTCGCGCCTGCAGCCTGCCTGCCCCCCCACAATTCGAGGAGGATCGACAACTCGATGCAAATAACACGTCAGACGTTGATAGCCGTCTGCGCGCTCGTTTTGAGCGCCTGCGCTTCGGCGAGAAAACCATCGACTTCGCCGACGCCGGCGCGTGATACAACGCGCGCGCCCACAGGACTCGGCGGCGTTTCGGCGCCGAACGCGGATCCGTTCCCCAGCACGTATGTGCGAATTCCAGCTGGACCGTTTGTCATCCGCAACGTCAACATCTTCACCGCCGCCGCGCCGCTCATCAGAAACGGAGCGATCTCTGTTGCCGACGGAAAGATCGTCGCCGTCGGCCAGACGGTAGATGTTCCAGCGGGTGCGCGAGTCATCGATGGAAACGGCAAGTACGTCAGTCCCGGGATTATCGACACGCATTCGCATATCGGTGCCGGCGGCGCTCCGGGCACGCAGGCGAACAGCGATGTGAACGAAGCGACGAATCCGGTTACGGCCAACGTGTGGGTCGAGCATTCGGTGTGGCCGCAGGATCCACAGATCCCGCGCGATCTCTCCGGCGGTGTCACAACGATCCAGGTGCTGCCAGGATCGGCAAATCTGATCGGCGGACGAAGTGTCGTTCTCAAGGTCGTGCCGGCGCGCACCGTTCAGGGAATGAAGTTCCCCGGAGCGAAATACGGATTGAAGATGGCGTGCGGCGAGAATCCGAAACGCGTCTACGCTCAGCGCGGCCCTTCGACTCGAATGGGAAACGTCGCTGGATATCGCGCCGCGTGGATTCAGGCCGAGCAGTACCGCCGCCGCTGGGACAAATGGAATGCAGATCACAAGGGCGATCCGCCCACGCGTGACCTGGGGCAGGAGACGCTCGCGGAAGTTCTTCGCGGCAACATCCTCGTTCACAATCACTGTTACCGCGCCGACGAGATGGCGCAGATGATCGACATCTCGAAGGAGTTCGGATACAAGATCCGCGCGTTCCATCACGGCGTTGAGGTTTACAAGATTGCCGATCTGCTCGCGAAAGAAGGAATCGGCGGATCGCTGTGGGCTGACTGGGGTGCGTTCAAGATGGAAGCACTCGACGGAATCAAGGCGAACATCGCACTTGCCGATCGAGCAGGTGTGAAGGTCGCGGTTCACTCGGACGATGCTTCCGGCTCGCAACGCCTGAATCAGGAAGCCGCAAAGGCAATCGCCGCGGGCAGACTCGCCGGAATTCAGGTAACGGAAGAACAAGCAATGAAATGGCTGACGATCAATCCGGCGTGGCAGCTCGGGATAGAAGACAAGACCGGATCGCTCGAGGTCGGGAAAAACGCAGACCTCGTGCTCTGGTCCGCTGATCCATTCAGCGTGTACGCAAAGCCGGAAAAGGTGTGGATTGACGGCGCACTTCTTTATGACCGAATGGATCCGCGCGAACAATGGCGGACAGACTTCGAGCTCGGCTTCGTGCCGGCGGGGGCATCGCGATGAGAGGAATCAAAGCAATGAAAATCGCGCCGGTAATGCTGGCGGTCGTCACGCTCGCGGCAGGTGACCGTGCTTCGGGGCAAACAATCGCCATTACCGGCGGAAAGGTTTATCCCGTCAGCAGCGCACCGATCGAGAACGGCACGGTTTTGCTGCGCGATGGAAAGATCGTCGCCGTCGGCACGAATCTATCAATTCCCGCCAATGCACAACGCGTTGATGCAACGGGGAAATGGGTAACTCCCGGTTTCATCAACTCTTCCACTGAGCTGGGCCTTGTCGAAGTGGGTCAGGTACAGGCGACACACGACGAAGCCGCGCGGGGCAAGGATTTCATCGCTGCGGCGTTCACTGTCTGGGATGGACTCAATTCGCAATCAGTGCTGCTCGCTCCGGCCCGAAAGGAAGGAGTGACAAGCGTGGTTGTGATTCCGCAGGGCAACCTGCTCGTCTCCGGCCAGGCGGCTATGGTCGATCTCGTTGACGGAATGCCGACTGACATGATCGTCCGTGCACCGGTCGCGATGATCGCTCAGGTCCAGAATCCGTCGAGCGCGGGCGCGAACGCACGTGGGGAGTTGCTGGTGCGCCTTCGCGAGCTGATCGAGGATACGCGAGCATTCGCGAGAAACCGCGCCGCGTTCGAGCGGAATCAGACGCGTGACTTCACGGCAAGCCGCCTCGACCTTCAGGCGATGCTGCCTGTCGTTGAAGGACGACTGCCGCTCATCGTCGCGGCAGACAAAGCGACGGACATCGATGCCGCACTCAAGCTGGCTCGCAATAACGGTCTCAAGATCATGATCGGCGGCGGGGCGGAAGGATGGATGCTGGCAGATCGCCTTGCGGCTGCTAAGGTCCCCGTTCTTACCGGAGCCATGAACAACATTCCCGGCAGCTTTACGACCTTGGGGCAGATCCAGGAGAATCCAGGATTGTTGCGACGAGCCGGAGTGCAGGTGCTGCTTATCGGAAACTCTGGCAGCGGAGACGAAGAAGTCTTCAACGTTCGCAATCTGAAGCAGGAGGCGGGCAACGCCGTCTCGTATGGAATGACGTGGAACGATGCGTTGCGCGCAGTTACGCTCACACCTGCTGAGGCGTTTGGCGTCGCGGATCGAATCGGCTCATTGCAGCCGGGTCGCGAAGCGAACGTGGTGGTCTGGAGCGGCGACCCATTCGAGTTCTCGACAGTTGTCGAGCACGTCTTCGTTCGAGGGCGGGAATCAACGAAGCCGACGCGACAGGATCTGCTCACGGAGCGTTACAAGACGCTGCCTCCGTCTCCGGCGAATCCGATTCGCTAATGCCTCATGGAGGAACAAAAAGCTCGTCCAGTTCGGACGAGCTTTTTTGTTCGCATAGAGGAGCTCTCGCGCAAAGGAGCTCTCAGCCTGCTGACGACGAAGACTCGCCGCTGCCCGTTGCGCGTGATCGGGAGCTCTTTCTGGCTTGAGAAGCGGTCGCGTCCGCTGCCGGGGCATCTGAAGCCGCGGCGGTATCGGCAGCGGCGCCTGCGCTGTCAGCCGCCGCCGTATCCGCAGCGGTCGTTGAAGCGTCGCTCGTTTTGCGTGTGCTCGACTCCCGACGGCGCCGATCGAGATCGGCTTCGTACTTCGCCGCTTCCGAGTCGTGCGTCTGGAGAGTGGCCGAGAGCCGGTTGTATGTATCGGTGTCGACTTCGGAGCCACTTTGCTTTGCGCGAAAAACCGCGTACCCGAGCTTCTGCGCAGCTTTGTCTGCTAGCTGCCGGGTGCGGAACGCCTCGAGTCTGGTTTTCCCCTCATCCAGCGCGCCCTGCGCGGCTTTGCCCGCGCGGTCGAGCTCCTCTCTTAGCTTATCGATGAACGCCATTTACAGGTCCGAGTAAGGGTGTCGAATCAGAATACGTGATGGAAAGCACGCAAGTTTCGGGCGTCGAAAGAATTGGCGCGCGGTAGGATCACGAATGCAAAAGCCCCGCTTTGGCGGGGCTTTTTTGAATCGAGAGGAATTCGGTTATGCTGCGCTCGAAGTCTCGCCCTCAGGGTACACACTCACCTTGAACCGCGTGCGGTTCTTGTGCTCGAACTTCACCACTCCGTCGATGAGCGAGTAAATGGTAAAGTCGCTTCCGAGTCCGACGTTCCGACCGGGATGCCACTTGGTGCCGCACTGGCGGATGATGATGTTCCCGGCGACAACGCGCTCGCCACCGAACTTTTTCACTCCGCGATACTGTGGATTGCTGTCGCGACCGTTTCGCGACGAGCCCACGCCCTTCTTATGTGCCATTAGTGCTTCTCCTTCGCGAACTTGATCTCTCCGATGCGGACTTCGGTAAAGCCCTGCCGGTGACCCTGCTTTCTCGCGTAGTTCTTTCGCCGCTTCATTTTGAAGACGACGATCTTCTTGTCGCGCCCCTGCTTCACGATCTCGCCGGTTACTGATGCGCCCTTGAGCGCGGGCGCTCCGACCATCGTTTTGCTACCGTCGGAGCCAAGGACGACGTCGCTGAACGTCACCTTCGCGCCGGCGTCACCAGGAAGCGACGGAACCCGAATTGTCTTGCCCGCCTCGGCACGATACTGCTTGCCGCCGGTCCGAATAATTGCGTATGCCATGAAAAGACTGTTTTGAATTGTACAGCCTTGAAAAATAGAGCGTTACGCCTCTCAATCCAAGTGGGCCGCGTCGAAAACGCGCGCCACCGGGTTATGCGATGGCGTACTGCTGAGTGACGTCCCGTCCCTGCCCCTTCACGACAAGTTTGAACTCGTCCGGCTTGAGCAGCGGGTCGTCGCGAAGCTCGAGCGAGAATGACGCTGCCTTCTGGAGCTTGTGAACGAGCTCCCGCTCCTCCTCCAGCACGTACATCGCAACGTCGGGATGGAGCTTCACCAGCAGATTGTCACGGCGCCCCTCGACAACCATTCGGCGAACTGATCGCTCCATTCTCCGAATGATCGTTTCAGGCGTGAATACGCGCCCGGTTCCTTCGCAGGTCGGACACGGCTCGGTCATGCTCTGATAGTGACTCTGGCGCACACGCTGCCTCGTCATCTCCACGAGTCCGAGATCGCTCACGGCGAAGGCCTTCGTTCGGGCCCGGTCTCTGCTGAGATGCGTTCGCAGCTCCTGAAGAACTCGGTCGCGTGACTGCCGCGTCTCCATGTCGATGAAATCGCAGACAATGATTCCACCGACGTCCCTCAATCGAAGCTGCCGCGCGACTTCAGCTGCTGCTTCAAGGTTCGTCTTGAGAACCGTCTTCTCAGGATCCTTTCGTCCGGTGTATCGCCCCGAGTTGACGTCGATCGACACGAGGGCTTCCGTCGGCTCGATTATCAGGTAGCCGCCGGATGGCAGATCGCAGCGCCGCTTGAACGCATCCCGGATTTCCGCCTCGACGCCGGCCTTGTCGAACAAGGTTGTGTGGTCGTCATAGAGACGAACCCGCGGGATCAGATCGGGAGCGACCGTCTTCAGGTACTCGACTACTTCATTGAAGACAGGCCGTGAGTCGATCGTGAGGCTGTCGACCTTGGCGCTGAAGAGATCGCGGACCAGTCCACGCGTTAGTCCGGTCTCTCGGTGAAGAACCGACGGCGCCCGTGTGAATTGCGCCTTTCGCTTGATCTTCTTCCACTGCGCCATGAGGAGGTCGAGATCACGGCCAAGTGCCTCGGGCGTGACGTCTTCGCTCACGGTTCGGACGATCACTCCACCAGCCTTATCCGGGAGTATCGCCGCAACCTGTTCCTTCAGTCTCTGACGCTCCACGCCGGCTCCGATCTTCCGGCTTACCCCGACCCGAGATGAATCCGGGATGTACACGAGAAATCGGCCGGCGAGTGAAATCTGGCCGGTAACGCGCGGGCCTTTGGTGGAGATAGGCTCCTTCGAGATCTGAACCATGATCTCCTGGCCACGCTTCAGGGCCTCCTGAATGGGAGGAGCTTTTCGATTGCGGCGGCCTCCTCCGTTCGAATCACCATTTCCGCCACCAGATCCGCCGTTTCGCCGACCGGTCGGCTGTAGCTCCGCCTGCTCGTCCTCTTCGTCCTCGTCTTCCGCAGCCTCGTCAGCTGACTCACGGACGAGATCGGAAGCATGGAGGAATGCACTTTTTTCAGTTCCGATGTCGACGAAAGCGGCCTGAATTCCGGGGAGCACTGCCTCGACCCGGCCCAGGTAAATGTCGCCGACCATTCGGCGGTTGTCTGGACGATCTACGAGCAGCTCTACCAGCCGCTCGTCCTCCAGAATCGCCACCCGCGTCTCGCGCGGGCCGGCGTTGATGAGGATCTCTCTTTTCATCTATGCCCGCTGGCTTCTCGAGCGGCGACCCGGCGCTCGGAGCGGACCAACGGTCCTTCGGTTAATTCAGCCGCCTCGACGGGCGCGGCTTGAGTTTGTATGAACTGCCGTTTCGGGGTGTCCAGGGAGTCATGTTGGTGGGAGACGCGGGTCGCGCGACTTCCCACATGCCCTCCGGACATATACCGAGCTCGAACGTAATGTAGGTGCGTTGCCCGGGTTTTCGCAAACTGGACAACGACTTAGAAGCCGAAGCTAATCCTTGCTGCAAGCCAACCCACGACAAGCAAATATGTGACTGCAGCCTTCCATTCGCCATGCCGTAGATACAAGCCGGCGTCAAAGCTGCCCTCATCCGACGTCTCCCCACGCCAGGGAGTAACTCTCGGAATGAACGCGGGCACATTCGCCGCGTACGCCGGATATGCTTCCGGGAACCGTCCGCTGATATTCTGGCTCTCCCGCTGCATTGTGGGGGCGTAAACGAACGTCCAGAAGGCGATCACCACGAGCAGCAGCGCCCAATGGGCGGCAATGGCGAAGCCCGCACCGATCAGGAAGCTTCCGAAGTAGAGCGGGTTTCTGGTATGGGCATAGGGCCCGCTAACGGCGAGCCTTCTGTTCTTCGTGATGTGACCTGCCGCCCAGGCGCGGACGATCACACCGATCAGCGCAATCGACGCTCCGGTCATCAGCGACAGTGGAGTCGGTCGAGCAAAGATGAGATAGGTACCGGCCAGAACGAAGCCAAGTGGCAGCCGAACCTTCTTGGCGACCTCTGAATACGTCAATCGGAGAGCTCCCGAAGCAGATGTCTGGCGATCACGAGCCGCTGTATCTCGCTCGTTCCCTCGCCGATCTCACACACCTTGGCGTCGCGCATCATCCGCTCAACCGGGTAATCCTTGGTATAGCCGTACCCACCGTGAATCTGAATCGCCTTGATCGTGGCCCGCATCGCAAGCTCGGAGCAGAAGAGCTTCGCCATCGCCGCTTCTTTCGCGAACGGCTGCTTGTTCTGCGCAAGCCAGGCAGCGTGAAACATGAGATGCTTCCCTGCTTCGATCTCGGTAGCCATGTCGGACAGCTGGAACTGTATGCCCTGAAAGCTCGCGATCGCTCGCCCGAATTGCCGTCGCTGAGCTGCATAGCTCAGCGCCTGCTCGAATGCACCTTCGGCAATCCCGAGCGAAAGCGCGGCGATGCCGATTCGCCCCGAGTCGAGCGTCTGCATGAAGTTGATGAAGCCCAGTCCCTCATCGCCGAGGCGGTTTTCGACCGGAACTTCAACATCTTCGAAGATCAGCTCGCGTGTGTCTGACGCGCGCCAGCCAAGCTTGTTCTCCTTCTTGCCGGCGCGAAATCCCTTCATCGGGATGAGCGACGGCTCGTGACCGATGTCGACATCGCCACGATGCGACAGGTCCGCTTCCTTGGTAAGGATGAATGATGTGATTCCTTTGGTGCCGGCACGGGGATCGGTGACAGCAGTCACCACGAATATCTCGCCCACTCCCCCGTGAGTGATGAAGACCTTTGAGCCATTGATGACGTAGTGGTCGTTGCGGCGCACCGCAGTGGTTCGCGTTCCTGCTGCATCACTGCCTGCGGTCGGCTCGGTGAGCCCGAATCCGCCGAGAACCTTTCCGCTTGCGAGCAGCGGCACGTATCGCTGACGCTGCTCCGCGCTTCCGAAATTGAAGATTGGCGATGTGCCAAGGGTCGTATGCGCCGAGATGGTTATGCCATGAGACGCATCGACCTTCGCCATCTCGTGAATCACGATGAGATAGCTCAGTGTATCGAGGCCCGCGCCGCCGAGATCTTCCGGCCACGGAATGCCGAGCAGTCCGAGCTCGCCCATCTTCTTGATGTTCGCCCACGGGAATTCCTGCGTCGCATCGAAGCGGGCCGCTACTGGTGCGACTTCTTCTCGAGCGAACTCGCGGACCATATCGCGAACCGCGATGTGCTGATCGGAGAAATAGAGGGAATCGTCCATCGAGTCAGGCGGCGTCCGTTTCGTCGGTTGCGCGAATCACTTCCAGAAAGCGCTCGCCGTAGCGAGCGAGCTTGGCGTCGCCCACTCCGCGGATGCCCGATAGAGCTGCGAGCGACCTCGGCCGGCGACGCGCCATCTCCGCGAGCGTGCTATCCGCGAACACAATATACGCAGGCATGCGTTCAGCCCGTGCGATTGTGGTTCGCGTTTCGCGAAGCTTGTCGAAGAGGGTTTGGTCTGCGGGCCCGATGGTTCCTGCGTCCGCGCGAGATATGAAAGCGGGCTGCGCATCTTTCCGTTTTGATTTGCGTCGATCTTCCTTGCCGGTTGGGCGCGGTGTCGCCGATGTCCGGTCGAGTCGGACCGTCGTCCCGAGACAATTGTCGCAACCTGTGCAGTTTGTTCTCGCGGCGCGGTCGCCGAAATATCGAAGTATGAATTCCCGGCGGCAGCGCCGCGTGTAGACATAGCTCTGCATCGCCTCGAGCTTCCGCATCTCTCCTGCACGTCGCGCATCGAGAAGCTTCCAGTCGATGGCGTAACTCGACAGTGGCTTGTCCGACTGCGACGAGAAGATTCCACTTCCGACCGGCTGCCAGACGATGAATTGGCGGCCGGCCAGCGAATCGAGCATGCGTTGAGCGGTTGCGATGTCACCCAGTCCTGGCGGCAGGGTGCTGAGATCGACGTCTGCTCCAGTGTCGAGGCGCTTTCCCGCTACGCGCCAGAGCGCTCGAAGAAAGTCGATCTCGATCGGAGCGCTGCCGAGCTCTCGCGTGATTCGCGTGGGAGCGGCAAGAAGACGAACCCACACGCGGTTCGATTCGCCCGATTGTTGTTGAACCGCACCGGCATTCGAGAGTATGCGCAACGCGCTCTCGACCTCACGATCGCTCGTCTTGCCGCCGACAAGGGCAAGCACATCAGCTGGAGCCTGCGGGGTTGGCTTTCCCCGCTGCTGATTGTGGCGGATCGCATCATGGACGCGTTCAACGGTGACTCGCTCCGGATACGAACCCTTGATGAAAAACTCGTGCGTGAATCGATCCGGGAAGGAATGGACGAGATACACGCGCGAAGAGCGGCCGTCGCGGCCGGCACGTCCCGCTTCCTGGTAGTACGCTTCGAGTGTACCCGGCATCGCATGGTGGATTACAAGTCTGACATTGGGCTTGTCGATTCCCATGCCGAACGCATTCGTCGCGACAATTGCTCTCAGTCGCTCGGACATGAATGCGTCCTGCACCTGCTGTCTTGCTTCGTCGGGCAATCCGGCGTGATAAGCCGCTGCTGAAACGCCCGCACGTTCGAGAACAGCTGCAATTCGATCGACAGCCCGGCGCGTTGATGCATAGACGATCGCTAGCCCGTCATTCGTTTCGAGCGTTTCAACCAGCACTCTGTCCTTGTCGGCATCGTTGCGCGCAGGGAGCACGCTGTACGTGAGGTTGGTTCTATCGAACCCGGTGACAATGACCGATGGTTTGACGAGCCCGAGCTGGCGAAGAATGTCGGTGCGAACTTCCGGAGTGGCGGTTGCGGTCAGCGCCATCGTCGGTGGCGCGCCGAGGTCAGCACGAACTTTCCGCACTCGCAGATAACTCGGCCTGAAATCGTGCCCCCACTGACTGATGCAGTGCGCTTCATCGATCGCCAGAAGTGAAACGCCGATATCGCGCAGCCGGCCGGTGATTCCACCGTAGTCGAATCTTTCAGGAGCGAGGTAAAGAAGCTTCACCTCTCTGCGTGAAGCAGCAGTTATCGTCCTCGACACCTCCGCCGAAGAAAGCGTGCTGTTGATGAAAGCAGCCGGAAGGTCACGCGAGCGAAGCGCATCGACCTGATCCTTCATGAGCGAAATGAGCGGCGAGACCACGATGGTGAGACCGTCGAGAACCATCGCCGGAACCTGATAACAAATCGATTTGCCGCCGCCCGTGGGGAGGACTACGAGTGTGTCGCGTCCGGCAAGGATGGATGCAATCGCTTCCTCCTGTCCGGCCCGGAACTGCTCGCATCCAAATCGAGACTGTAATACGACGCGCGCGAGATCGATCGCGGATTCTTTCATCCAATAACTATGGAAGGCTTCGGCATGCTTTCGGGAAGAATACTAAGCGCCTCCAATCGGAAGCGCGCATGCGGTACCGACTGATTCAGGTCTGATCGTGTTCTTTCTCGATCAGGCGAAGACCACGGAGAGCGACGAGCAGCAACACCGTTGTGCCGACCGCAAGAATGAAATGACCGAATCCGGTCGCAACGCCGACAGCCGCCGTGGCCCAGATCGACGCGGCCGTTGTGAGTCCCTTCACTGAGCCACTCGCCAGAACGACTACCACTCCGGAACCGAGGAACCCAATTCCGACTGCAACAGCCTGAATCAGAGCAAGCGGCTCGATACGGAGCACGGCTGGATCCGCGGGATATCCCTGCGCGACAGCCTCGCCGAGGACCACGAACAAGCTGGAGCCGATCCCGACGAGGACGTGAGTTCGGAGTCCCGCCGTCTTGCCGGCAACTTGTCGCTCCCAACCCAGCGCGCCGGAAAGAACCGCGGCGATGACGACGCGCAACATCAACACCCAATCGTGCTCAGCCATCGAGCCCGAACCTCGATCGATAGAGCGAGATTAGCCGCTTGGTAACCGGTCCCGGTTTACCACTTCGAACCGGTCTCCCGTCGATAGAGATCACCGGAACAACTTCGGTCGTAGTTCCCGTGATGAAAAGCTCACTCGCA
>DATBRZ010000021.1:0-4640 GCA_036560025.1 Gemmatimonadaceae bacterium | reverse complement strand
CAGAACATCTCGAATGAAGTGGATCAGAAGTCGGGACTTCCTATCTACTCGTTGTACGGCTCCCAGACTGTTGCTCCGCCCGACAGCCTGATGCGTCAGATCGATGTGCTCGTCTACGATCTTCAGGACATTGGTACGCGGACCTGGACGTACGTGGGCGCGATGCTGTACTCGATGCGGGCGGCAGCGCGGACTGGCAAGATGATCGTAGTACTCGACCGGCCCAACCCGATCACCGGATTCTTCGTCGAAGGGCCGGTGCTCGACAGCGCTCTGGCGAACCCGGAGGATCCGACGCCAACCAGGCCGGGGCTCGCCTACGCGCTGTACCCAATGCCGCTCAGGCACGGACTGACGGTTGGTGAGATGGCGCTCTTCTTCAACGACGTGCTGAAGATCCAGGCGAACCTCAAGGTTGTCTCAATGAAAGGGTGGCGACGCGAGCTCTGGTTCGACCGAACCGGACTCCCATGGGTGAAGCCGTCGCCGAACATGCCGTCGCTGCAAAGCGCGATGCTGTACCCGGGACTGGTAGCGTTCGAGGGAACCAATCTCTCGGTCGGCCGCGGAACGCCAATGGCATTCCAGCTGATCGGCGCGCCATGGCTCAAGGCGAAAGAGACGGTTGCTCTCCTTCGGGATCGTGAGCTTCGCGGCGTGCGATTCTATGAGGAGTCGTTTACTCCGGTGTCGCCCACCGACGCGAAATACGGAGGTCAGAGGATTCCGGGAATCCGGATCGCGATCATCAACAGGAGCGCACTTCAGGCCGCGCGAGTGGGAGCGGCGCTGCTTTGGGCGATCAACAAGACATCCAGCTCGTCGTTGACGGTGAACAACCGGTCATTCGATCTGCGGTTCGGTGCGCCGCGAGTGCGCGAAGCACTCATGCGAGGCGAGGATCCCGACGCTGTTATCGATCGGGAGTACCGTGAGGCGTACGCCTTTAGAGAGAGAGTAAGACGGTACCTTCTGTATCAATAGGAACGGCCCAGTTTTCCGCTGCCCGGTGCGCATAGGTTTTGCACTTGCTAGCCCCAACCTTAATGGGGGTTTGATGCGAGCCTTAGTCCCGACTCTCGCTCTCGCGTTGACCATGGCTTCTTCAGCCTGCATGCACCGTCAGGTTGAAGTGACAACCGGCCCAGGTCCGGCCGCGGATGTCGCACTCCGCTTCACGAACAACCTGAGCCAGGCCGTCAACGTGTATATCACGACCGGCGGATCGGACGTGTTTCTGAAGCAGGTGTCCGCGAACAGCGTCGAAGTCATTCCCGTGCGGGCTATCGCCGCCGGCACCAGCGTGACTCTCAAGGCTCGGACGGTCGACGGAGCGCGCACGTACTCGCGCGAGAACGTCATCCTCTCCAGTCCATACGAGTGGCGAGTTCCTTAGCGCAAACTACAGCCGGCTCTGCTGGCACTGGCTATCCAGCCCCGATAGCTTTACGGGTCGAAGCGACAACTCGCGTCGGCCCTTTTTCGTATCCGTTTCCTTAGGCGACGGGTACTTCTTTTTGCGCCATTCTGCATGAAACGATTTCGCAAAGCGGTCGTCGACAGGTTTATCCGGCTGGTCGACCCGCTGGCGACGCTTCTCGTCAGGCTGAACGTCGCCCCGAACACGCTAACGACCATCGGAACCGTTTGCACGGTTGCGGGAGGAGTCGCGTTTGCACTCGGCGCAATTCGTACTGCTGGGTTCATAATTGCCGCCGCCGCGTTTTTCGACGTCCTGGACGGTATGGTTGCGAGAAGGGGAGAGCGGGCGACGATCTTCGGTGCGTTCTACGACTCGACACTCGACAGACTCGCGGACGGCGCGCTGCTCGGAGGCCTGGCATTCTTTTTTGCTACGAGCCCCGCTCACGCGAATCCGGTGATGGTCGCGGTAGCGATCGCCGGAATGATCGGAACGTTTCTTGTTTCCTATACTCGCGCGAGAGCAGAGGCATTGGGCATTACACTGCGCATCGGTTTCATGCAGAGAGCAGAACGCATTGTTCTGCTGTCCGTTCCGCAGGCCCTGTTTGGACTCGCGCTCGACGGCGTCGTGCTGACGGCGGTTGTAACACTCGTTGCCATCAGCGCTTGGATTACGGCGACGCAGCGGGTTCTGTTCGTTCGCCGCGCCACCGGCGCGCCCGTTTACAAGCCGCTCCGCGTCCTCACTTACAAAAATCCGCTCCGTGCGCGGTTCGCTTCGCGCCGAGCTCAATCATGATGGAGATTCTGTAATTGGCTTCCGGCACAAACAACACGCGACACCCCGCGCCGGCGACCGGCAAGCTCGGGATACTCACGCCGGGCCTTGGCGCTGTCGCGACGACTTTCATGGCGGGCGTTGAGAGCATCCGGCGCGGCTTCTCACAACCGATCGGATCGCTCACGCAGATGGCGACCATCCGTCTCGGAAAGCGCACAGATAACCGATCGCCTCTCATCCGCGACTTCCTTCCGCTGGCGGGACTGAATGACCTCGTGTTCGGAGCCTGGGATCCGATTCCTGACGATGCCTACACCGCCGCGAAGAAAGCGGGAGTTCTCGAGGATCGCGACCTCGATCGCGTTGCCGACTTCCTGCGCGGCATCAGTCCAATGCCGGCGGTGTTCGACAACCATTACGTCACGCGGATTCACGGGGAAAACGTCAAGCGCGGCAAATCAAAACGCGAGCTCGCCGAGCAGCTGCGTCAGGACATTCGCGATTTCAAATCGAAAAACGGGCTCGACCGCCTCGTGATCGTCTGGTGTGCGTCGACCGAGATCTTCATCAGCCCCGGTCCGCAGCACGAAACGATCGAGCAGTTCGAGAAGGCGATGGACAAGAACGATGAGTCGATTGCTCCATCGATGCTCTATGCATGGGCCGCGATCATGGAAGGAGTTCCGTTCGCGAACGGGGCTCCCAACCTCTGCGTCGATACGCACGCTCTTCAGCAGCTCGCAATCGACAGAAGCGTTCCGATATCTGGGAAGGATTTCAAGACGGGTCAGACGTGGATGAAAACCGTCATTGCCCCAGCGCTGAAGGCCCGCATGCTCGGCCTTGCCGGCTGGTACAGCACGAACATTCTCGGCAATCGAGATGGGGAGGTTCTCGACGATCCCGCATCGTTCAAGACGAAAGAGGAGTCGAAGCTGAGCGTGCTCCACACGATCCTGCAGCCCGAAGTGTACCCTCAGCTCTACAAGGATTTCTCCCACGTCGTCCGCATCAACTACTACCCGCCGCGCGGTGACAACAAGGAAGGGTGGGATAACATCGACATCGTCGGATGGCTGAACTATCCGATGCAGATCAAGGTCAATTTCCTGTGCCGGGATTCGATTCTCGCCGCCCCGATCGTGCTCGATCTGGCCTTGTTCTCCGACTTCGCACAGAGGTCGGGGATGAAAGGGATTCAGGAATGGCTGTCGTTTTACTTCAAGAGTCCGATGGCAGCACCCGGATTGCAGCCGGAGCACGACCTGTTCATCCAGCAGACCAAGCTGAAGAATACGCTTCGTCACCTGATGGGAGAGGAGCAGATCACCCACCTTGGGATGGAGTATTACGTATGAGAAAAACGATTTGGGCGTGCGGCTTTGCTGCCGCAGCCATGCTGGCCGGTTGCAGCCCCGGGCCGCGCAGTCTCGATAACCGGCAGTGGTCGGACAGCTACGCGTTCCGCATCACGGTCGACCCGATGCCGCCGCGCGCGGTAGAGGAAGCGCGGTATAAGGTGGTCGTCCAGGACAAGAAGACTGGAGAGCCGATCGAAACGGGCGAGGGTCGCATTTTCGCCACGAGCAAGGATGGTGCAAACACCGATGACGGGCTCGCGAAGGGCAAGGAGATCGGAACGTATTACGGCCGGCTCTTCTTTCCGACTACAGGAGACTGGGTGGTGGGACTGCAGTTTCGTCGAGATTCCACCTCGCGGCTGGAGCGAACAAACGACTGGATTCAGACCGTCAACAACGCCACTGGCCCCGGTAGCTAGCTGATGCGGCATTTTTTCAGAACGCAGCTGCCTCCCACGGAAGTGTTGCGCATCGCCGACGAGTTTTTTCCCGCGCTCGATCTTCAGCGTGAAGCTCATACACATCGAACGCGCAAGTATTCGGGGCTGCTCGGCGCGCTCCAGGTATCGGCAAAAAAAGAGGGCGGCCATTACACCTTCGTGCAGATCGCCACTGATCAGATGGGCGAGAGCCGGCTCGATCGTAACGCAAAGCGCTTTTTCGTCGAGCTGCATCGTTTGGCGCATCCGTCGCACAGGCTCGAAGCAGCATACTGAATCGTCTCCGGGTTCTCCATTTCATCTATGACGATCCGTTAAACCCATGGGTTGGCGGCGGCGGTGCAGTCAGGGTCAGGGAGCTCTATCGTCGTCTGACTGATGCCCTCGATGTAACCGTGGTCACAGGAAATTTTCCAGGAGCGCGAGACGACCGTGTTGAGGGCATTTCATACCGGAGGATTGGGGCTCCCGCACCTTACTGGGTCAGCCGTTTCACCTATGCCGTAGCAGCGAACTGGGTCTTGCGATCCGAACAGTACGATGCCGCGCTATTCGATTTTTCCAGCTACACTCCGATCTTTTTGCCGCGCGACCGGCGTACCGGCGTGGTAGTTCATCACATCACGTCGCCGA
>DATBRZ010000020.1:0-3735 GCA_036560025.1 Gemmatimonadaceae bacterium | reverse complement strand
AATCGATGCGGCAGCAGAAGTGCTCCGCAAAGGAGTTGACGGCTCCGCAGTGAGCGATCTGGCGAAGAGTGCGCCGTCGGGTCGGTCGCTTGCGGTTCCTCTCTTCGTCATAGGAAGTCTCGTTGATCGTGGACTTCCATCCGACGAAGCGCTCGCGCGGGTTCTCGCGCGACTTCAGGCGCGCGCGAGTGATACGGAAATCGCTCAGCTTCCGAATCTCCCCTTGCAAGCCCAGGGACAATCGAATAAGCCGACGGACAAGGGTCGCCCCGCAATACCGGGCGAGCGAGGACTTGGCGTTGGGCCAGGCGGAACACGCCCAGGTGGTGGTCCGCCTGCAGGGGTACCCGCGAATGGTGGGAAGCGACCGACTACTCCTCGTGGGAAGGGACGTGGCTGAGTAGTCGTCCACCTTAGTGGGTTTCACACAAAGGGCCGCGAGAAGATTCGCGGTCCTTTGTCATAACGGCTGCTGGTCCTCAATCCTGGATCCGCAGTTCTGTTCTACTTCGTTACAATGATGATCTGATTGCTTGTCTCGTTCTTCGATGTGATCGTGAGCCCACCAGTCAGCAGCGCGGGCTTGAATCCCGAAGCCACAGTTGGAGTCGCCCGGAGCACATAGGTGCCCGGTGCGAGGAACGCGATCTTGAAGTTGCCGCTCACGTCCGTCACTCCACTTCGCACGATGTTCGCGGGGTTCACGTCGGCGAGTGTTGTTCCCGCCTTCAGCACTTCAACGGTTGCTCCGGCGATTCCTGCACCCGAAGCGTTGTCCGCTCGTACTGATCCCGAAACACTTCCGGTCAGATCCGGTGTGGTCGCACGTACCACAGGGTTGAAGATCAACCCGTTCTGCGAGATCGAATTACCGCGCATGTGGAAGCTGCGACCCACGTCGAAATCGACGAGTATCACTGTTCCACCGGCAACGACGTCGACCGGATTATCCAGAAGAATCTTGATGCCGCTCTGCGCAGCACTCGGCCACTTCACATCGGGGTGGGTCCCATCCTTCAACGTGACGCTGGATTTGCTGGGATCGATGATCAGCCGGAAACCCTTATAGAGTCCGGTCGGCAGCGTCGCGGTGCCGAGTGTCGTTGTCTTGCCGCCGCCGAGGTCGAGAAGATTGATCGCGGCGTTCGGAGTGGCGAGCGTCTTCCAGCCGCCGCTCGATGAATCCGCCGCCTCGGTTTCAGTCACATCGGCGATCTTCGCCTGCACGCTGACGATGAAAACATCAACGCGACTTACTTCGCTGAAGGGGAAAGGCGCATCGGTGAGCTGAACCGTCAGCTGGCCGGTTCCGCCGAGCTCGCCCAGCGGGTTGTCGCTGCAACTCCAAACGCCAAGCGCCGCGAGCGCAAGTCCTGCTAAGAATCCTGCTTTTCGTAGCATGAAGGCCTCCTGGATTCGAATGTGTTCGGCAACAGCTGCCGGACAGTCGATTCAAGGCAGGATCAGGGCCACGAGAGCGGAAAAAAAATCCAAAAAAGTGGAATTAATTGTGACGGAACGCCGTGATCCTGTAGTCTGGAAACCGTGCTGGTTACCGGGCTACCGGTGGCCGGCAACTGGTAGCGGTTTATCCCCCGCTGATCGCTGCAAGTACCGTAATTGTGCTGCGATCAGGGACGGGAGTGCGCAGACCGTCCGCGAATCGAATGTTCTGATCGTTGACGAACACGTTGACGTGCTGTCGCACTTCGCCGCGCTCATCCATCACGCGATCGAGCGCTCCGGGAGCTCGCTTGCCGAGCGCAGCGAGTGCGTCCCGCACTGTCGGGCACGGCTCATCGACGACGACGTGAGACTTGCCGTTGACGAATGCGCCGAGCGCGGTGGGAAGCTCGATCGTTATCACGGTGTTACGTGAGAGTCGCAGTCTTCACGCACACCACGGGCGGAAGTCCATCGGCAATCTCGTGCCAGCTCTCACCTTCATCGGAAGATCCGAAAAGCTTTCCGCTTCGAGTGCCGAAATAAACGCCGGCCGGATCGAGTGAATCCGAAACAAGCGCGTCGCGCAGCACGGTTTCGTATGCTCCGCTCTGTGGAAGTCCGTCGGTCATCGGCTCCCAGCTCGCACCGGCGTTACTCGTTTTGTAGACGCGAAGCTTTGCTTCGGGTGTGCAGCGGAACTGGTCAGATTCGAGCGGCACGATGTAAACGGTATCCGCATCCTTCGGGTGCATCGTCATCGCGAATCCGAAATCGGACGGAACACCGTTGGCGATATCGGTCCAGCTGTCTCCCCAGTTCTCGCTTCGGTACAGTCCCCAATGATTCTGAAGAAATAGCCGCTCGGGCCGAGCTGGATGATGAACGACCTTGTGAACGCACTGACCGAATTCCGGATACTTGTCCGGTAGAAACTCGGCGCGTACTCCAACGTTGCGGGGTTTCCAAGTTTTTCCACCGTCGTCGGTGCGGTACACGCCAGCAGCGGAGATCGCGATCAACATTCGTTTCGCGTTCTGTGGATCGGGAATGATCGTGTGCAGGCAGAGTCCGCCGGCGCCGGGCTGCCACTGTGGTCTCTGCTCGTGATTGAGCAATCCTTCCACTGGTTCCCAGCTCTCGCCGGCATCGCGCGATTCGAACAACGCAGCGGGCTCGACGCCGCAGTAGAGAACGTCGGGCTCCGATGGACGACCCGGCGTGACCTGCCAGATCTGAACGAGCGCTAGCCCCGAATCGGTGGGGAAGCGGACGTTCTGCCGCTCGGGTGAGCTCCAGTTGCGGCCGTAATCGTCACTCGACCGCAGCACTCCTCCCCAGTAGAAGCTGCGCGTTGCTGCAAAGGTGCGGTGGCGACCTGCGCGATTGTCGTGGGCCATCGCGTAAACCGATTCACCGCGAAAGTGAGGCCCGTCGGCGCGCCATTTCTTTCGCTTCTCGTCGGACCACAGAAGAAACGCTCCCTTCATTGTGCCAACGAGAAGGAGAACGCCACTGTCACGGGGAGCTGTCGATTTCGCGCGAGCCATTACGGCGAAGTTTGTCGGCGGGATTGAAGCTCCGCCAGATCCTCGGGAGTATCGACGTCGAGGTGACCGGAAACGAGTGCAATTTGCGTGACTTCGCTCTCTCGGCGGCGGAGCCAGCTGCCGGCGCCGGCGTCACCCTCGAGCCTGGAGAGCTCGTCGACATACTCGACGCCGAATACAGCGGGAACTCCAATGACATTGTCATACGACGAGGCAATGATGCGGTGTCTATCATCGAATGCGTCGATCAATCGCTTGATCTCGGATGCATCGATCGACGGTTGATCGGCGAGAGTCACGAGGACCGCCTCGCAGTCCCCGAGCGCACTAGCCGCGCGCAGTCCTGCCACAAGCGATGACGCGAGGCCAGTCCTCCATTCGTGATTCACGATAGTCGTAACGGCAGGCATTCCGTCAAGCTGCGGCGCGATGAGATCTGCATCTGATCCGAGCACGACAATTACCGGATCCGCGCCCGCCTCGTACGCGACGCGAGCAGCTCGGCGAACGAGCATCTCGCCTTCATCGACGATGAGTTGCTTGGGGGATCCGAACCGTGTCGACCCACCGGCCGCGAGCACCACGCCGGCAACTCGCGTGATAAGTGCCATGGGCTATAATCTGGCTACCGGCTGCCGGTAACCGGTAACCGGTAACCGGTAGCTGCACGTGCAACACGTCGGGGGAATATCATGCGCTTGCATTATCTCATTCTGACATCCTTGTTCGCCGCGGTCCCGGA
>DATBRZ010000019.1:0-9461 GCA_036560025.1 Gemmatimonadaceae bacterium | reverse complement strand
CAGAACCAACGCGAACACACCGATCGGCGCGAGCATGATGATCCACCTCACCAGCAGGAGCATCGCATCGCCGAGCGCACGAAAGAACACGAGCAGAGTGGTGCGCGTTTCCGGCGCGCTTCGCGCGATGGCAACGGCGAGCAACAGGGCAAAGACAATCAGTGGCAGCATCGCTCCATTTGCCGCCGCGGCGATGGGATTGGTCGGAATCAACGACGTAAGCCAGTTGCTTACAGTCTGTTGCTGCCCGCCGGACGCAATTTGTCCTGCGGCTTCAGCCGCTCCTGCCGGAAGTGACGGCCGCGCAGCCATGCTCTGGGGCAACAGGGCGAACAATGCCGCAGCGACTGGAATGACGACGACCGCAACCGAAGCACTGAGCAGCACAAAGACAAGCAACGACCTTCCACCGATACGTCCGATCGCCTTCACGTCGCTCGCCGACGCAACACCGGTGATGAGTAGCGAGACCACCAATGGAATGACGGTCATGCGAATAGCATTCACCCACAGCGTCCCGAGTGGAGCGATGGCATCCGCGGCATTTGCGAGTTGTGCGCTTCCCGACGCGCTAATGCCGATGCCGAGGAGGATGGCAGCAATGAGCGCGACGAGAACGCGGTTGCTTTCTTTCATTTGACTTGGAAAAGGGTGTTACATCATCAGGTCGCCGCCGTTGATGTCGAGCGACGTGCCGGTGAGATATCCCGCCGCCTCTGATACGGCAAAGCATATCAAATCGGCCACCTCGAGGGGGGTGCCGAGCCTCGGCACCGGATAGCCAGACGCTAGACGCTCGAGCAATTCGGACGAGGCGGTCTCGCGCGTCAGCTCGGTGTCGATCATTCCCGGGCAGATGGCGTTCACCGTGATGCCAAACTTTCCGAGCTCTTTTGCCGACGCCCGGGTGAGACCGAGGAGGCCGGCTTTGGAGGCGGTATAATGCGCACCGCCCAATGTGCTGACGGTTCGTCCGGCCGACGATGAGACATTCATGATTCGGCCGTAGCGCTGCTTCGTCATCTGTGGAAGGACAGCCTTGGTGAGGAGAAAAGGCGCCGTGAGATTCACCTCGATCGCCTCACGCCACTCGTCGGCCGAAAGATCGGGGAAGCGCGTCGACCGCGCGAAGGCGGCATTATTCACGAGAATATCCAACCGGCCAAACCGCTCGATAGTGCGACGCACGATATCTTCAGGAACGTCATCGGCGGTGATGTCGCCCGCCACAGCCAGGGCTCGCTCGCCGAGCGACTCAGCCACATCCTCGGCGCGCCTGGTGTCACGAACGTTGACTGCGACGGACGCACCTCGTTCGTAAAGACGCTTCGCAGTTGCCCGGCCAAGTCCGCGCGCGGCGCCAGTGATGATCGCCACTCGCCCGGAGAAGTCGTCTAGAGGAGGCACACGCGTCATGGGCTGACGGACGTCTCCGCGCAGGCAGCGCACAGAAGAAGCATCATTTTCGTACCCTACATGCCCTCGACGATCATTGCAGTCAAGAAGTCGATCCTCGCACAAGCTGCGCGCGTAAGATGAGCCGCTCCAGAGGCAATTGGTGTGATAGACAAGGTAGGAAACAAACTCACACCAGGAGCGGTCTCATGAAAACCTCACTCGACACTGCGCGATCGATCCGATATGCAGGCCTCGTGATAATGATCACGGCAGTCTCAGCGCTGCAGGCTTGTTCGAGCGACTCAACCCCGACCGGGCCCAGTTCCGCCAGTAACGCACCCGTCGCCGGACGTGCTGAAGTTCGCGTCTCTGGAACGGTCACAGACGACAATGGTGCGCCAGTCTCTGGTGTCATCCTCAAGGTCTATAGCTGGGGGCCCGCAAATGTGCAGCCGGTGACAAGAATCAGCAGCGGCAGCGGGTTCTACAGCATTACGGTTCCCTCATCGGCCGCCATATCGATCTTTGCGGAGAAGCAAGGCTACGCATCCGCATGGCACAGTCGAACCGGCTTTCAAAACGCCCTCGCAACTGTCTTAAAATGGGACCTTCAGATCTACCGTAATGTCGATAACGGTGGTACGCACTGAACTCCCAACTGTGCTGTAGATGTAACGTGCGGCCTTGAGGACGAGCGGTTCTCAAGGTCGTTCGGCCTCACCGTTCGCTGGTGACTATTGAGTAGCCGTTTACTACGCCGTAACGTGTAGTCGCACAGAATCCCGCCTAAGGCAGGGGTCTGAGTCCAATTCACAGTTGAGGCGCGGATCGCGGCCCGTTGAGCTTAGCGAACGAGAGGCCCACGAAAGAAACCATTACCGGACTCCTGCTAGCGGCAGAACACGGCGACCACGCCGCACTGGAGGCGGTGTTTCCTCTCGTATACAGGGAGCTGCACTCACTCGCCCGGCGCCAGCGTCAAGCGTGGCATGGCAATCCCACGCTCAACACGACCGCGCTGGTACACGAAGCTTATCTCAAGCTCGTTGACAAGGATCGCATTGGTGCAACGTCGCGCGCGCATTTTCTAGCGATTGCTTCGAAGGCAATGCGACACATTCTCTGCAATTATGCGCGCGATCGAAGTCGAAAAAAGCGAGGCGGAGAGGTTCAGCAGGTCTCGCTCGGCGAAATCGATGACGCTTTGAAGCAGCCGGCATTCTCCGACGAAGCGGCTGACACCCTCGCCGCACTCGGTCAAGCACTTGAACGGCTCGAGCAGATCGACAAGCGCCAAAGTCAGGTTGTCGAGTGCCGTTTTTTCGCCGGTTTGACCGTAGAAGACACGGCAGCTGCGCTGAACATATCCCCTGCTACTGTAAAACGTGACTGGATGCTCGCGCGCGCGTGGTTGTACCGCGAGATCCAGGTTCACGGCTACATCGCGTGAGCACCAGATGAAGCCAGAGAGGCAAGCTCGCATCGCTGAATTGTTCGACGAGGCGGTGTCGAGCGCACCGGAAGCGCGCGATCGGTTTGTTGAACGCATTTCCAGCGATGACCCACCTCTCGGCGAGGAGATCAGGTCGCTGCTTTCAGCATCCTACGCCGCGGATGAATACTTCGAGAGGGTTGCAGAAGAGGCGATAGGTCCAGCGCTCGCGGAAATAGCTGCGGCCGGAGACGACCTGGCTCCTGATGAACTGCGAGCGCGTCTCGAGAGTGCTCTCGACGCTACATATCGCATCGAGCGCGAGCTGGGTGGTGGAGGCATGAGCCGCGTCTTTCTCGCAACAGAGCTGCGGCTCCAACGCAAGGTCGTGATCAAGATCTTGCCGGAGGAGATGGCGCTGGGAGTGAGCTTCGAGCGCTTTCGCCGTGAGATTCAGCTTTCTGCGAGGCTCCAGCATTCACACATCGTTCCCGTTCTCGCGACTGATGTTGCAGACGGCGTCCTGTACTATACGATGCCATATGTTGCCGGCGAGACGTTGCGCTCGCGAATTGCGCGCGAAGGAGCGCTTCCTCTTGCCGATGCCATTGCTATCTGGCGTGACATGCTTGACGCGCTGGCATATGCGCATTCGAGCGGAGTGATCCACCGTGACATCAAACCCGAGAACGTCTTTCTCGGAAGCAGAAATGCCCTCGTTGCAGATTTCGGCATTGCCCGCGCGATAGAAGCAGCCGCAGATGAGGTGAACGTGACTGCGACCGGAGTAACACTGGGCACTCCGGCATATATGGCTCCGGAGCAGGCAGCTGGGGAAAGCGGCGTCGATCACCGCATCGATATTTACGCCGCAGGCCTCGTGATGTACGAAATGCTCGCAGGTCGAGCGCCGTTCGCCGGTCTCGGGGCCCGTCAGGTCCTGGTCGCGCATATTACGCAGCAACCGCCTCCGCTTACTCGAGCAGACCTCCCAGCGGCTCTTTCCGCGCTCGTTCTTCGTTGTCTCGCAAAAGACCCCGCCGCGCGGCCCCCAACAGCCGACTCAATTCTCCACGAAGTCGACAGGGCAGTGGCAGTCGGTGCGGGGTCGGGCATACCCAATTGGACTATTTTGGCCGCGACAGCTGCGGCGGCGTTTTTTCTTGTTTCGACGGTGGCAATTGGTCATTTCATGTCACGTCAGAACGCGCCCGCAGCGGAAGGCTTGCGGCCGCCGGAGGGTCGCCATGACGTCCCGGCGCGAGCACCGCCGGATACTGCCGCAAAGCGGCTGGTGGCAGAGGCACAGGAGTTCGCAAGGCAGCGAGATAACAAGAGCTGCGAGACGGCCATCAAGTTTTACTCCCAGGCAACCGACAAGGACCCAAACTACGCGGAAGCGTGGGGCGGCCTGGCAAAGACGCGTGCGCTCTGCGCGTTGTGGGGGCCCGGCGACCCAAACGTGGAGTTTGCTGCCGCGAAGAGTGCGAGTGAGACCGCTCTTCGACTCGATGCCACGTTGTCGGGCGCCTATACTGCCCGTGGCATGGTCCACCTGTTCCACGAGCAGGATTGGTCCGGCGCACAAAGAGATTTCACGATGGCGAGCAGATTGGATTCAACACAGTTCGAACCGTGGCTGTTCCGAAACCACGCCTATTTAGCGGAGAATAACGTCGATTCGGCGGTCGAGTCCATGCGTCATGCGAAGGAGCTGGCACCTGTAGAGCCCATCGTCGGAGTGCGGCTGGCGACGGCACTCCGCTACCAGGGACACACTGATCAGGCGCAGGCCGCGCTGGCCGAGATACTTGAACGAGACCCGAATAATCTCATCGCTCATCGCGAACGGTTTGAAATCGAGGTTGCAACCATGCCGTGCGACAGCGCGGCGCGCGACATTCGTTGGGTCGAGCATGACGACCATCCGCAAATCAGAGGAATCGTGGAATTCCACTGGGCATCCTGCGGGAACGCCGGACGTGCACGGAGATACGCTGACAGCGTCGCGGCGCAGGCATCCGCGGGTTCTTACGTTGATTATTTCTGGCTGGCTACGGTCTACGCTGGGCTGGGCGACTCAGCCAATGTATTCAGGTCGCTAAGCAAGGCGGTCACACAACACAACTCTTTCCTCTTCCTCCTCAGGCATCACTTCGCGTTCCGCAAATATCTCGGCGTCCCGGAGATCCGCGAAGTGATGAGACGCGCGCACTTGAAATGAGCGCGACAAACGCTCGTCGCCTAGAACTTCCTGGACCATCCGGCGTAGATGATGTAATCGTTGACGCCGCCAGCTCCCTTACGATCGATCCCGTCCGATAGCCGCACCGTATAGTAGTTCGAGCGCACACGGACAGGTACGCTCAGCGTAAACTGATTCGCTCCAGTCGTCCACGCCACGCCAGGCTCGACATACATATAGTAGCCGGGGCTGCGCTTGTATTCGTCGCGTCCGCCAAACAGGTCGCGCCCCCTGGTCCCGTCAACACGTCCGCCCAAGCTCGCCGATACACCTTGATCGGGCGCGATCGCGAACGCCATTCCTGCGCGCGCCGTATAAACGTCAGGCACCGAAAGAAAACGTGTTGGCCAGTTGCCCCACAACTCGTCGGTGTGCTCCCTGAGACTCGCCGAATAGACGCCGGAGGCGTAAGCCGCCGTTCGAGCGAACACCTGTTGATACGCCTGCGTCTCGGCCAGTATCGCCCAACCGCCGTCGCCGAGTTGCATCGTTGGTGTGATCATCGATTGCGTGATCACCCCCGTGGCGCTGTAGAAGTCACCAGTGGCATGGTTACCGCCGGTGGGTGTTTTCACGCCCAGGCCCAAAGAGAGGTTTCCGTTCGGGTGCCGGGATGGCGCGCCAATCCACAGGTTGGCTATGACACTGATATCGCCGATCCCCTTGTTCGAAACCTGGTGACGTTTCAAATCGGCGTTGGTCTGTTCGGCCGTCCCGGTGAACAGCGGAATCGTAACGCCTACACTGAGCCGTTCCGTCGTCGCGTAGGTGAGACTCAGATCGGCCGAGTTGAGCCTGAGGTTGACCCCGTGACCGAATGGCCCGGCAGTTTCGTTTTGCGTATCACCGACAAAAAACTTGTTGGTCGCGACACGGCGTGCGGAAAGCCCCACCTGCCATTGATGCGGGTGCAGAAAAACGATCCCCTCCGCACCCAGACTCGGAGTTGTGAAGTGCAGTGGCATGCACCCCTGAGCGGAAATTCTCGCAGGGACTGTCAAAACGCCTATCGCAATGCCAAGTCCTATCGCGAAGCGGCCGAATCCGAATGCGTTCACGTCCTGTTGCATGTAATGCTCCTTGTTTGTGCGGGTAGCGAAATGCCGTCACTTCCGCGGAAGGATCGACTTGAGACCAATCGCGATGGAATCGGCAGTAACACCGCCCTTCAGGTACATCGTCCGCACGATCCCGTCGGAATCGACGAAAAACATCGCAGGGATGTACGGATTTCCGTAGCGCGACCAGACGCCTCCGTGGGCGTCGTCCAGCAGCACAGAAAACGGGACTACGAACTCTGCGAGAAAACCTTGCAACTGCAGTCGATGTTCCCGGCTCGACCGATAAACACCGTTGCCCTTCTCATCGACTTCGAGACTCTCCTCATTCACTGCAAGCACTTCGAGTCCGGAGTTTCGATTAGCAGTGTACGCGGCAGCAAGCTCGGGCATTTCTTTACGGCACGGTGGACACCAGGTCGCCCAGAAGGAAATCACAACAGGGCGGCCTTTGAGGTCGGACAGACGCACTTTGGTTGTGCCCCCTTTTAATTGCGGCAGAACAAAATCAGGCGCCCGCCCACCGATTTTGACGCGCTGCGCCGGCAGCGCTTGCGGCATGATCACCGCGAGGAGAATTAGCGCACGCCCGATCAACGGGACACGTGCACGATCACGCTCAAGGATTACACTGCGAGTGCGCCACGAAGCTCACTAGGGGGAAGACCAAATGTACGGCGACGGACGTTTCTCCGCAACGTTCCTGCGGTTATTCAATCAAGCAGAAGGGCCACCCCACTCGAGCCACGTACCAACGCCGATCTCACGCGCGCGCCGATGAATGAAATGCGCGGCCGCGAGATCCTCGATCGCAATTCCAAGCGATTCGTAGACGGTGATATCATCCGACGATAAGCGAGCAGGAATCCTTCCGAGAAAAACTTCGCCGATCTCGCCTGCCAGGTGATCGTCGTGAATCGCACCTTCCCGACGCGCGATGATGAAATCGCCTGCTTCGTTAAGGCACGATTCACGAGAATCGGTGAAGAAACGCGCTCGGCGAACTGTTTCGGTGTCGAGCTCTCGGCTAGTCGAGAAGCACGCGCCAACCGCATTCACATGCGTTCCCGGCGCTAACCACTCTCCGCGTAAAATCGGTTCGCGCGCCGCAGTCGTTGTGCAAATGAGATCGGCATCGCGCGCGGCGTCTGCAGCAGTCGATGAGACTTCGATTTCGATCCCATTACGTTCACCTTCGTCACGCGCGAATCGCTCAGCGTTCGCTTGCGTGCGACTCCACACACGCACCCGTCGCAATTTGCGAATGGCTTTCATCGCTGCCAAATGAGATCGAGCCTGCGTGCCGGAGCCAAGCAGCGCGAGATCGCCTGCGTCCTTCTTCGCGAGCGCATCAGTTGCCGCGCCGGATGCCGCAGCGGTGCGAATCGCCGTGATGGCCGTTGCATCCAGAATCGCCAACGGTTCTCCATGCTCGACACCGAACAACATCACGACGCCCTGATGTGAGTCGTATCCCGTCCCGTGATTGTGGGGCATCACACTCACAACCTTGAGACCAAAACTTTCCGGATTGCCCAGGTACCCAGGCATCAATCCCAGGAGACCTGAGCCGTCAGGCAACCCAACTTTGCTTCGAAGCGGCATCACGACATCGCCCTTCGCAAACGAGCTCAATGCGTCGCGCATCAGCGGGATGCACGCGTCCATCGTCAGCAGCTCATGCACACCCTGCTCGTTGACGAACAAAACTTTCATGCGAACAATCCCAGCACTCGATCGGGATCCGCATTGCCGCCGGAAATAATCGAGACTACTCGCCCGCCACCCTGAACTCTCACCTTTCCTCCGAGCAAAGCTGCGGTCGCGGCGGCGCCGGACCCCTCGACAAAAAGCTTCGCGCGGACCAGAAGCTCGCGCATTGCTTCCATGATTTCCTCTTCAGTGACGAGCACGAGATCATCGAGCGCCTGCTGCGCAACTTCGACCGCGATCTCGCCGACGAATGGCGGTGTCAATCCATCCGCCAACGTCGACGGTCGTTTCACCGGAACAGTCTTTCCCGCCGCAAGCGCGGGAGTCATCCCCGGTCCGGCCTCGAGCTCAACACCCACAACCCGACATTCGGGGCGCAGCGCTTTCACAGCGCACGCAACGCCTGACATGAGACCACCGCCGCCAATCGGAACGACCACGCATTCGACGTCAGGAACCTGCTCGACAATTTCCAATCCCACGGTGCCAGCTCCCGCAATTCCAACCGGATCGTCGAAGGGATGCACAAATCTCGCACCGGTACGCGCCTCTTCTTCGCGCAACCGATCGAACAGCGTTGCGCGGTCCGGATGCGCGACGATCGTCGCGCCGTAGCCCCGCACCGCATCCATCTTCGAGCGCGGCGCATCGGCGGGCATAACGACAGCGCACGGCACCCCGACAACTTTCGCCGCCCACGCCACGGCTTGGGCGTGATTTCCTGCGGATACAGTCACGAGACCCCGTGCGCGCTGCTCAGCGGAAAGCGCCAGTACAATATTGAGAGCGCCGCGAGGCTTGAACGAGCCGGTTTTCTGAAAGCTTTCGCATTTTAGGTCCAACCGTATGCCGGCTCGATCGCCGAGCGTGCGCGACGAAAGTGTCGGCGTACGATGCAAGTACGATCCCGTTCTTTGAGCTGCGTCGCGAATTGCGTCTAGTGGAATCCGCATGACTCAGTGGGCTCGTGCGGCTAGCGCAGGAGGCCCGCGCGGGGGATGCTCTCAACGAGCGGCTTGAACGTACGGAATGACCCGGGCGGGTCTCGAACCCGCGACCTACGGATTAAAAGTCCGTTGCTCTACCAGCTGAGCTACCGGGTCTAAACGATAGCAAATCTTAAACTTAGTCATCTCCATGGAGATCACGCCACGGAGCCAAGTAGGGAAAAACGTAGGCGATTCCCGCCCTGTTCCGCGCATCATGCTCGTTTTATCTGCCCGATTGGGGGCGAGGACGTGAGCAACTGCGCCTCTCCGTGGAGCGCCCTTTCGATACGGGCGGCGTCCTCAGAAAAATAGGCCTCCGGCGAATGTGCAGCATACCGCAGGGTCATGATTGGACTAGCGTGACCCAACAGTCTTTGCAGACGCGGAATCGGAACACCGGCTTGGACAGCGTGAACGGCGAATGAATGCCGGAGATCATGAAGGCGAGTCGCACGAATCCCCGCGGCTTTGCAGGACGTCTGAAAGGCTCGCCGAGCGGCCGCATATTGATACAACGGACCCGGGAACACCAAGTCGGATGGACGCGATGGTACTCGATGCGAATGGGTTGAAAGAGCGCTTGCGAGAGTAGAATCAAATGGCACGTCTCGATTTGACGTTGCGTT
>DATBRZ010000018.1:0-4800 GCA_036560025.1 Gemmatimonadaceae bacterium | reverse complement strand
CTCGCTCAAACTCGTATGCGTGACCAGGTGACGAGGGCTCTTCGCCCGGATCTGCTCGTCTCTCCGACGTTCCTACCCGGCGATTCGATGACGATGATGGTCTCGATTCGCGACGCCACCGGAACGATCGCCGGATCGGGCGTTCGCATCACGACCATCAAGTTTCCGCCGGGCGATCCAGCGCGCGGTCTCCCTCTGGCGATTCAATCCGTACTCGGCGAGCTCGAAGAGCTCAGGCGCGCGCCGCGGCGCGCATACAAGGTCGAGCTGCCCGCCGTGCCGAAGCCACCGGGCCAATAGGGATGCGGATCGGACGAGGTGTTCTGCTCGTCCCCTTGACGGCGGTGATCTCGCTGCTGCCGGCAGGCGCGAAGGCGCAGTCGTCGGATGTGTCGGGAATCGCACAGGTACCGGTGAATCCTGTTGCGCTGTCGATCGGCGCCGATCTGCTCACAGCCGATTTGCCTCCGATCCCCTGGACCGTCGATGCCGGTACGTATCGGGGAGCGAAAGTCGAGGTCCGTCCGCAGATCGCGGCGTCGTTCTCGCGCGGTGGAAGTCACTTCTGGCGTCTGTCCCACAGCGACGGGACATCGGGTCGCATCATCGGGTGGAGCAGCGAGAGTTTTCCGATTCCACTCGCATTCCGAGACGGAAACGGCGGTGCGCTGAGTTTCGCGGACTCGGTGCTTTTCTGGCAGATCGTGCGGCACCTCGAAACGGATCTTGGAACGAGTCTTTTTCGTCCGGTTACTCTCGCTCCGGATGAGGATCCATCGGACGTTGTGATCGTTTCGCTGGAGCCGCAGCGCAACATCGGCAGCTCTGCAGCGACACGTATCACCTGGAACTCGTTCGGCAACGTCTACGACGCGCGAGTTGCGTTTCGCGACCGCTCCGCGGCGACAGACCCGGGCGTAGTGATGCACGAGCTGATGCATGTGCTCGGGTTCGGTCACACGACTGGATGGCGGTCGATGATGCGCGCGAGCGAGACGCCGGGCGTCGCGACGTTGACGCTCGACGACGTCGCCTACGCGCAGGTGTCGTTACGCGCTCGCGGAGTTCAGGAGCGGCTCATCGCGCGTGAGCTCGAGATGGCAGTCGACATCCGAGAGGGCTCGCGATCATGTCACGGCGATACGGTGGCGGTCAAACCTGGCGTGACAGTCGAGGCTAAATGGGGGGAACGGTCAGACCCGGAGCGACTTATGGAGAGGGTCTGCTGGTAAGGGGAACTGCGTGCATCAGCCAAAGCAGGTTTTTTGGCTCTGTGAGCGTTGACACTGCGCCGTGAATCGGTGATAATTCAAGGCTAGTCACAACTCAACGCCGGACCGCGACTTAGCCCGGCGCGCCTCGAGTCCCCAGCCACGTTCCAATAGCGGCTGCACCCGGCGGCAGCGGATGGATACCGGCCCCACTACTGGGGCGACACGGTCCACCCGCGTTTTTGTTGAATGTGGCCAGCAATCAACGCAGTCACTCGTACCCGATTACCCAGATGACAACCTCCGCGACACCGGCTGCACGCGACACAAAACCGCGGACCGGTTCAAAGAACGATATGCCACGCGAAACGCCGCTCGAGCATTACCGGAACATCGGCATCATGGCCCACATCGATGCCGGTAAGACGACTACGACCGAGCGCATCCTCTACTACACCGGAAAGTCCCACAAAATCGGCGAGGTGCACGAAGGCACCGCGACGATGGACTGGATGGAGCAGGAGCAGGAGCGAGGCATCACCATCACGTCCGCGGCGACAACCGCCTTCTGGACGCGAAATGGGATCGAATTCCGCATCAACATCATCGATACGCCCGGCCACGTCGACTTCACGGTTGAAGTCGAGCGATCGCTGCGCGTGCTCGACGGCGCCGTAACGCTTCTCGATTCAGTCGCCGGCGTAGAGCCGCAGACCGAAACCGTATGGCGTCAGGCAGATCGCTATCGCGTTCCGCGGCTCATCTTCGCCAACAAGATGGATCGCGTCGGAGCGAACTTCGATCGCTGCCTCCAGATGATTCGCGATCGTCTCACCAAGAACGCATATCCGATTCAGCTGCCGGTCGGCTCCGGCGAGCTGTTCACCGGACACATCGACGTCATCGAGCGCAAGCAGTACATCTTCGACGACGCCACCCTCGGCAAGGAATTCGAGGTGATCGACGTTCCCGACATCTACAAGGAAGCAGTCGAGAAGGCGCGACACGACGTCATCGAAGCGGCAGTCATGCACGACGAGGCGCTGATCGAAAAGTACCTGAGCGGTACCGAGCTCACGGTCGAGGAGATCAGACATGCAATCCGCGCTTCCACTGTCGGCGGATTCATCGTGCCGGTTCTTTGCGGCGCGTCGTTCAAGAACAAGGGAGTGCAGGCGTTGCTCGACGCGGTGATCGATTATCTCCCGTCGCCTGTCGAAGTGCCCGCGATCGAGGGCCACACGCCGCACAACGACACGCACAAGGAAAGTCGCGAAGTCAACGACGAAGCACCGTTTTCGGGACTCGCGTTCAAGATCGCGACCGATCCGTTCGTCGGTAAGCTGACCTTCTTCCGGGTTTACTCGGGCGTTCTCAAGTCCGGCTCGTATATCTACAACTCCACGAAGGACAAGCGCGAGCGCATCGGCCGACTTCTCCAGATGCACGCGAACAAGCGTGAGGAGATCGAGGAAGTGCGCGCCGGCGACATTGCAGCTGCGATTGGCCTGAGAGACACGCGCACCGGCGACACGATGTGCGACGAGGACGCCCCGATCATTCTCGAGGCGATGAAGTTTCCGAATCCGGTCATCGACGTCGCAATCGAGCCGAAGACGAAGGCAGATCAGGACAAGCTTGCCATCGCACTTCAGAAGCTCTCGGAAGAGGATCCGACTTTTCGCGTGCACACCGACGCGGAGACCGCGCAGACGATCATTTCAGGAATGGGAGAGCTGCACCTCGAGATCATCGTCGATCGAATGCAGCGTGAGTTCAAGGTCGATGCGAACATCGGCCGTCCGCAGGTCGCCTATCGCGAGACGATTCGTAAGCGTGTCGAGAAAGTCGAAGGAAAGTTCATCCGTCAGTCCGGCGGTAAGGGACAGTACGGACATGTCGTCATCAACATCGAGCCCGCGAAACCCGGCGAAGGATTTGTCTTCGAGGACAAGATCGTCGGCGGGACGATTCCGAGAGAGTACATCGCTCCGTCGGAGCACGGAATGCGCGAGGCCCTCGAGAACGGCGTCATCGCCGGCTACCCAATGGTCGACGTGAAGGCCGAGCTCGTTTACGGCTCGTATCACGACGTCGACTCGAGCGAGATGGCGTTCAAGATCGCAGGCTCGATGGCAATCAAGGAAGCAGTGAAGCGCGCGAATCCGGTAATTCTCGAGCCGATCATGAACGTCGAAGTCGTCTGCCCTAACGATTACATGGGCGACATACTGGGCGATCTATCGGCGCGGAGAGGATAGATCGGTGGTATGACGCAGCGGGGAGAGGCGCAGGTGATTGCCGCGAGCGTGCCGCTGTCGGAGATGTTTGGCTACTCCACCAAGCTGCGCTCGCAGTCGCAGGGACGCGCAGTGTACTCGATGGAGTTCAGCCACTACGAGGAAGTTCCGAAGTCGAAAGCAGAAGAGATCATCAACAAGGTGAAGGCATAAGAGGAAAGAATGGCCAAGGCGAAATTCCAGCGTACCAAGCCGCACGTGAACGTCGGGACGATCGGTCACGTCGATCACGGCAAGACCACCTTGACTGCTGCGATCACGTTGATCCAGTCGAAGAAGGGGATGGCCGATAGCGTCTCCTTCGACCAGATCGACAAGGCACCCGAGGAGCGTGAGCGCGGCATCACGATCGCCACCGCCCACGTCGAGTACGAGAGCGCGAAGCGACACTACGCGCACGTCGACTGCCCGGGCCACGCCGACTACGTGAAGAACATGATCACCGGAGCGGCGCAGATGGACGGCGCCATTCTGGTGGTGAGCGCGGCCGATGGTCCGATGCCGCAGACGAGAGAGCACATCCTTTTGGCCAAGCAGGTCAACGTGCCCTACATCCTCGTCTTCCTGAACAAGGTGGACATGGTGGACGATCCGGAGCTCCTGGACCTGGTGGAGCTCGAGGTGAGGGAGCTGTTGTCGTCCTACGATTTCCCGGGCGACGACACGCCGATGATCAAGGGAAGTGCCTTGAAGGCGTTGGAGTCAGGGGATCCTGAGAGCGAGTGGGGGAAGAAGATCGGGGAGCTGATGGATGCCCTGGATAACTACATCCCTCAGCCCCAGCGAGAGACGGCGAAGCCGTTCCTGATGCCGGTCGAGGACGTGTTCAGTATCACCGGTCGTGGCACGGTTGCGACTGGCCGAATCGAGAAGGGGATCGTGAAGGTAGGCGAGGAGGTGTCGCTGGTCGGGTTCAATGCCGACAAGAAGACTGTTGTGACCGGAGTCGAGATGTTCAGGAAGCTTCTCGATGAGGGTCAGGCGGGAGACAACGTCGGCCTCTTGTTGAGAGGAATCGGCAAGGACGAGATCGAGCGGGGGATGGTGCTGGCGAAGCCAGGGTCGATCACGCCTCACACGCATTTCAATGCCGAGGTGTACGTGCTGACGAAGGAAGAGGGTGGAAGACATACACCGTTCTTCAAGGGGTATCGTCCTCAGTTCTACTTCCGGACGACTGATGTAACGGGGAGTGTTGAGTTGCCAGAGGGGATGGAGATGGTGATGCCAGGGGACAACGTTCAGATGACGATCGAGCTGATCACGCCGATCGCGATGGACGAAGGGCT
>DATBRZ010000017.1:0-21823 GCA_036560025.1 Gemmatimonadaceae bacterium | reverse complement strand
CATCGAATTCAGTCGAGCAGCGAGAGTTCGCTCGAAAGAGCGCGGACCTGCGCGAGACTTTGCGCACGGGCGCGTTGTACATCGAATACCACCCGATCGTCGTGACGGAGACGAAGGAGATATTTGGATTCGAGGCACTCGCCCGGGGCAGCATGCGCAGCATGCGGCGGCCCGAAGTGATGTTCGAGATCGCCGCGCAGACAGACATGATCTGGGAGCTGAGCCGCCTTTGCCGCAACACCGCAATCCAGGGGATGTCGGAGCAGCTGAAGGACAGTCAGCTCCTGTTCATCAACGTCGACCCGCACGATTTCACTGATCCCGCATTCACCGAGATGGATCTCAACGTTCCCGATCCGACGCGTGTGGTGCTCGAGATCACCGAGCGGACAGCGATCCGTGACTATCCGAAGTTCCGCGGACGGCTCAAGGATTTCCGCGACAAGGGATATCGATTTGCCGTTGACGATGCTGGAAGCGGCTACGCCGGGCTGGGCTCGATCGCGAACCTCGAGCCGAATTTCATCAAGCTCGATATTTCGCTCATCAACTGCATCGATCAGAACTTCATCAAGCAGAGTCTGGTCGAGACGATGGTGCGGTTCGCGAATGATCAGGGCGCGATGGTGATCGCTGAGGGAGTCGAGCGCGCGGAAGAGTATGCTGCAGTGAAATCACTTGGCGTTCATCTCGTGCAGGGATTCTTCCTGCATCCGCCGCAGACAAAGCCGGTCACTCCACCCGTCGCAGCCGAGACCCCTCTATCCAGATAGGAAGTAGGAACGGAGCGTGCTCCGTTCCTATTTCCCTGTAGCCGCGCCGAGTAGTCTGCTGATGATCGAGTAGGATCTCTCCGCAGCACCGAGCCCTGACTCGACCACATCGCGCGCTGCATCGCCCGCCCGCGTGCGCGCCTCGACTGAATCGATCCATCGAACGATTCGAGCGGAGATCTCTCGCGTGCTCTCACATCGGAATGCTGCGCCGGCGGCAATCAGAAGCCGCGCGTCACGATTGTCGGTATGCCTTGGACCGATGATCACCGGCGATCCGAACGCCGCGGGCTCGAGCAACGAATGCAGCCCCGCATCATGAAAGCCTCCGCCGACGTACGAGAAATCCGCCAGCGCATACAGGTCGCCGAGTATTCCATACCTGTCGACCAGTACGACCTCACTCGTGGCGGCGGCGCGGTTCCCAACGTGCGAGAGTCTGAGGCCCGCGTCACGCGCCCAGGTCTCGATCGCGTGAAGGTGCTTCGCGGTCACCTCGTGTGGTGCGATGATGAGCCGCGCACCGGGACGCTCGGCGACGACTCTCGACCAAGCCGGAAGCAGATGCTCCTCATCCGAAGGCCATGTCGACCCAGCGACAAGAGTAGGACCGCGAGTCGGCGTCGAGAGCGATGCGACGATGTCGCTCACCGGCATTTCCGAGCGCGCCCACACCTGGTCGTATCGCGTATCGCCGGTGACAATCACTCGCTGCGGATTTGCTCCTGCTTCGATGAGTCGCTCGGCATCCTGATCGTCGATGGCACCTACTGTATCGAGCAAACCATAAGCATCCGACAGCGCAAGACGTCCGAGCACCGATCGGCGGCGTGACGACTCGGGCATTGTCGCGCTCAGAATCGCGAGCTTCACGCCTCGTGCCGCTGCTCGCTCGGCCAGCGTCGGCCACACATCGGATTTGCTGAACGCGATTACCGACGGCCGCAGTGCGTCGAGCGCAGCTGCCATCTGACGCCCGGTATCGAACGGCAGGTAATCGAAGAAATCCGCTCCCACACCTGCGGCAAAGGCCTCCGCGCTCGGCGAGTAGAAAGTGTAGGCGAGCTGAACGTCCATCTGCGCGCGAATCAGCTCGATTACGGGGAGTGCCTGCAATCCTTCGCCGACCGATGGCGCATGAATCCACACGAGACTGCGAGCAGGCTCGCGTGAGACGCGACCCCATTCTGCGAACCGCTCAATGATGTGTCGGCGCGAGCGCAGCGATCGGAGGGCCTTGCTCGATCCGGCGGGCGTTACGCGCGAGGCAAGCGTCGCCAGAGCTCCCACACCACTATATGGTATGCGGACGAAAGGATTCATTTCCGCCCAGCGGATTTAACCGCGTTGCCAGGTTGTGGTCGCCGCTCGATTGACTGCGGCGACATTGCAATCACTCAGCGCGAAGGGGAAGCGCGCTTCGCCAGCTCCGCGTCGATCGCAGCTTTCAGCTCCGACATGGGAATCGCGCCGACCAGCACCGTGTCGCCGATCAGGAAGCTCGGCGTCGACTGAACTCCCGCTGATGTCAGACGGTTTCGGTCGGCCACAATGAGTGGTCGCATCTTGCCCGACTCCACGCATGCAGTCCACTTCGCGCGGTCGAGTGCCAGGCTCGTCGCGATTGAATCCTCTACTGCGCGAGTCGAGGGTAAAGTGCTCCACGCATCCTGCGTAGCGAACAGCGCATCATGAAACTGCCAGAACTTTCCCTGCGCTGCGGCGCACATCGCCGCCTCCGCAGTGGCCATTGCATGCTGGTGCTGACCGAGCGGGAAGTTGACGTATGCAACTCTGACGCGGCCCGGTCGTACGTACTCGTCATACAACGCGCGATAACTCGCATCGTGCCACTGCTTGCAGAATGGACACTGAAAATCGCTCGCGATGATGACCCACGTTTTAATCGTCGAATCACCCGTCGTCCGCCCATGGTCTGCTGCGATGACTACGGAATCGGGAGTTGCCGCTGCACTCGCGGCGCTCGACGCAGGGGTTGTATCCGACCTTGCCGGCGTGGAGCCTGAGGGTCGGCACGCGCTCGCGACCGACATTGCGATGAGCGCGGCACCAAAGTTGACTCGAAACTGACGCATTCCGTAAATAGGACGTGGTGACGGCATTGAAATCAAGGGCGCGTACGCGCCGAATGATCTCGGGCGAGAGTTGATCCCACTCAGCCGGCCTTCCGCAGCGCGTGCAATGCTCGCGGTGGCCCTCGTGTTCGTCACGCGCGCTACGTCGCTCGCTGCCCAGGCTGGCATCCAGATTCCGCCGCCGGTCGGCCTGGTCAACGATTTCGCCGGAGTTCTCGATTCCGCGACGATACGCCGAATCGAGCGCATCGCCGACGATGTGCGAACGAAATCGAGAGGTGAGATCGCCGTCGTCACGCTTCGCGACATCGGAGATCGCGACAAGGCAGATGTAGCGCTGCAGATCGGTCGGCAGTGGAAGGTTGGAAAGATCGGAAATCCCGGGGATCCCACTCGTAACGCCGGGGCGGTGATCCTGCTCGTGCCGAAGGAGACGAACTCGACGGGACGAGGGCAGTGCTACATCGCGACCGGTTATGGGACGGAAGGATTCATAACGGATGCGACGGCCGGCGACATCTGCCGCGAAGCAACGCCACTGTTCATTCAGCGCGATTATGCCAGCGGACTCGAGCTGGTTACGCTGCGCACTGCGCAGCGTTTCGCCAGCGAATTCGGATTCCAGCTCGACACGTCGTTGCGCGCGCCGCGCGCTGTCGAGAATGAGCGCCCGTCGGGCGGCCGCGGATTCCCTCCGTTCCTCTTCTTCGTCATTCTCTTCGTCGTTCTCTCGATACTCAGCAGTGCATCTCGCCGCGGCAGACGCGGTCGGCGCAGCGGGTGCGGCGGAGGGGTGCCTCTCATCATTCCCATGGGTGGTGGAAGAGGAGGCTGGGGCTCTGGCGGAGGCTGGGGCGGCGGCGGATTCGGCGGAGGCGGCGGAGGTTTCGGCGGTTTTGGCGGCGGTGGCGGATTCGGGGGAGGCGGAGGTGGCTCGAGCTGGTGAGAACACCTGACGAGGAGAGATCGGAATGGCGATGACGCTCGATGAGCTCGTTGGCCAGCTGCGCAAGGCATACGGGCAAACGCTGCGATCGGTCGTGCTCTACGGCTCGGCCGTAGCCGGCGAGCATATAGCGAAGAAGTCGGACTACAATATTCTGGTAGTTCTCGACGCGGTTCCGCTCGACCGGCTCGCCCAAGTGGGAGCAGTGCTCAGAGCATGGGGCGAAGACGGGAATCCAGCGCCGATGACATTCACAGCGGCCGAGTGGCGATCGTCATCCGACGTGTTTCCGATGGAGTACGCTGACATTCTCGAGCGGCACCGTGTGCTCTTCGGTGATGATCCGTGCGCTGGAATCAGCGTCGAACGATCGGATCTTCGACTGCAGGTGGAGCAGCAGGCACTCGGCAAGCTGCTGCATTTGAGACGCGGTGCCATGGCTGCCGGCGACGATGGGAAGGCGCAGATCGCCCTGATGGAAGCGAGTCTTTCCGCTTTGATGGTAGTTTTTCGCGGCGTGTCGAGATTGCACGGTAAGGCCCCGCCGCAGGACTACGCGGAGCTGAGCCGGGACATCGCTTCGCGCGCTGGATTTGACCCCGCCCCGTTCGAGCGCGTAGTGCAACATGTGCGCGGAACGAAAAAACTGGCTCGCGATGAAGCTGGTGCTGTTCTCGCAGGATACATGGCCGGGATGGAATCCCTTGTGACATACCTCAATGACTTTACTGCGTGATGGCCGGCCCCGACTCCAAACTATTTCCCGAAATTTGCGTAGGTTAAGGCACTCAACCTCACTCGAGGGCATTCGACAAATGACACGTCGCTTTCTAGTCCTGCTCGCTCCGCTGGTTGTGTCCGGGTGCGGGTACAACAGAATCCAGACCCTCGATGAGCAGGCGCAGCAGGCCAAGCATTCGATCGAGGTGCAGCTTCAGCGTCGAGCCGACCTGGTGCCGAACCTGGTCAACACGGTAAAGGGCTACGCTGCGCACGAGGAAGGTGTGTTCACCGAGGTTGCGCGCGCGCGTGCAGGACTGGCGGGTGCGATCCGAACCGGTGATCCTGAGCAGCAAACAGCGGCGAACGCCGCGCTCACCGGTGCGCTTGGCCGATTGATCGCAATCGCGGAAGCGTATCCGCAGCTCAAGGCCGATCAGACATTCCTGAGGCTGCAGGATGAGCTGGCCGGCACGGAGAATCGAATTGCCGTCTCGCGAAACGACTACAACCAGGCTGCGCAGGCTTACAACACTTACATCAGAACCCTGCCGCAGAAGTTTACCGCGATGGTGATCGGCGCGAAACCGCTCGCATATTATCAGGCGCCGCCTGGTGCTGAGGTTGCGCCGACAGTGGATTTTTCGAAGCCGGCGACAACTCCGAAGTAAAACGAGAGTGCGTGCGGCGGGCGTTTGGCTGAACGGCGCCGAGCTGTCAGCTGGCTGACAGCTCGTTGCCGCCAAGCCATCGGCTCGCTGCACGCAATTTCGTTCATACACGGCTATACCGCAGGGTTTACACCCCTGTAACATTCCCTTGACATGTGTATGCGTGGCGCCTATCTAGGGTCACGCTAATTCGCACTGCGTCTCCAGTCCGGAGATACGGTGCCGTCGGTGCATCTATATGTCAGGGTAGTTGCGCCGGCCATATCCACCCTCCACGCAGGAGAGAGGCGTGAGAGCAATTCGCTCGTTCGTCATGGCAACCGTGCTTGTGGCGCTCTGTGGCATAAGCGCACAGGCACAAACGCGTCAGGTTACAGGACGCGTCACCGCAGAGGGCTCGAATGAGCCGCTCTCGGCAGCAAGTGTCAATGTCGTCGGCACGACATTCGGCGGATATGCCGACGATCAGGGAAGATTCACCGTCCAGGCGCCTGCTGGGCCAATCACGGTCAGAGTCCGCAGAATCGGATACCAGCAGAAAACCGTCACCGTTGGAGCCGGCAGTAACGAAGTGAACGTCTCCCTCGTGAAGGATCCGCTTCAGCTCGAGACGCAGGTGATCACCGGAACGGCAACCACTGTTTCGAGCGTGAATTCGGCGAATGCCGTAGCGGTGGTGAGCGGTGAGAAGCTGAACGCCGTGCCGGCTCAGACCATCGATCATGCTCTGCAGGGCAAGATCTCCGGCGCCGTAATCAGCCAGAACTCCGGAGCACCGGGCGGCGGCACCCAGGTTCAGATCCGTGGAATCTCCACGATCAACTCGAACTTCCAGCCGCTGTATGTGATCGACGGACAGCCTATCAACAACGCCGGTATTCCGAACGGCCTCAACGTGGTCTCGCAGGCGGCGCGTGCGGGTACGACAGGAAACTTCTCGTCGAGCCAGGATCAGATCGTCAACCGTATTGCTGACATCAATCCGAACGACGTCGAGAGCATTCAGGTTCTGAAGGGCCCGGCCGCGGCATCGATCTACGGATCGCGCGGAACGAACGGCGTGATCGTGATCACCACGAAACAGGGTCGCTCGGGCAGGACGCAGTTCGATTTCACCCAGCGTGTTGGAAGGAGCCAGATCTCCAACAAGATGGGCCCGTTCTACTGCTTCAAGTCGGCGCAGGAAGTGACGGACTTCGGCTTCACCGATCCCGGTCTCGACGCGGCTGCTTGGACCGCAGCCCCAGTGAAGTGCCGCGATTTCGAAGAGGATCTTTACGGAAGCAACAAGTCGATCGATTACCAGACGATCGCATCCATTCGCGGCTCTGCCTCGACCGGAACGACGTTCTTCATCTCCGGCCTGGCGCAGCGTGACAATGGACTCGCGCTGAACGATTTCTACAACAAGCAGGCGTTGCGGATCAACATCGGCCAGACACTCGGCCGCCTCAACATCAAGGCGAACAGCGAGCTGGTCCATACGCTGACGCAGCGCGGAATCTCCGGCAACGACAACTCGGGCATCAACCCGTACACGACGTTCTCGGCGACTCCCACATTCTTCGATTTCCACAAGCTCCCCGACGGCTCGTTCCCGAAGAACCCGAGCGTTGCGGTTCAGGGAAACAACCCATTGCAGGTCGCGGATCAGCTCAAGACACCGGAAAACGTCTATCGACTAATCGGTAGCGCTTCGGCCGTGTTGAGTCTGCTCGCGAGAGAGACGCAGACGCTCGACCTGACGCTGAGCGGTGGCATCGACGCTTACAACGATGCAGCGAAGATCTATTCGCCGGCGACGCTCTACATCGAGCAGGTGAACGCGAACCCGGGAACGATTTATAACTCCAATGGAAACTCACTCGACGCAGGTTTGCGTCTGGCGTTGGCGCACCGCCTCGTACGTTCGGCGTTCAGCGCGACGACATCTGGTGGGTTGAACCAGGCGCGACGCGAGCTTGACATCACTGCCATCACGGGACGAGGCGTGTTCCCGGGCGTGCACAACGTCTCGACCGCCACTCAAAGCTTCATCAACGAAGGCATCAACAAGGTCAAGGAATTCTCCTACTACTTCCAGGAAGAGTTCCTGACGCTGAACGAGCGATTGCTCCTCACTGGAGGTATCAACTTCGAGCGGACGAGCAACAACGGAGATGCGTCGAAGTACTACAGCTATCCCAAGTACTCGGCGTCGTACCGCGTGCCGTTCATTCCGAAGATGGTGGACGAGCTCAAGCTTCGCCTCGCTTATGGAAAGGCAGGCAATCAGCCGACTGCGGGCAAGTACACGTTCCTCACGACGTTGATCAACGACGGCCTTCAGGGAGCACGTCCGTCGACGATCAAGGGCGACCCGGGGATCAAACCGGAGCGCGCAACTGAGCTCGAGGGCGGTGTCGATCTGCAGATGTTCAACGGCAGAACTCGATTGTCCGTCACGCGCTACCGAAAGCAGATCGATGATCTTCTCCTCCAGGCCAACGTTGCCCCGTCGACCGGATTCACCACCCAGTTCATCAACGGTGGACAGATCGTTAACAAGGGAACCGAGATCGAGCTCGGCATCACGCCCATCGATCGACACGGTTTGCAGTGGGTGTCCAACACCACGTATGCGCGGCAGAGAGGACTCGTTACTGAGCTTCCCGTTCCGGCATTCAACCCGGGCGTGGGTTCGTTCTCGACTCGCTTCGGTAACGCATTCATTCAGAAGGGTCAGTCGCCATCCGTCATCCAGGCAGTCAACGGATGCAAGGAGCTGAGCGCGAGCGGCACATGCTCAACCGCAAACCGCATCACGACGTTTGCGGGCGACGCGCTGCCCGATTTCACGATGGGCTTCGCCAACGATTTCCAGCTCGGTCCCGTCAGACTGTCCTCGCTGGTCGACTGGCGTAAGGGCAGTAACGTCATCAACCTGACGAACAACTATTTCGACGGTGGACTGCTTGGTGACTCGGCTGTCGGAAACCAGCGGCTTCGCGATTTCGCCGCGGGTAAAGCCGTTTATCTCGAGGACGCGGGCTTCGTGAAGATCCGCGAGATCACGCTTGCGTACGATCTGCCGCGTGGACTTCGCGACCGTCTGTTCGCCAGCCGTGCAAACAAGGTCACGCTCGAGCTAAGCGGACGAAATCTCAAGACCTGGACTGATTACACAGGGCTCGATCCCGAAGTGTCGAACTTCGCGAACCAGCCGCTGGGACGAATCCAGGACGTGACACCGTATCCGCCGAGCAGGACGTACTACTTCTCCGTTCGCACTTCCTTCTAACCCCGACCATGAGAACAATGAAGAGATATTCAGCATTCGTGCTCGGGGCCGTGCTCGCGACGGCCGCGTGCAAGGACAACCCGGTGGCGAATCCGGAGAACGCTCCAACAACGGACGCGATCGCCGGTGCAATCACCCGTACGTCGCTCCAGACGCTGGCGATCGGCGTGCTTGCGCAGGATCGCACCGCAGTGACAAGCACATTCACTTTCTATACGCTGTCCGAGATCTACGCCCGCGACGCGTATCGCATCGATGCTTCAGAGCCGCGCTACGTGACCGAGACGATCGGTGGGCAGCCCGACCCGAGCAGCTTTGCCGGCGGCGGCGGATGGACCGCATTCTATACTGCGATCCGCGCAGCGACCGGTTTGATCGAGGGACTTCCGAACGCATCGACCAGTGCGATCTCGGCGAATGAGAACAAAGCGTCGCTCGGATTCATCAAGACGATCAAGGCACTGGATTACATGCGCCTTGTCGAGCTGCGCGATTCGATCGGTGTTTCTATTCAAGCCTCTGACCCGGCGGAAGTAACGCCGATCAGCTGCAAGCCGACAGTGCTTACGTACATCGCGGCGCTGCTCGACAGCGGATTGACCGATCTTCAGGCGGCGGGCAACACGACGGTGTTGCCGTTCAAGCTTCCGTCCGGATTTACCGCATTCGGCCGCAACTATGGCGTTGTGAGCAACATCATCCTGTTCAATCGCGCGTTGAAGGGAAAGAACGATTTCTATCGGGCCATCAGCCGACAGGGGGGGCAGCCTGCCCTCCTGGCGACCGCCATCGCCGAGCTGACGCAAGCCTTGGGAGGTGCTGCACCGGGTGCGGTTCCGGCCTCGCAGTTCACCGTCGGTCCGTACTACGTGTTCATACCGGCCGGCAGCGAGGCCGCGCCCAACCCGATTGCGGACGCGCGTCTTGGTTTGAATCCGAAGTTCAGGGACAGCATCCAGGCAGGGGACACGCGCGCCTCGAAGATCGTCAGCCGCTCACAGCTGACGTTCACGATCGATCCGCGTGTGACGACGAATATCACTTACGTTGGAGCAGTTTTCAGTGCAGCGAACCAGGCGCGCCCCGTCGGCATTATTCGTGACGAGGAGGTGGTGCTGCTTCGCGCGCAGGCGGAGATCGAGGCGAGTCAGTTTGCTGCGGCGACTGCGGACATCAACTCAGTCCGCACCACTTACGGATTGGCCGCAATACCGACGATCACCAGCATCACTGAAGGCAGGTCGAGAGTTCTTTACGAGAAGCGGTACTCTCTTGTGTTCGAGGGTGATCAGCGTCTCGTCGACCTTCGAGCCTATGGCTACCTCCGCGAGCCGTACATCACGAAGGAATTGCCGGCTGATCCATTCAACTCGGCATTCCCGATTCCGGTGGGCGAAAGGGATGCACGAGGCGGAGACTTCGCCTGTCAGTGACCTGATCAGGAGTTGAATTGCGAGCGGCCCGGGCGAACTGCCCGGGCCGTTTCGCTTGCGGCGGTTCTTGGACGCGGATCATCGGGCTTGCGCGGTGTTGCGCGGAGGCCGAGTTTGTTGAGCAACAACGAGGACGTCGAACGGCAGCCTCTTCGTGCCGCTCTTTCCTCCACATTCATGAGGATGCGATGATGCGCACCTCCGTCCGTCTGCTGGTACTCGCCGCTCTCGTCGTACCGGTCTCGGCATGCTCACGGAATCAGTGGGCTGTTCCGGCACCCGACCGCAACGTGATCACATCCGAAGAGATTCAGGCGAGCAACGCGAGCAATGCGTGGGACCTCGTCGCGAAGTTACGCGGCAACTTCATGCATTCGCGGGGAGCGAATTCGATTTACGTGAAGGTCAACAAGGAGCCAACGGTATTTCTCGACAATGTCGAATTCGGAACGCTCGACAAGCTGAAGCAGATACCGATTTCGCACATCGCTGAGATACGGTTCATCAACGGCTGGAATACGGAGGCCAAATTCGGCCCTGGCTACATAGCGGGGGTCATCCAGGTAGTGACGAGGGTACAGTAGCGGTCATTCGTCCCCGGCCGGGAACGGCTCGTCCCGGCCCGGGAAGTCCTTACAAATAACGGGATTGCGAGGGTTTGCGCCCCCTTCTACATTGACCGTAAGCGATGCTGACCGGACCCTTACATCCGCCCTCCACGGCGTCGCGATCAGCGAATTTGCCCGGGATGCCTTGCATCCAGCAACCATATTGAAGGGCCAATCGATCTGTTAACGATTCCATCCGCGTACAACACGCGGCCTTTTTGCCGCATGCCTCGGTGTCGAAATTCGATACGTGTTACGAGCGCGCCTTCCACCATCGCGCGGAATCGTTCGTCACTGCTGCCAGGCGGCGTGACGCGTTTCAACCTCAACGGAGGGATGCCATGGCAATGATAAGTCCTTAATAAGACTCGGGCCCGCACAGTCGCTGTGACATCGCGACTCGTTTTGCGGAGACGCCGAGACAGGGTCGATGCAGTACGCATCATCGTTGGTTTTCCTGCCCGGCGCAGTCGCGCCGGACAAAAACTTCGGACTAGAGGTAAAATGCACAACATCAGACGATTCGGACGGTACATCGCCGCCTCGCTTGTCATCATTGCGTCGTTCGCCGGCGCAACGCGTGCACAGGGCCAGGCGTCGCTGACCGGCCGGGTGACGGATGCGAACGGCAATCCGGTTCCCGGCGCAAACGTCGTCATTCCCTCGCTCGGTGTAGGCATCGGTGCCGCCACCAGCGCGGAAGGCACGTATACCATCAACCTCGGCACCAACGCCGGGCCTGGTCAGAACCTCGTCGTCATCGCGCGGCGCATCGGATTCGCACCGGTGACGCACAACGTGACGATCAGAGGTGGCGCGCAGACCGAGAACTTCGTTCTCTCGCAGGAAGCGCGACAGCTCGATCAGGTAATCATCAGCGGCGTTTCCGAGGCGACTTCAGCGAGAAACCTCACGATCTCCGTTGGAAAGGTCGGCGACCAGCAGCTCAAGGACGTTCCTCCGACCAACGCTGTCTCCGCCCTCGCCGGTAAGATCTCCGGCGTTCGCGTCGCGCAGACGCAAGGCACACCTGGATCGGTTCCGGCAATCCGCGTCCGCACCTCCGCAGTTCTCGGAGTCGGCGGAAACCAGCCGCTGTTCATCGTTGACGGCGTGCTTACGCAGGGCGGCCTCGCCGATCTCAACGCGAACGACATCGAGTCGATCGAAGTCGTGAAGGGCGCCGCTTCGGCCACCGCGTATGGATCCACGGGAGCCAACGGCGTCGTGAACATCACTACAAAGCGCGGCCGAGATGGCGCCGACGGGAAATTGAATTTCCTGACTCGAAATGAGTTCGGCTCCTCGAAAGTCGAGCACTTCGTACCGCTCAATCAGCACCACCCCTACGAGCTGAACGCCGACGGATCGTTCAAGCTCAGCTCGGCCGGCCAGCGCATCATCAAGGCCGACCGGTACGCTGACGCTGCCTATCCTGCCGGCACGTACCGCAATCAGCTCCAGGAGAATCTTCAGAGCGGTCGCACTGTCACGAACTACGGGCAGCTCTCCGTTCGTCGCGGCAATACGAACTTCGCGACGTCGTTCTCTCGTGATACCGACCGCGGAATTCTTCCGCTGCTCGATGGTTTCAAGCGACAGAATCTTCGGTTGAACGTCGATCAGGGGATCGGCAGCAAAGCCGACCTCTCGATGTCGATGCTGTATGGTCTGTCGACGAGCGACATGAGCCCGAACACAACGGGCACGAGCACGTTCTTCGCGCTTCTCCAGGCGCCGCCGGACGTCGATCTCGTGTTCCCCAATGGTCCCGGCACGACCCAGTACTCGCCGGTTCTCCCGGCGGCAGCGACTGGTGGAACTGCTCGCGGCAACCCGCTCTACGATCTGGCACACCGCAGCTACAACGACCGGCGTGAGCGCATCTTCGGCTCGATCGTCGGGCGGTGGCGTCCGTTCAGCTGGATCAACTTCGACGGCAGCTACGGAACCGATCGCTTGAACGAAAGGACCACCAACTTCTACGATCGCGGCCTACTCAACACCGGCAACACGGATGTCGAGACGCCCGGCGTGGGCTCGCTGGTTCTCCAGAACACCGCCAACACCTCTGCGAACTCGCAGATTGGTGCGAACCTCAAGTTCGATCTTGGCAGGCTGCACTCGACGACGCGCGTTGCATATCTCTACGAGGACGAGCGCGACAACTTCAACCAGACCGGTTTCTCGAAGCTGCTCGTAGCGTCGGTTCCTGATCTTCAGGCCGCTGACCCGACGCAGCTTGCGACGGGCAACACCACGTCGAACATCGAGAACATCCGCACGATGAACGGGATCGTCACGCAGAACCTGAACTTCGATGATCGCTACCTCGTTCAGCTTCTTGGCCGTCGTGACGGATCGTCGCTCTTTGGATCGGACAACCGCTGGAACAACTTCTACCAGGTTTCCGGTGCCTGGCGCGTCACCCAGGATTTCAAGATCCCCGGATTCCAGGAGCTGAAGATTCGTGCTGCGCGCGGAACCGCGGGCCTGCGCCCCGGCTTCGAGTACCAGTACGAGACGTTCAATGTCGCCGCGGGTCAGCTCACCAAGGCGACCATCGGCAACAAGCTTCTCAAGCCCGCGATTCAGACCGAGAACGAAGTCGGCGTCAACGCAAGCCTGTTCAACAGGTTCGACGTCGAGTTCGTGAAGTCTGACCGTCACACGAAGGGCGCGTTCCTGCTCGTGCCGCTGTCGCTCGCGCAGTCCGGCGGGTTCACGGCTCAGTGGCAGAATGCCGCTCGCATCGGTGGCCGCACGTTCGAGCTTTCGCTCAACACGCGCGTAATCGAGAAGCCGAACTTCAGCTACAACTTCACTCTTACCGGCGAGCGCTCACGTCAGAAGATCGACGAGCTCGGCCGTGCGCCGTTCCGCGTTGGCTCGGCCTCGCAGAACCAGGCCATCTTCTTCTACAAGGCCGGCGAGACGATGGGTGTCATCTACGGCCAGCGGTGGATCACTGATCCGCAGCAGTTGAAGGACAACCCGCTGAACGCCAACATCAATCTCGACAACTACACCATCAACAGCGATGGACTTGTAGTGCTGAAGAGCTGCCTTGGCACCGCCTGCGAGCGGCCGATCGCCTACGTCAACCCGCAGGGCGTGAACAACGTCAAGATCGGCGACGTGAACCCCGATTACACATGGGGTCTGGCGAACACCTTCCGCCTCGGCGGATTCACGGTGTACGGCCTGTTCGACGGCACGCATGGTGGGGACATCTACAACTTCACCAAGAACTGGATGTTCCAGGATATGCGGCACGCGTCGCTGGATCAGGCGGGCAAGCCGGCTGACCAGAAGCACACCATCGACTACTACACGGTCGGTCTGTACAACGGACTCGAGCCGTCGAGCTACTTCGTGGAAGATGGTTCGTACGTCAAGTTCCGCGAGTTCTCGGTGAGCTACAACTTCGCCCAGAACTTTGTGCGGCGCCTGCCGTTCATGCGTAGCGGCCAGAGCCTCAAGCTCGCCTTCATCGGGCGCAACTTGAAGACCTGGACGAACTACTCCGGCTTCGATCCTGAAGCGAGCTCGAACGGGGACTTCAACTTCCGTATTGATGGCTTCCGCTATCCGAGCTTCCGCACGTTCACCGGTCAGCTCGAGATCGGATTCTGATTAATGAGATACTTAATTAACTATCGAAATAGATTGGCAGCGCTGGCTGCGAGCGTGGGAGTTGTCGCGTTCGTCAGCGCCTGCCATCCGGATCTGGACATTACCAATCCGAATGCACCTGACGTCGCGCGCGCAGTATCAACGCCGGGCGACGTCAGGACGTTGATCGGAAACGCGTTCAACACCTGGTACCTCGGCATGCAGGGTAACGCAGAGCCGGTGCCGGGACTGGCCACCGCTGTAATGGCGGACAACATGACGATGGCGTTCGGAAACTTCGGCGCCCGCTTCAATGGCCAGGAGCCGCGGCTTGCGTACAACAACAGCTCGTCCGCTTCTGACGGACGTGTTGCGAGCTCGCCGTACGATGCGATGTACGGTGCACTCGGTTCGGCGAACGACGGACTCAACGCCATCAAGCGTGGAGTCAAGGTCGCGGTCAACGCCGCTGCCGCGGATGAAACTCCGCAGTTCAAGGCGCTCGCTTACCTGATTCAGGGTCTCACACTCGGCTTCGAGTCACTGGTGTTCGACCAGGGCTTCGTCGTCGACGAGGACACTCAGCAGGGAAGCGCAACGCTTCAGCCATACGCCGCAGTCAGCGCCGCGGCACTCACCAAGTATGACAAGGCGATTGCCGAGGCGACCGGCAAGACATGGTCGATTCCTACGGAGTTCACCCCGGGGATGTCGATCACGGCTGCGAAGTTCGTGCAGTTTGCGAACACAATGGCGGCGCGGCAGATCGCGTACACGGCCAGAACACCGACCGAGAACCAGGCTGCCAACTGGGCCAAGGTTCTTTCGTATGCGAGCGCCGGAATATCCGCCGGCACGCCGCTCACACTCCAGGTCTCCGGGGATGGCGGCAGCATCTGGTACGACGTGCTCAAGTACTACGCCGAGAGCCAGAGCTGGGTCCGTGTCGACCAGCGAGTGATCCAGCTGCTGGATCCGACTCAGCCCGTGGTTTACACGAGCATCACTCCGCCCCCCAAGGCGGTGTCAGCCGATGCGCGTCTGGCGTCGGACTTCACGTTCGTCAACAACATTCCGTACAACCCTGCGCGTGGCGTGTATTTCTTCAGCCAGTGGCAGCACACTCGTTATTTCTTCCATTCGTTCGAAGACGAGAGCGAAGGACTGAGGGGTAACGTGCCGTTCGTTCTTCCTGCGGAGAACGACCTGCTATGGGCAGAGGCGCTCATCAGGACCAACGGAAACAAGACGCTTGCCGCGACTTTGATCAACAAGACTCGCGTCGGGCGTGGGAATCTGCCGCCGGTAGACGGTGGGATGTCGAACGCGGAGCTGCTTGCCGCGATCTTCTACGAGAGGGACGTCGAGCTGTTCGACACGGGGGCTGGTCAGGCCTGGTTCGATCGCCGGCGAATCGACTTGAACCTGGTTTACAACGGACTCCCCATCGGCAACACGTGGGGCTTCCGTGGTGGCTCGAACCTCCAGCTCGGAACTCCGCGGCATCTTCCGTTGCCTGCGAAGGAGCTCGAGACGCTTGCGATCAAGGTCTACACGTATGGCGGAGCTCCACCGAATCCCGCCTGCGGCGAGATCGCAACAAGCTGCTAAGGCAGGACGCTACAGAAAGTCGAAGGGCACACCGAAAGGTGTGCCCTTCTTTTTGTGTCACCATTTCTCGTTACGATGGTCGGAGATTCGCGCACGCCACGACCGCGTCGAGCGTCGAACGTCTCTCTTTGTAAATGTTGACATGGTACGCGCCGCTGGTAGGAAGATCCCACGGAATTTCCGCAGTCAGCTGCGCTCTTCCATCGCTTCCGACCTGCAGCTCCGGAAATGAGCTCACCGGCAACACAGCGAGTCCGGACGAGCCGCATCGCTCGGGAAGCACGGCCCAGCTGAGAAAGCGGGCGTCGCTGTTCGTTGAGAATTGAAGCGAGACTCGAGTACGCCTTGGCGAATCGGCCGCGGTTATGGTGACGGTGCCGTAGTTGTTGCCGCGCTGCGCCTGTCTGACATCCGAGCGAGCCTCAGTGACACCGACGAAATTGCCGCTCCACCGCGTCACTGCTCCGCTCGAGACGCTTGCCGTCGGCGCGGGAGCCTGACTCCCTTCAACCGGTACGGGCTTCGCGCAGCCGCTAAAGGCCGCAGCCGCAACCGCACCGGTCATTGCAAACGCAAATCTCTTCATTCACTCCTCCGATTGCTCGGTTGTAACGCCGGGTTGAGCCACCCGGCACAGGTGAGGAATATCGTCGCGTGCATGCTTTGTCAAAAGGCGATCAGGAGCTCTCCTTGGGGAAGAGCGGATCGCCGCGCGTGACGCGCCAGCCGGCAGTGTCAAGCGAGCTCACGTCGCCGAACCTCTGTGAGTGTACGCTGCCGGGGCCGCCAAGGTTCCTCCACAGCGTCTCGCAACGGTCGGGAATGAATGGCGCCAGATGCACGCACTGTCGCGCAAGCTGCCTCACAAGCGTGCCCAGCGCTGTATCGAGCTGTTGAGCGAGCTCGGGATCCTTTGCGAGCTTCCACGGTGCCTGGCGGTCGACATACTCATTCCCGCGCGCGATCGTCTGCCACACCGCCTGTAGCGCCTCGTGTGGAAGCAGCCCTTCCTTGCCGGACAGACTCGCATGATATCGCTCGAAATCCGCGAGATCCGCATCGTCGATCGCGCCGCGAGGTGCGGAAGGAACCGTACCGCCGCGGTATCGCTCGACCATGGAGAGCGTTCGGCTTGCAAGGTTTCCCCACGCGTTCGCCAGATCGGAGTTGTACCGCTCCTCGAATCGTTCCCACGAAAACGTGCCGTCACCGTCGAACGGAACTTCGCGGAGGACGAAGTAGCGAAAGGCATCGGGCCCATATCGGTCGATCGCCTTATCGAGATCGAGCTGCACGCCCGCTGATTTGCTGAATCTATCGCCGCCGATCAGCACGAACCCGTGCGCCCACACGTGACGTGGCAGCTCGAGTCCCGCCGCCAACAGCATTGCAGGCCAGATGATGGAATGAAATCGGGTGATGTCCTTTCCGATCACGTGAAGATCCGCCGGCCATCGGCGCGCATAATTCGCGGCGGGGTATCCTGTCGCGGTGAGATAATTCGGCAGTGCATCGAACCAGACGTACGTCGTCTGAGTCTCGCCGTCGCTCGAGGGGCGAGGGAAGGGAACACCCCACGTGAAGCGCGAGCGACTTGCCGAAATGTCTTCGAGACCCTGATCGATGAGCGCGAGCATCTCGTTGCGGCGCGCGCGGGGTCCCAGGAAATCCGTTCCGGCGATCAGATCGCGAAGGCGGCTGCTGTAGGCCGACAGACGAAAGAACCAGTTCCTCTCCGCAACCCACTGAAGCGTGCGCGTCGGATGCAGAACGCACTTGCCCTGGATAATCTCGTTGGACTGCTTGAACGACTCGCAGCCGACGCAGTACCAGCCCTCGTACGCTTTTTCGTAGAAATCGTCCGGCGAATTTTGAAAGATCGCTTCGATCAGCGCGCGCACGCCGACGTGGTGCGATTCGTCGGTCGTGCGCATGAACTGATCGTATGAGATTCCGAGCCGCTTCCACATCACCTGAAAACGCTCGGCTACCTCCTCAACCAGCGTCTGGGGATCGATGCCGCGCTCGGCTGCCGCCTGCGCCACCTTCTGCCCGTGCTCATCCATTCCGACCAGGAAATGAACGTCCTCGCCGAGCATGCGGTGATACCTCGCGATTACATCGGCACCAATTTTTTCGAACGCGTGACCGAGATGCGGATCGCCATTGGAGTAGTCGATCGCGGTAGTGAGATAGAACTTCGACAACTCAGCGCTCGCCCTGATCCGATCCGCGTCCGCGCCGGCCGCCGCGACGTCCTCGCCTGCGGCGCGCGCGCTCGTCGCGCGCAGGCGACTGAGGCGGCGAGGCATCCTCAGGTTTGGGCTCCAATTGTTGATCGTCTTCGACGGCGCGGTCGGTAGCGGGCTCGGCCTCGATAACCTCGCTGATTGTCATTACGTCGTGCTCGGCGGTGTACAGAAGCTCGGGTGAGATGTACTCGCCGGCTCCGGCTTCGTCCTCCGAATCACCGTTGGACAGAGACGGAGTCTCCTCTACCGGCCCTTCGCCGCGCTGTGCGGCAATCTCGCGGTTGAAATCGGTGAGCGAAAGCGAGCGCGTTTCCCCTTCAGGAGAGCGAAGGGTGAGTTTTTCACTGAAGATGTCGATCGCAACAACTTTCTCCTCTCCCAGAGACGTCACCACGATCTTTCCTTCCTTCGGAAACCGCTTGCGGCTCTGCACATAGAACTCGTGCTCGTAACGGAGTGAGCACATCAGTCGGCCGCAAGCACCGGAGATCTGCGCGGGGTTGAGTGACAGACGCTGATCCTTTGCCACCCCGAGGTTGACTGGACGCAGCTCCGGCAGCCATGACGCCGAGCAGTACTGGCGGCCGCAGCGGCCGACTCCGTCGAGGCGCTTCGCTTCATCGCGCACGCCGATCTGCTTGAGCTCGATGCGCGTGCGGAAGAGTGACGCAAGGTCGCGGACGAGATTCCGGAAATCGACGCGCTTCTCCGCGGTGAAGTAGAACGTGAGCTTCTTTCTGTCCCACTGCCATTCGGCGTCGGACAGCTTCATCGCCAGACCATTCGCCCGCACGCGCTCCATCGCCTTGCGGCGCGCATCTTCGTTCTGGCGGGCGAGCTCCTCAGCGCTCGCGCGGTCGCGAGCGGTTGCAAGCCGCAACGCTTTTCGTGTCGGCGCGGCGGTTCCGCACCCGTGCGAGCACCCGCCGTTTCGCTTCTGCGCGAGCTCCCCCAGCGAATGCACGTAGCCGAGGTCCTCGCCGCGATCCGCGTCGACGATTACCGCCGCCTTGATGGCAGGCGGATCGGGATAATCCCAGAGAAAAAATTCCTTCCGGTTACCGCGGAAGGCGACTTCCACTAGATGGGCCACGATTGGAATTAAAGATGATTCAGGGTAACTACCGAAACTACGTGCGGCGGGCTCATCGCTGGGCAGCTAATGGCTATCAGTGAGGTTCGGGGGCGTTCGCTCGCGGCTCGCAGCCGCCCAGCCATCAGCCCGTGGCACGCAGTTTCGTTTCTCTCCTAAGATGTTTCCACCCACTGTCCGATTCGCAGATACTTCTGTCTGCGGCGTCGGACGAGCTTCTCCGGCCTGAGCTTCCTAAGCTCCTCGAGGTGCCGGTTGAGCGCATCCTGAAGTAGCTTTGCGGCCGCCTGGTGATCCGAGTGCGCTCCGCCCGGAGGCTCCGGAACGATCTCATCAACGACACGGAGCTCGAAGAGATCCGGCGCTGTGATTCGCAACGCGCTGGCGGCTTTCTCCCGCATTTCCGGACTCTTCCCGTCCTTCCAGAGAATCGCGGCACATCCTTCGACACTGATCACCGAATACACCGCGTTCTCGAGCATCAATACGCGATCGGCTACGCCAAGCGCGATCGCGCCGCCCGATCCGCCTTCACCAATGACTGTCGCGATGATCGGCACCGTGAGCTGGCTCATCTCCAGCAGATTGCGCGCGATCGCTTCCGACTGTCCGCGCTCCTCTGCGCCGATCCCCGGTGATGCTCCCATCGTGTCGATGAAGGTGAGAACCGGAACGTGGAACTTCTCCGCGAGCTTCATCAGACGGAGGGATTTTCGATACCCCTCGGGATGCGGCATTCCGAAGTTTCTACGCAGGATCTCCTTGGTGTCGCGACCGCGCTGATGACCCAGCACCATCACGGTTTCGCCGTCGAGACGCGCCCACCCGCCGATGATTGCCGGATCGTCGCGGAAGGCTCTGTCTCCGTGCAGCTCGATGAAATCGGTGAAGATGAGCTCGATCAGCTCAGACGTGAACGGCCGCTTCATGTTCCGCGCGACCTGGACTCGCTGCCACGGAGTGAGGCTGTGGTAGATCTGGTCACGAAGCTCAGCGAGCTTCTTCTGAAGCGGAGCGATTTCCTCGTCGACCGACATCTGACGGTCGCCGGCCATGCGCTTGAGCTCCTCGATCTGCTTCTCGAGCTCGATAAGGGGCTTCTCGAAATCCAGTCCCTGGCCGGTAGCCACTATCTGCTCCCGCGTTGCAGGCGAACCGCTTCCGTTCCCAGCAGCGACCGCAAATCCTCGAGAGCCGCCGTGTTGACCGCGAGCGTCAAAGTGCGGGACCTGAGCCGTGCACGCAACCCATTTCCATCCGAATACGAAAGTTCCAGCGGTACGGTGCCTGGAAATGCCTCTGCGATCGTGCGCAGCTCCTGTATTACGGCGGGAGTGAGCGATGGACTCTTCACCAGGTCGATCGAGATCATCACCTGGCCGCTCGCACGCAGCGCGGCGAGCCTGTCAACTGATTCGACGACGAACGATGGATTGTCGGCGTCCTGATCGCGCCGGAGGTATGCGCCCTTGAGCAGAAGGGGCACATCAGTTTTCGCCTGGTCGGCGAGCACTGACCATTTCTCCGGGAACACCATCACTTCGGCCGATCCCGAGAAATCCTCGATTGTGAGGCGCGCGAACTCGGAGCCGGATCGCTTACTCATCTGCCGCCTGATGGCAGTGACAACGACCACGAGTGACATCTGATCAGGACGCCACGTGCCAAGATCGGCGACCTTGTGCGTCGCGAACAGCTCGCATTCCGTTCGATACGGCTCGAGCGGATGTCCTGACGTGTAGAATCCAAGAATCTCCTTCTCCTTCGCGAGCCGCTCGGATTCGGGCCATGGCGCGACATTAGGTAACGCGGAGGCCGCTGCCTTTCTGATTGCGCCGCTGTCGAACTCACCTCCGAACATCGACACCTGCCCCGATGCAGCTTCTTCCTGCTGAAGCGATGCCTCGCGGAGTGCTGCGTCGAGCATGCCCATGAGCTGCGCCCGGTGCGCGCCAAGTCCATCGAGCGCGCCGGCCGCAATGAGCGCCTCGAATACGCGCTTGTTGCAAACGCGCAGATCGACACGCTGAGCGAGATCGGCCAGGGAAGTGAAATGTCCAGCCGTTCGTGCGGCCAGGATCGACTCGATCGCCGAGCGTCCGACATTGCGGATCGCGCCGAGCCCGAATCGAATTCTTTTCTCGGCGATGACCGTGAACTTGTAGCCCGACTCGTTGACGTCGGGCGGCAACAGGTCCAGTCCGATCTCGCGCGCTTCGTTGATGTACTTCACCACGCTGTCGGTGTTGCCGATCTGCGACGACAGGAGCGCGGCCATGAAGTCCGCGGGGTAATGCGTCTTGAGCCACGCCGTGTGGAACGAGAGAATCGAGTACGCTACGGAGTGCGATTTGTTGAATCCGTAGCGCCCGAACGTCTCGAGCTGCCGCGCGATCTCTTCGATAACGCGACGGTCGTACCCGCGCCCGACTGATTTGTCGACAAACTTCCCAAGCTCCTCGCGGATGAGCTCCGGATCCTTCTTGCCCACCGCCTTCCGCAGCACATCGGCTTCCGCGAGCGAGATTCCCGCGAGTCGCTGCGCGATACGCATCACCTGCTCCTGATACGTGATGACACCGTATGTGTCGCGCAGGATGTCGGACAGCTCGGGAAGCAGATACGCAACCGGCTCCTCTCCGCGCTTTCTCCGGCAGTACACCTTGTGCATTCCGGCGTCGAGCGGACCGGGGCGCATCAGGGCGTTGGACGCGACCAGGTCGTC
>DATBRZ010000016.1:0-5635 GCA_036560025.1 Gemmatimonadaceae bacterium | reverse complement strand
CTGCAAAACCGGTCGATGGTCGCAGGATCAAGGCGAGCTGTTCCGCGGTACGCGACACTTCCGCGTTTCCCGGATCGACGACGATGCTCGACGAATCGGTGAGCACGAACGGATCCGATCCAGCCGTGAGGGATACGGGCTCCGGAACGATGCGCGGCTGTGCTGGACCAGCGACAGGGGCGGGTGCGCTGACACCGCGGCTGGGCCTGCACGCAGCGAATGCGGCGGTTGAGAGAACGAGAATGACCAGTCGCAGACTGTGGCGCGCTCGCGTGTGCGTCATCGTTTGTGGGGTGAAGGGGACCGACGCACTAACGTAGAGCGCGCGGTCGCATGCGGCCAGATTGCCGGCGTCGAACTATGCGGCGATGCCGCGATGCCGTTCAGTCTGTGTGAGCTTGGGGCTTGTCCGCAAAATGCGTTTGTGGCACGGTCTCAGCCGCCTTCTGTGCGTACTTGTACTCGATCCGCGCTATTTGATCGATCAACGCAGCAAACTCTTCGTCCGGAAAGTGGCTGCATATTGGGCGGAGGCGGTGTGCGATATCAGTCTTGAGGTCGTCAATCGCTGTATAACGGCGTACGTACATCATATGAAATAGCCAGTGGGTGGGTTAAGGCCGTGATCGTCATCATCGGCTCTTTTGCCGGTCCGGTCGTTCTCATTGCAGGCCGCGCGCCACGAACGTCTTTCACGGCCGAAATCCACTGACGTCCTCGCACTCGTGCTTGCGCGTCCGAGTCCCCGGCATTTGCTTTCACCGGGCATCTCATCAACGGTCTTTTTCGCGGGAATGACCCTGTCTTTCCCGCGCGATCATGTGCCCAGCCTGCCAAGGTTGGGCATTTGTGCTAACGGGCGGATAATGCGGCGGTTTCCAATTTTGTTTTGCGGCCTGATCGCTTCGGCGATGGTCTCACCGGCTGCTGCACAATCGAATGACGGCAGTCTCGCAGGCACGCGCGAAGTCGGTTTGTTCGCCACCGCCCGATACCTCTCGAAGGAATACAGCGTAGAAGACGGCCGCTCGGGGTTCGGCGGAAACTTCGTGATGGCCAGCCATTTTCGAAGTCACCTCGCAGTGCAGGGCGGGCTGGGAATCGCCTACAGCAGACAGGAAGGCACCTACTACAAGCCCCCTCTTTTCACATTTACTCCGACTCTGTCCCTGATCCTTCAGGGATCAACAGCAAGCGACTTTCAGCCATACGCACTTGTAGGTGCCGGCTACGAATTCGTCCGCTTTACTCATCCGCGCTGCGACTGCGACCAAAGCAGGAGCTTAGGTATAGGAAACGTAGGACTTGGAATCCGGAAGATGTTCGCCGATCGCCGCGCGCTTCGATTCGAAGTGACGTCGCAGCTGGGGAAGGGCGGACCCGCATTCAGCGTGTCTACAGGAGCGTCGCTGTTTGTGGGTGGACCACGTGGGCTTGTGCGGAAGCCGCGCCCGATTCCGCCGGAGCGTGTGCGGACTGAGCCGCCCGTTACAGTCCCATCCACACAGCCTCAGCCAACCACGCCTGCGCGCCCGCCTCAGGCGCAGCCGATCACTCCACCGGCCACCTCGCCGCGCTCCACGACGCTGCCGCCGTTGCTCGTTGGACCGCCGGGCAAGGTGCTCGTCACGATCGACGGAACGCAGGTCGACTTCAACAAGGCAACCTGGCGCAACGATGCCGAGCCACTGCTCGACGAGCTCGTTGTCGATCTCACGTCTGATGCGGGACAGCGGGTGAAGATCAGTATCGAGGGACACACTGACAACATCGGAGCCGATGCCGCGAATATGGCGATCGGTCTCGATCGCGCGCGGGCAATTCGCGAGTATCTCATTTCACAGGGAATCAGCTCCGACAGGCTCGAGATCAGAAGTGCGGGAGAAGGATCGCCGGTCGCGCCGAACACGACCGCGCTCGGCAGACAGCAGAACAGGCGGATCATCATCAGGAAGGAGAACTAGGGTGCTGCGGCGCCTTGTTCCCCTCGCAGCACTCGTCATGGCCGCTGCGTCCTGCACAGATCTCACCGGTCCCAAGTCGCCAAGCACTCCGATAAACGTCAAAGCGACTCTCTTGAATGCGACGTCGGTTCAGGTGACATGGGATCCGAGTCCGCAGAACGACGGAGTCATCAGCTACAACGTTTTCAGGAACGGTACAAAGGTCGGCGAATCGACGACGACGAGCTTCACGGATACCGGTCTGGCACAGCAGGTAACGTACAAGTACACGGTTTCCGCGAACTGCACCTCGGGAGTTCTGTCCGAGCAGTCACCCGAATCACCCGAGGCGACGGTTACAACCCTCGATATCACGCCACCTCGCGTGACGGCCGTGATTCCCCTGAATGGCGCGACCGGAGTTTCGCGTGCAGGCACTTCGCTTGTCACCTTCAGCGAGCCGATCGATCCGACCACTCTGACGACAGCGACGTACAACCTGCGAGTCACATCGACCGGAGAGATCATTCCGGGGACGATCATCTACAATGCAACCGCGAGGACCGCTGAGTACAAGCCAACTGGAGCTCTCCCGAACGCAAGCAGCGTCACAGTAACCGTGACCGCTGGAGTAAAGGACCTCGGCGGCAATGCGCTGAGCCCGGTGTTTACATCGACGTTCGTCACTCGTGACGAAGAAGGGCCAACCGTCATTGCAACGTCTCCCGCGAATGGTGCGACCGGAGTTTCCACCAGCGCCGTCGTGAGCATCACCTTCAGCGAGGCAGTGGAAGCGTCGACAGTGAACGCGACCACGATCACAATGCGGGTCACGAGCTCGGGGACTGCAGTGCCGGGGACCGTGTCCTACAATCCGACGACGCACGTGGCGACTTTCACGCCATCGAGCGCTCTGGCGCAGAACACCAGTTACACCGTCACGGTCTCTGGCAGTATCCGCGATCCCGCCGGGAACGTGATGGGACCCGATTTCGTGTTCAGCTTCAGCACTGGTGACACGACGCCGCCAACCATTGTTTCGACGGTGCCGGCGAATCTCGCGACGAACGTGTCAACCACAACGACGGTCAGTGCGACGTTCAGCGAGGCGATGGATCCGACCACGATTACTGGAACTACGTTCGCCCTTCGCGTTACGGCGACAAGTACAGCGGTTGCGGGAACGGTCGCGTATAGCCCCGCTACGAACACGGCGACGTTCACTCCAAGCTCCCCGCTGTCTCCCGGCACGACGTACACTGCCCGGATAACAACCGGTGTCCGCGACTTGGCTGGTAACGCGCTCGCGTCTCAGTTCGAGTGGACGTTCATAACCGGTACTGCGCCGACAGTGACAGCAGTCGTTCCCGCAAACGGTGCGACGAACGTGTCGACTGCGACAACGGTGACTGTGACCTTCAGCGCGCCGATGGATCCTACGACCATTAACAACAGCAACATCACGCTCAGGACGACGGTGACGAGTACCAATGTTCCCGGTACTGTCGTTTACAACCCGGCGTCGAACAGCGCCACGTTCACTCCATCATCGGCACTCGCCGGCGCGACGAGTTACACGTTTACGGTCACGACCGGCGTAAAGAGCGCGTTCGGCGTTCCACTCGCGTCGCAGTTCACTTCGCAGTTCACTACCGTATCCGCAGTCGACAATACACCGCCGAGTGTTGTTGCGACTTCGCCGACGAATGGATCCACCACAAATCAGACGACAGGTCCGTTCAGCATCACATTCAGCGAAGCGATGGATCAGACGACGCTCACCGCCGGCGGCGGAGGCACGGGCGGAACGGTGCAGCTGCTCATAACGTCGTCGTCTACGGGTGTTCCGATAAGTATCAGCTACAACTCTGGGACGTTCACCGTGTCGGTTACTCCGCTCGCGCCCCTTACGAACGGAACGCAGTACACACTCCGTGTGACTACTGGAGCCAAGGACGTGGCCGGTAATGCACTTGCCGGCACGTTCAACTCGACGTTCACCGTGGATACGACGCCACCGACTGTCGTGATGAGTCCGATCAACGGCTCGACCGGAGTGTCGGTCGCGACGACAGTTACTGCGACATTCTCGGAGGCAATGGATGCGACGACGATCAACACGACGAACTTCAAGCTTGTCGTAACTGCGGGGTCCGTGGACGTACCCGGGACGGTTTCGTACAACCCTGCAACACGAGTTGCGACGTTCACTCCTTCAGCGCCGCTTCTCCCGAACACGAACTACACGGCGACGGTCACAACCGGAGTAAAGGACGCGGCCGGTAATGCGCTCGCGTCGAACGTCAACTCTGCCTTTACGACTGCACCCTGAGCACGAACGAATCGCGCATCGACGGCCGCCCGAGAGGCGGCCGTTTTTCTTGCCAGTAGATTGAACTGCCGATGACCGCAATCGGCGCGGCTCTCGCTCTTCTCGTGGGTTTCGTGCTTGGCCTCCTCGGCGGCGGTGGAGGCGTGCTGACGGTGCCGATCCTCGTGTACGGTCTTCACCTGCCCGTCAAAGCGGCGGTACCGACAAGTCTCTGTGTGGTTGGACTCGTCGCAGCAATCGGCTTCCTCTCGCATCTGCGACAGGGCAATGTTGCGCCGAGAGTCGCAATGGTATTCGCTCCATTCGCAGTCGTTGCTGCATTCGCAGGCGCTCGCCTTGCCCGATACGTCCCGTCAGAAGTTCAGCTAGTGCTCTTCGCCATCGTCGGTCTGGTCGCGTCGTTCTTCATGCTGCGTGGGAAACGGGCGTCAGCGTCGGCGGAACCGTACGCTTTTCAGGCGGACTCGAGAACAGTTGCACTTCTCGGTATTCAGGCGGTTGGCGTTGGGCTCCTCACGGGAGTCATCGGGATAGGCGGAGGATTTCTTATCGTTCCGGCGCTGGTGCTCGTCGCGAAAGTGCCGATGCGACTCGCGGTTGGAACATCGCTGCTCGTAATCACCATGAACGCGCTGAGCGGCTTCGCGGGGTATCTCGGACATGCGCCGATCGATTGGTATCTCATCGGCTGGTTCACGAGCTTCGCTGCGGCAGGAACCTTGATCGGCACTGTTGCAAGCACCCGCGTTCCTCAACAACGACTGAGGCAGGTTTTCGGATTGCTGCTGATTGGCGTGTCGCTTTACGTTCTCTATCGGAGATGAAGCCGGCTTCGATTCTTGACTCAGCCTGGCTTGACCAGCTCGAAGGCAAACTGCCAGCTCCACAGCTGCAGTCCAGGAATACGAGTAGCGATCGAGTCGATCGCGTGTCCCACGGTGATGAACCCTCGTCGTACCGCGCCTGCGGGCAGAAGCGTCGCGAGAGGCGCCGCCATCAAAAAGAACTTCACATTCTCGACGTTGAACCAGTGCCTGGCGAGCTTCACTTCACGCATGCCGAGGATGTGCTTCTTCTCCCAGTCGGTGCGAAGTTCCGGCGTACGATTTCTGTAAAGTTGAATCACTGGGTTATAGGCCAGCGCTTCCACGCACAGTATTCGTCCGCCGGGTCTCATGATGCGGGCGAGCTCTGGATACGCTTTCGTAAGATCCAGGTGATGAAGCATTCCGTGACATAGACACGCGCTGAATGCGCCAGTCGGCAGGCCTGTCTGCTCGCAGTCGCGCTGAAGAAAGCGAGTGCGCCCGCCAACGCCGGCATTCGCTGCATTCTCGGCCGCGTTGATCACGGAGGTTTC
>DATBRZ010000015.1:0-24268 GCA_036560025.1 Gemmatimonadaceae bacterium | reverse complement strand
CGCGTCCTCGAGCTCGCGGGGGAGGAGCACGACCGCCCGCTGACGTTCGGCGGCTCCTACACCGAATACGTGGAGCGCACCGGGCGGGAGGCGCCGGGCGTGCACGCGTAACGCCGGCTAGATAAACTGTAGCCATCGTCGGCAAGCACCTCGGACCCTACGAGATCCTCTCGTCCATCGGTGCCGGTGGAATGGGGGAGGTGTGGCGCGCGCGCGACACGCGCATCGGCCGCGATGTGGCGATCAAGGTTCTTCCAGCGGCGTTCGCCGTCGATCGCGACCGGCTGCGGCGTTTCGAGCAGGAAGTGCGCGCGGCGGGAACGCTCAATCATCCGAATCTGATCACCATCTACGACATCGGCAGCGACAACGGCGCGCCGTATTTGGTGATGGAGCTTCTCGACGGCTCCACGCTGCGCGCCCGCATCAGCGAGCGTCTCCCCATACGCAAGACCATCGACTACGCGATTCAGATCGCCAACGGTCTCGCTGCCGCGCACGAGAAGGGGATCGTGCATCGCGATCTGAAGCCGGACAACATCTACATCACCCGCGACGGTCGGGTGAAGATTCTCGACTTCGGCCTGGCCAAGCTGCGGCCTGAAAAAGATGAAGGAAACACCGAGGCCAGGACGGAGCAGAAGGGGACATCACCGGGAGTGGTGCTCGGCACTGCCGGTTACATGTCGCCGGAGCAGGTGCGCGGCGATCCGGTCGACCATCGCAGCGACATCTTCTCCTTCGGCTCGATTCTCTACGAGATGCTCTCCGGCCGCCGGGCCTTCAAAGGCGATTCCTCCGTGGAAACGATGAACGCGGTGTTGAAAGAGGACCCACCTGAGTTGAGTGTCGCGGAGTCGAACATCGCTCCGTCGCTCGATCTCGTTGTGCGCCACTGCCTCGAAAAAAATCGCGAGGAGCGTTTTCAGTCAGCGAAGGATTTGGCCTTCGATCTGGAGAGGCTCTCGACCACCTCTGGCCCTCTCCCCCGGGGAGAGGGTGGCGCGAAGCGCCGGGTGAGGGGCCTATGGGTCGTGGCGGCGATCGTCGCCATCGCCGCGCTGGCGTGGTGGCTCGTTGGCCATCGCACCACTGCCACTGCGGTCAAGCCCGCGTGGGCCGGGAGGAGATTTACGCTGGTGACAAACCAGACCGGCGTTGAAGAGTTCCCCAGCCTCGCGCCTGACGGGAAAACGTTTGTCTATGTCAGCAGGGCATCGGGGAATCTCGATATCTACCTCAAGCGCGTCGACGGCCGCAACGCGATCAATCTGACGAAGGATTCACCCGCGGACGACACCATGCCGGCTTTTTCGCCGGACGGATCGCAGATCGCCTTCCGATCCGAGCGCGAAGGAGGCGGCATTTTCATCATGGGCGCAACTGGCGAATCGGTGCGTCGTCTGACCGATTTCGGATTCAACCCGACCTGGTCGCCGGACGGCTCGGAGATCGCCGTGTGCAGTGGACCGATGGAGTTGCGGCCGCAGGCGCTTCCAAGCACCACCGGGATCGAGGCGGTCAATGTTCGGAGCGGAGCCAGGCGGGAGATCGTCCCTGTCACCGAAAATGGCTTGCAACCGAGCTGGTCGCCGCACGGAGACCGCATCGCGTACTGGTCCGTCATCGGCGCCGGCGGACAACGCGATCTCTTCACGGTCGATCCGCGCGATCCAAAGCACACAGTTGTCCAACTGACGAATGACCGCCCGCTCGATTGGAATCCGGTCTGGTCGCCGGACGGCAAGTATCTCTATTTCGGCAGTGACCGCGACGGCACCATGAATCTGTGGCGCATCCCGATCGACGAGCATCGCGGAACCGGCCTCGGTCCTCCCGAGCCGGTACCACTTCCGACGCGTTATGCGGCTCACTTCAGCTTCGCGCGCAACAGCGGCGCGCTGGCCTACGTCGGCGTCGACTTCAGCGAGTCGATATCGCGTGTATCTTTCGATCCTGTCTCCCTGAGGGTGACCGGCGAGCCGACGCCGATCCTCGGCGGCGCGATGCTGACGCTCCTCTTTCCCGGCGGCAACGTTTCTCCGGATGGCAGGTGGGTCGCCGTCACCAGCCTCGGAACGCAGGAAGATTTATTCCTGGCGCGAACCGATGGCAGTGAGGTGCGTCAGCTCACCGACGATCCGGAAAAGGATCGTCCCGGATCGTGGTCGCCGGACGGCAAATTGATTTACTTCTACTCACAGCGCGGATCGCGGTACGAGGCCTGGAGCATTCGGCCTGACGGCAGCGGGTTGCGTCAGGTCTCACGCACCATCGGTCAGTCATTTTGGAGGCCGAGGCCAATGCCGGATGGGCGCGCGCTGTATGAGTTCAACAGCGATGGGACCGTGCTTCTCCCTCTGAATCCTGATGGCACCGCCACCCGGGTGGAGCCGCTGCCGCCGATGCCCGATCCGAAGCTGCGCTTTCAGACGCCGGAGGTGTCGGCCGACGGCAAGCGATTCGTCGGCGCGACCGGCCAGCTCCTCGGCGGCGTCCCGGGGATCTGGCTTTATTCGGTCGACACGAAACGCTATGAGCAACTGGCCGATCGCGGCTTCTATCCCCAGTGGATGCCCGACGGCAAACGCGTCCTGTTCTTTGACGGGAACGGCGCCTCAGTGATCGATGTCGCCTCGAAGCAGGTTCGAAGGATTCCCGTCGGCCGCCGGCTGCGGGCGTGCGAGATCAGTCCCGACGGCCGGGCGCTAATCCTGTACGAAAGCACCGAGGAGGCGGACGTGTGGCTCATGGAGGTAGGGGCCAAATGAAACGGCTGTTCGCTCTCGTCATCCTGGCCGTGAGTTCATCCTGAGCGAAGCGAAGGATCTGGCGGCCTTGCAACTGAAATCGCAAGCGCCGCCAGATCCTTCGTCGCTTCGCTCCTCAGGATAAACTGATGATTCGAAATGAAACGACTTCTCGCCATCGCGCTCCTCGCAGTCGCTTGTCGTTCAGAGAAGCCTCTGGGGCCGGTCGATCTCGTTCTGATGAACGGTCGTTTCTTCACCGGCGGGCCTTTCGCCGAGGCGGTGGCGATTCGAGGGAATCGGATCGTGGCGATTGGAAAGACGGTGGACCTCGAGAAGTTGCAAACCACCCGCGGCATCGATCTCCTCGGCAAGCTCGTCGTCCCGGGCATCAACGACGCGCACGTGCATCAGCCGTGGTCGATCGCCGGCGAGCAGCTCGAGATTCCGCCTAACACGTCCTCGGGCTTGCTCCTGCGGATGATTCGGGACAAAACCGAACGCACGCGGGACGGGACGTGGATCCAGGTGCACACGTTCATGGAGCCGCCTGATCTCACCCGCGCCTCGCTCGATCGCATCGCCCCACGGCATCCGGTCGCCGTCCGCAACTTCGCGGGACATCGAGCGCTTCTGAATAGCGCGGCTCTCAAGGCATGGAACATCACGAACAGCGACGGCTGGCTGTACGAGAACGCGCTGTGGACGAAAGACAGAGCGGCGACCGAAGCCGCCACGGATGCAGAGCTGGTCGCCGCGATGAAAAAGTTCGCCAATGAGGCTGTGCGCTACGGCATCACCAGCGTGCAGTCGATGCCGTCGGCGCATCCCGATCGCGTGGCGCCGCTCGTCGCGCAGATCGATGTGCCGCTTCGCTGGCGATGGATCGAAGTGGAAATGGGAACCGTGCCGGACGATCCGAAGTGGCCGACGAAGTACATCGCCGATGGAACTCCAGTCGAGCGCGATGCGGCGATGCGCGAGCCGTATTCGGATCAGCCGAACACGCGCGGCGCGATGAACTTCACCGACGATCAGATTCGCCGCGCGGTCGAAGTGGCGGCGAAGAGCAAACAACAGCTTCTGTTTCATGCGGCGGGGGAGCTGCCGATCGAGAAATTCTTCGCCGCGATGAAGTCGATCAGAGCGGATTGGCCGGCGAAGCGCGTGCGCGTCGAGCATGGCGACTTCATCGCCGAGTTCCTCCCCGACGCCAAGCGCCTCGGCGTCATCGTGGTGCAGAACCCCTCGCACTTCATGATCGCCGACATCGTGCGCGCGCGATACGGCGAGGAGCGCCTCAAGAATTTCCAGGCGTTTCGATCGCTGATCGATGCGGGGATGCCAGTGGCCATCGGCTCCGACGGCCCGATCAACCCGTGGCAGAACATCATGTTCGCCACCATGCATCCGACGAATCCGAAGGAGGCGATCACAGTCGAACAGGCGCTGATCGCCTACACCCGCGGCTCCGCCCGTGCCGAATTCGAAGAGAAGGAGAAGGGCACCATCGCGGTCGGCATGATCGCCGACCTCGCCGTCCTCTCGCAGGACATCTTCAAGGTCCCCCCTCCCGACCTCCCGAAGACCGAGTCGGTGCTGACGATCATCGACGGGCGGGTGGTATACGAAGTCGCTTCCGGACGATGACTTAGGGGCGCACCGTCCTCCTCTGCCGTCGCAAGCAATCCTGACCGCGCGTTCGGCACTGCGCGTTCGGCAGAGGACCAACCGCCTCGGCTGTCCTTCGTGGTTATCTCTTTCTTCCGCGCGGCAGTGCCATGATCGCTGTGCTCAGGACGTGCCCCTTTGGTCCATGTAGTGTGATCTCGCACGTTGCGCCTTTGCACCTGATCCAGAAAAAACCAGACGAACTCCCTACGACCGCGGACACGAGCTTGTCATCTTCCAACTGGAAGTAGTTTTCTTTTCGTTGCCAGCTCTTTCCCGGGCCGGCCCACACATAGCCGGTAATTCTCTTGCCGGTCAATCGGCCTCGCATCGGTATTGCTTTCATCGGCATACTCTCTCCTCTTTATTTCCAAACGGCGCCTCGGCATGTCATCGATCCACGCCGAAGGCCAGCCCAGGTAAACGAAACGTCTTTGCGCGCTGAGGGTAGCAAAGCCCGCTCCCCATCACTACTTACCAGTGATACTCTTCATCTCCGCAGTTCCGCAGCAGAGAGTGCGTGATTCCCGACGGTGCGTGACACCGGCGGCATGAGCTTTCAAATGAGACCGGTCCAATTTGTTGCGCAGCCTCACGAGTTATTCAACGTCACCATCGACGGCGGTGCGACGCCGGCTTTCGAGCGTGTTCCTGTACAGATCGTCGAGGACGAGATCCGCTGGGGAGCTGACGGCAACCTCATTCGCATCGGCGACATCCTTGAGGAAACGGCCGATCGGCTGGTCGTCGAAGCGCAGCCGGGAAGCGCGAGCTCGGCCCAGCGGGCGGCTTTTGTTCGCTACCGCACGCCAGACGAAGTGAAAAAAACGCGGCTGCAGGACCTGAAAGAGAGTTCTACCATCCGTGGAATCCTGCCGAACGAAAACGTGACCGTCGTCGCCACGAAATGGCACGGCGACAGCGTTCTCACACTGACCTATCGCGATTCGAGCGGAAAAGTCGGTGAGCGGCTGGTCTATCGCCACGACGAGCCGACAATCGAAATCGTCACTCAAGGCCGCCCATGGTCATTCGATGCCGACGGCGGAATTCTTCGGCTCGTTTCCGAGGCGAAGCGAATTAGCCTCGCTCATCTGTTCGATCCGTATCTCGCGGTGACCACGAGCCAGGTGATCCCGCTGCCGCATCAGATAACCGCAGTCTACGAATCGATGCTTCCTCGGCAGCCGCTGCGATTTCTTCTCGCGGACGATCCCGGCGCTGGCAAGACGATCATGGCCGGGCTGTTCATCAAAGAGCTGATACTGCGCGGCGATCTAAAACGCTGTCTCATCGTCTGCCCGGGCATCCTCGTCGAGCAGTGGCAGGACGAGCTGCACGAGAAATTCGGTCTCGACTTCCAGATCCTGGGACGCGAGCGCATCGAGACTTCGATCACCGGCAATCCTTTCATCGAGGAAGACCTGCTCATCTGTCGCCTCGATCACCTTAGCCGCAATGAAGAACTGCAAGCGAAACTCGATGCGCCGAGCCTCGACTGGGATCTCATCGTCTGCGATGAAGCGCACAAAATGGCAGCCAGCTACTACGGTAATGAAGTGAAATATACGAAGCGCTATCACCTCGGCCAGAAGCTGTCGGGATTGACGCGCAACTTCCTGCTGATGACGGCCACTCCGCACAACGGCAAGGAAGCGGACTTCGAGCTATTCATGGCACTCCTCGACGGCGATCGCTTCGAAGGCAAGTTTCGCGAAGGCGTGCACAGCTCTGATCCTTCGGACCTGATGCGCCGGCTCGTCAAAGAGCAGTTGCTGAAATTCGACGGCAAGCCGCTTTTTCCGGAACGCATCGCATCGACTGTGCCGTACAAGCTCTCGCAGATCGAGGCCGAGCTGTACAAAGACGTCACCGACTACGTCACCGACGAGTTCAATCGCGCGGACAAACTCGAAAGCGGAGGTCGCAAAGGAACCGTCGGCTTTGCATTGACCACCTTGCAACGCCGCCTGGCATCCTCTCCTGAAGCGATTTATCAGTCGATCCGACGCCGTCGCGAACGTCTCGAAGAGCGCATCCGCGCGGAGAAGCTGAACCGCCGCGGCGGTGAGTCGCGCCTTCTCGAGGAAGAAACGCTGTCAGAATCGCAGCTCGAAGATCTCGAAGACGCGCCCGAAATCGAGGAGATCGAAGAGCAGGTCGTTGATCGCGCAACCGCGGCGCAGACGATCGGTGAGCTCGAGGCGGAAATCGAGATCCTCACCGGCCTGGAGGCGAAGGCGCTCAAGGTTCGCAGCAGCAATCAGGATCGGAAGTGGGACGAGCTATCGAATCTCCTCCAGAAGCGTCACGAGATCATCGATGACCATGGCCATCATCGGAAGCTGGTCATCTTCACCGAGCATCGCGACACACTGAACTATCTCTCTGCGAAGCTCCGCGGCATCCTCGGGCGCGACGAAGCAGTGGTTACCATCCATGGCGGCATGGCGCGTGAGATTCGACGGACCGCGCAGGAGCAATTCACGCAGAATCCAGACGTCGCCATCCTTCTGGCTACCGATGCGGCGGGCGAAGGCATCAACCTCCAGCGCGCGCATCTGATGGTCAATTACGACCTTCCGTGGAATCCGAATCGGATCGAGCAGCGCTTCGGCCGCATCCACCGCATCGGACAGACGGAGGTTTGCCATCTCTGGAATCTCGTTGCCGTCGAGACGCGCGAGGGCGACGTCTATCACCGTCTGCTCGAAAAGATTCGTGAAGAAAATGAAGCCCTCCACGGCCAGGTCTTCGACGTCCTCGGCAAGCTGACCTTCGAGGGGGAATCGCTGCGGGACCTCCTCATCAAAGCTATCCGTTATGGCGATCAGCCCGAGGTAAAGGCGCGGTTAGAGCGAGCGGTGGATAACGCTCTCGAACGCGAGAAGGTGCTGGCGCTGATCGAGGAGAAGGCGCTGGCGCACGAGCAGATGAATGCCGCGCGTGTGCAGAAGATTCGCGAGGAGATCGAGCGCGCCGAAGCGCGGAAGCTGCAGCCGTTCTACATCGCCAGCTTCTTCAAGCAGGCCTTCGAGCATCTCGGCGGCCGGATGATCGAGCGCGAGGCCGACCGCTGGGAGATCAAGCACGTTCCGGCGGTGATCCGGAATCGCGACCGGCAGATCGGAACACGCCGTGCCCTCCTCGAAAAATACGAGCGGATCACATTCAAAAAGGAGTTGCAGTCGGTACAGGGGAAGCCGTTGGCGGAATTCGTCTCTCCTGGCCATCCGCTGCTCGACGCGACTGTCGATCTGATTCTGGAGCGATATCGCGATCTGCTGAAGCAGGGGACGATTCTCGTCGACGAGAAAGATCAGAGTGAGAAGCCGCGCGCCCTTTTCTATCTCGAACACGCGATTCAGGACGCGCGCACCGACAAGTCAGGCCAGAAGCGAGTGGTCTCTAAACGGATGCTGTTCGTGGAGATCGATGCCAGCGGGTCGAAGAAGATCGCCGGCTACGCACCTTATCTCGATTACCGTCCGCTCACCGTCGAAGAGCGCGCATCCTTTGTCATCCCGAGCCGCGCAGACGGCGAGGGATCGCACGCGAACGAGCGAGGGCTCGACCTCTCCTGGCTTGCAACGAATCCCGAAGACGCCGCGCTCTCCTATGCAATCTCCGAAGTCGTCCCGCAACACTTCGCCGAAGTGAAGCAGCGAAAGGAAGCGCTGATCGACAAGGCGCTCGGCGCGGTGAAGGAGCGGCTGACGAAGGAGATTACGTACTGGGATAACCGCGCGGAGCAACTCAAGAATCAGGAGCTGGCGGGGAAACCGAACTTCCGTTTGAATTCAGGAAAAGCGCGACAACGCGCAGAAGATCTCGCCGTTCGACTGCAAGACAGAATCGAAAAACTGCAGCAGGAGCGTCAGCTCTCTGCACTGCCGCCGGTAGTGGTAGGCGGCGCGCTCGTTTTCCCAGTTGGCTTGATCAGTCGCGTCCTCGGCGGAGCGCCTGCTCAACCGACGACATTCGCGCGAGACACGGCGGAGATCGAGCGAATCGCGATGGAAGCAGTAATGAATCACGAGCGCTCGCTCGGCTTCGAGCCGCTCGATGTATCCAAGAAAAATCTCGGGTATGACATCGAGTCGCGCGATCCGAACAGCGGCCGGCTACGCTTCATCGAGGTGAAGGGCCGCGTCGCCGGTGCGGACACGATCACGGTGACGCGGAATGAGATGACTGTCGCACTTAACACTCCTGATCAGTGGCGCCTGGCGATCGTGATGGTGGATGGAGCCGCTGCGAAACCCGTATACCTTGCGCATCCGTTTACGCGAGAGCCGCAATTCGCTGAGACAAGTGCGAATTTTGGGATCGCTCAAATATTGGCTTTTCGCGAGACACCATGACGGGTGCAATTTGGAAAAGAGTTGACTTTCACTTACATACGCCTGGTGTCGAATCGTTCAGCTACCCGTCTGGCGCCGACGCTTTGTCAGAAAAGGGAAGACGGAAGGTCTCTGACCAGTACGCTCAGCAACTTCTCGAACAGGGCGTCGCTCTCGCAGCAATAACTGACTACAACGGAATTCGTGAGGGTTGGTTTAATTCGATTCGCGAGTTTGCGACTCTACGGTCGATTGTCCTATTCCCCGGCGCAGAGGTGTCGCTCCGCGTTGGAAAGCTCGGACTGCACGTGCTGGCAATTTTTCCCTTCGACACCGACGCCGAAGCGGTGAACAGTTACCTTCAGGCACAGGATCGAGATCCGGCAACGCCGCTTTTCGATGAAGGTAACCGCACACATCGTGAAATCGATACGAAAGGTCATCCGGTCGACATGCTGGTTGGTTTACGGGACCGCTTTGGCTGCCTCCTCATTCCTCCGCATCCGAACCAAAGCAACGGCATCTGCAAAACGATGAAGGCCAAGGACGCTGCAGAATTTCTGCGAGGGATTTGCCCGGATGCGCTAGAGCATTGCCCTGAGTCGGAGATCAAGAAACTTGTCTCAACCGGAAGGATAACGCCCGAGTTTTTTCGCAATCTGGCGATGGTCGAATTCTCAGATCCGCGATCTATCAGCGAGATCGGCACAAAATCCAGCGATGGAAACCCGAGAGCCACATTCCTGAAACTAAGTTCTTATGATCTTAGCGCTGTGCGTCTGGCTCTACATGATCCTGCGATGCGCGTACGCACCGGAACTGCTCCGCTGGCACAGCACACGCGTATTACTCGTTTGAAGGTTTCCGGTGCCTTCCTCGGTGATCTCACCATTGAGTTCAATGATGAGCTCAATGTGCTCGTCGGTGGGCGCGGTGTCGGGAAGTCAGCTTTGCTGGAGGTCTTGCGGTATGCGCTTGAGGTAGAACCAATCGCAGAATCTGAATATCGCGAAGGCTTAGTCAAGAGCGCTCTTGGCAGCGGTGGCTCCGTCGAGGTCACGCTTTCGCGTTTCGTTGGTTCTGAGAAAGATGAACGGTACAGAATCCGACGCGTGTACGGACAAGCAGCTGAGGTCTACGATGCACGCACGAAAGAATTACTCGACGTCTCTCCAGCCGACGCGTTCGGGCCGGATCGCCCTCTAATTTTCGGACAGCGCGAAATCTACGAAATCTCGTTACAAGATGAACGTCGGTTAGCCTTACTCGACGAGCTTATCGGCCATTCAGTGAAGGACGAAGAATCTCGAATCGAGGAGATTCGCTCTCGAATCGCGAGCAGTACTCAAGCCTTGCGGCGGGAACGCCAACGTCTGGCTAAACGTGACGAGTTGCGAGACAAACTAAAAGCGATCGAGCACGAATTGAAAGTATATGCAAAACATGGTGCAGCGCAGAAACTTGGCAGGTTTGCAGCGCTCAGCGCTGATGAAGGCCGGCTACAAAGCGCGACCGAAGCGATTGAAGCTCTCAATAGTGAATGGGCTGATTTTCGTGAGTCGTTCGTAGCACGTCTTAACGATGCGCAGAAACCTCTCGAGCTTGCGTCAAGCGACAAGAAGTCGCTACTCGAAAGCGCAAGCCGTTCAGTCGCTACATCAGAGTCAACCATTGTTAAAGCGTTTGACAATGTTACTGACAGCCTCCTTAAGCTGGTCTCACTTTTTGAAAAGACCTCCGATGAGTGGCTACACGCGAAGGGCTCGCTTCAGGACCAGATCAATGCAATTAAAAAGGAAGCCCAAGCAGAGCGGCTCGACGCCGACCGACTTCTGAAATTGAAACAAGATCAAGCGAAGCTGAGCGGCGATGTCGACCAGCTTTCGCAAGCAGAATCTAGGTCGAAGTCGCTCGGCGACGATCGACGCAAGCTGCTTAACGAACTTCGAGAGCAGCGATTGAACGAATATCGGATTCGCCGTGATGCTGCCGAAAGGATCGGAGAAGTCCTTAAAGGACGGCTGAGAATTGCAATCGACTACAAGGGACAAAAATCTCAGTATCGCGCGCAGCTAACAAACAGCTTGAAGGGTTCAGGGGTATCGGCGGACGCTATAGGAAAGCTCGTAACCCCGGATTCCACGGATGGGATGCAGTTGGCTATTGCTGTCCGTGGCGGAGCTCCTGAGATTGAAAGACGCTTTGACCTTAGCCCTGCAATGGCGTCTCGCGTCGTTGAGTTTTTCGATGAGGATCGGATCTTTGATCTGGAGACGCTGATCCCCGACGATTTGGTCGACGTGGAATTGAGAGTTGAAGAAGGATACGTCGGTCTCGCGAAGTTATCTGCTGGGCAGAGAGCAACGGCAATCCTGTTGTTGCTCTTCGCACTCCAGGGCCGCCCGCTTATTCTCGACCAACCTGAGGACGACCTCGACAATCGATTTATCTATGAAGATGTCGTCCAGATACTGCGTTCGCAGAAGGTTGGTGGAGACTCAGCCCGTCAGCTGATAGTCGCGAGTCACAACGCGAACATCCCTGTTCTAGGTGACGCTGAGCAGGTCTTGGTCCTCGGAACCGCCGACGCAAAGGCAACGGTGGTTCATGCTTCGTCGATTGATGATGTTCGAATTCGAGAGCTTGTAAAGTCAGTCATGGAAGGTGGAGAGGAAGCATTCCGTCGCCGCGCTGAAAAGTACGCGGGCATGAGAACATTAGGATGAGACGAAAACTCATCGAGGTCGCACTTCCACTCGAAGCCATCAATCGAGAGTCGGCGCGCGAGAAATCGATCAGGCATGGTCATCCGTCGACGCTGCATCTATGGTGGGCGAGGCGGCCGCTCGCTGCTTGTCGAGCAGTGTTGTTTGCATCACTCGTCGACGATCCGTCGTCGCGTCCGGAGGAGTTTCCGACTGGTGAGGCGCAGGATCGTGAAAGAAAGCGGCTCTTCGGGATCATTGAAGAATTGGTGAAGTGGGAGAACTCCAACAACGAGCACGTGCTTGACGCCGCGCGGAAAGAGATTCTGAAGTCGACTGATGGCAATCCACCGCCGGTACTGGATCCGTTCTGTGGCGGCGGATCGATTCCGCTCGAGGCCCAGCGGCTTGGATTAGAGGCGCACGCGAGCGATCTGAATCCTGTAGCTGTCCTGATCACAAGAGGCCTGATCGAGATTCCGCCGAAATTCGCCAATAACCCCGCGGCGAACCCAGAGGCACGAAAGAACCTCACGCACTCGGCAAAATGGACACGCGCCCAAGGACTGGCCGATGACGTTCGGTATTACGGCAACTGGATGCGCGATCAAGCCGAGAAGCGGATCGGCCATCTGTATCCGAAAGTGAAGCTGCAGGATGGAGGCGAGGCGACAGTAATTGCTTGGTTGTGGGCGCGGACGGCGAAGTGCCCGAATCCGGCTTGCGGCGCGACAATGCCGCTGATTCGATCGTACGCGCTCTTAAGAAAACCGGGAAAGCAATATCGAGTTGTGCCACACATCGAGGGCAGAGAGATACGTTTCGATGTGGAAGCAGGTGAAACAGGCGCCGACGAAGGAACCATGACGCGCCGCGGCGCTGTCTGTGCGGTCTGCGGATCATCCGTCGACTTTGATTACATCAGATCGGAAGGCCGAGCTGGCCGACTTGCCGTGCAGCTGATGGCAATCGTCGCTGAGGATTCTCGCGGAAGATTCTATGTTGCGCCCAACAGCGAACAGGAAAAGATCGCAAGATCCGCGCAACCTACGGGCGTCCCTGATACTCCGCTTCCAGACAAAGCGCTCGGTTTTCGAGTACAAGCGTATGGGATGACTCGACACCGCGATCTTTTCACTCCGCGACAACTTGTCGCCCTAACTACATTTAGTGATCTAGTTGCCGAAGCACGGGAACATGTTGTTAAGGATGCGCGGCGGATCATTGGACGCGACGGCGCGCGCCTCGCCGACGGAGGGACAGAGGCCATCGCGTACGCCGATGCTGTCGCGCTTTATTTGGGTGAAGCCGTTAGCAAGACGGCGACATTCCACAACGTGCTCGCCTATTGGCGATCTGGCGAAGGTAAATCCGCAAGCGGCTTCGGCCGCCAAACAATCACAATGACCTGGGATTTCGCAGAGATTAACCCGTTTGCCGATGCAGGTGGAGATTTCGGCGAGATTGTTTCGAAAGCGGCTCCGAAGGTTCTCGCGAGCTTACCGGCTGGACCACCTGCCACCGTAGACCAGCTTGACGCACGAGCATGCGCTTTCGAAGGGTATCTAGTCTCGACAGATCCGCCGTATTACGACAACGTCGGATACGCAGATTTGTCCGACTTTTTCTACGTCTGGTTGAGACGAACGCTCGCACAAATTGATCCGCGGCTCTTCTCAACGTTGCTAACGCCGAAAGAGCAAGAACTCGTTGCCGCTCCAGCACGGTTCAACGGCCAGCGCGATGAAGCTTACAGGTTTTTTGAAAGTGGCCTTCGCGATGTTTTTCGGCGATTGCGATCCGCCAATCCGACCTATCCAGCGACGGTGTATTACGCGTTTAGGCAGCAGGAAATCGACGAAGACGGTGCTGTGACGGGTTCTACCGGATGGGAAAGCATCTTAGAGGCGATGATCGGCGCTGAATTACTCATCGATGCGACGTGGCCTGTACGGACCGAGAACAGTACGAGAATGCGCGCGACCGGGGAAGGTGGATCGAATGCTCTTGCCTCGTCAATTGTGATCGCTTGCAGGGCTAGGCCGTCCAACTCACCTATCGCCACGCGTCGAGAGTTGAATTCGGCTCTGAAACTGGAATTACCCGCTGCTTTGAAACAACTACAGCACAGCAGCATCGCCGCCGTTGATTTGGCGCAGGCTGCGATCGGTCCCGGAATGGCTATCTTCTCGCGTTACGCGAAAATCGTCGAAGCCGACGGCTCGCCAATGCTAGTCCGCAGCGCCCTGCAGCTCATTAACCAAGCGCTCGATGAGGTGTTGTCCGAGCAGGAAAACGAATATGACGCCGAAACACGGTGGGCAGTGGGCTGGTTCAGCGACTACGGGATGAATGAAGGTAGATTCGGTGTCGCCGAAGTGCTCTCGAAGGCTAAAAACACTTCGGTCGATGGTATGGAGCGTGCCGGAATCATTAACGCGCCGAAGGGAAAAGTACGCTTGGTCGCGCGCGAGAATCTAGCTGCCGATTGGGATCCCAGCACCAACGGCCGGCTAACAATCTGGGAAGTGACGCAGCATCTCATTCAGCGTCTGAAGAGCGGCGGCGAGCAGGAAGCGGCCGACCTTCTGCGCAAAGTCGGCGGCATGGGCGAGATCGCCCGCGATCTCGCATACCGTCTCTACTCGATTTGCGAGCGAAAAGGATGGGCCGAGGAAGCGCTGGCGTACAACTCCCTCGTCGTTGCATGGCCCGAAATCTCGCGGCTCGCGAGCGAAACCAAACCTGCGCCGGCAGGGGCGCAGATGACGCTCCCGTAAGAAAGCTACGGCCGCCTCTCGGCGGCCGTGCGACCTTCGCCGAAGCGAGAGGCGTGACGATGGAAAAATCTTAGATGATTTCGGATGCGAGCAGCCGGGAAAGTTTGAACATCACCTCACCGACCGGTCGGAGTCGACTGACTCTGAAAATCGCTCGGATTCGCGAACGGTGTCGACGACACCTGCTCAATGATGAGCTGACAGATCTCCATTCCTGGAAAAAGCGAAATCGGATATTCAGCGAGATTGATCATCTCCAAAGCAATCGTGCCCTCGAAGCCGGCATGAATCGTCGGCGCGGTGAAATGGACCAGGAGTCCGATTCGCGCGAAGGAACTGCGTCCCTCAATGCGCGCCGCGTAGGACGGGCGTCCTTCTCGAATCGGCAGATGCACTCGCTCGAGCGTGTGTCCCAAGATGAACTTATTCGGCGGCAAAGCGTAGCCTCCGCGCTCATCAATCGTAATCGGCTCATACAGTTCCGTGAGAAATGCTGCGACGCCACCGTGCCGAAGATCGAGAGTGATCGGCTTTCCCGGTTTCGGAATGCGGATCTGCGATCCGAGGCGAAGGTTTACGGAGCAGGTGTCGTACGGACATGGACGCTGGGCGGTGGGCCGGCGCGGACTCGGCTCCGGGTCGATGACAAGATCGCCGGCATCGAGAGCGGCCTGAATCCCGTCATTCGAAAGAATCATGCAAAACGCAGCGCACGCGCGGGCACCGTCGCCACATTGGAGCCCTCGAACGTCCGCCTCGGCAACGTGACCACCCCGAAATCGTCGGTGCGATCGACGACTTCCACTCGAATAGCCTTCTCGCCGGGAAAACTCTTCACGAAATCGACGGGAACGAAGAAAGAGACGACGGTTCCATCAACGGTAGTGATGCAGATCGCGACCTCGTTTTCAAACATTCCCGGCCGTACCTCGCAGCGCAACCACGCGTTGTTTTTCAATTCGTACCCTTTCATGAACGTTGACCAGTTTACTACTTGGATCCTCTGATCGAATTGAAATGCGAATGAAAAGCCAGAAACGAGAGAGTTTTCATTCGCCAGTTCCACCGTTTGTAGAGTTCATTTGAAACGGAGGGATCGATGGCACTCAGCAATCGGCAGCGCGTCGAGCAAGCACTCGAGCTGTTGAATCGCGGCCTGCTCCCGTACGTCGAGCGGGAGATGAAGTCCGTCTATGGTCCCGCGAAATGGGAGAAGCAGGCCACGCTCGCCCTCGGCGACAAGCCACTCCTGAAGTCAGGTGGATGGGACACGTCGGCACTATTGAGCGTCATGATCGGCGAGTGGCCGACCGTCTTCAAACGTGGTCTCGGTCAAACGGAACGGTCGATCGTCGGCGAAATGCGCGACGTTCGAAATCGCTGGGCGCATCAAGAGACCTTCAGCACCGACGACACCTACCGCGTCTTCGACAACGTCCACCGATTGCTAAGCGCGATCGGAGCCAAAGAAGCGATCGATCTCGAACGTCAGAAGCAGGATCTGCTACGTGTCCGATTCGAGGAGCAGGCGAAGAAAGAAACGGTGAAGGCTGCAGTCGCGCCCGTGGAGAGCGCCGTGGTCACGAACCTCGGGCTCAAGGCATGGCGTGACGTCATCACTCCACATCCCGACGTCCATTCCGGCCGATACCAGCAGGCCGAATTCGCCGCTGATCTCGGGCAGGTCTACCGGAACGAAGGAAGTGACGAGTATCGCGACCCGATTCAGTTCTTTCAACGCACCTACATCACGCAAGGCCTTCGCACGCTTCTGGTCGGCGCCCTCGAGCGCTTGAGTGGAACTGGCGGTGATCCAGTCGTCGAGCTGCAGACGAATTTCGGTGGCGGCAAGACCCACTCGATGATCGCGCTCTATCACTTTTTCGGCGGTACTCCCGCTGCCAAGTTGGCGCACATTGAGCCGGTTTTGCAGGAAGCGAAGATCAACCAACTTCCGAAAGCGAACCGAGCGGTGCTCGTCGGCCATGAGCTTCCACTCGCGGAGCCGCAGAAGAAAAGGGATGGCACCGTTGTCCGAACGATGTGGGGCGAGCTGGCGTGGCAGCTCCTCAAGAAAGATGGATATGAGCTTGTCGCGCAGGCCGATCGCAAAGGCGTCAGTCCCGGTTCGGCTGCCCTTCGCGATCTATTCACACTGGCGGAGCCTTGCCTCGTGCTTATCGACGAATGGGTCGCCCACGCGCGGCAGCTCCTCGGGAAAGACGATCTCCCGGCCGGCACGTTCGAATCGAATTTTAGTTTCGCGCAGGAGCTGACCGAGGCGGCGAAAGCGTGCAAGAAGACATTGATTGTGGCGAGCGTGCCGTCATCCGATGAACAGCGGCCGCACGAGAGTCCGTGGGTCGACGATATCGAAGTCGGCGGCGAAGCGGGGAGGCAGGCGCTCGCGCGTCTCAAGAACGTCTTCGGACGCCTGCAGTCGCCGTGGCGCCCGGCGAGCGCCGAGGAGAGCTTCGAGATCGTGAGGCGACGGCTGTTTCAGCCGATGACTGGCGACGCGTTCAAATATCGCGATGCGGTCGTCCGGCAGTTCAGCGATTTCTACAACACGCAAAAATCGGAGTTTCCCAGCGGCAGCAGTGAAGGGGAGTATCGGCGGCGCATGGAGGCTTCGTACCCGTTGCACCCCGAGCTGTTCGATCGGCTTTACGAGGACTGGTCATCGTTGCAGCGATTCCAACGTACGCGCGGCGTCTTGCGATTGATGGCGGCTGCGATTCACGCGCTCTGGACGCGCGAAGATCGCAACCTGATGATCATGCCGGCGAACATGCCGCTCGACGACTCGGCGACAGTGAACGAGTTGATGCTTTACGTCGATGAAGCATTGCGGCCGGTGATTGAGCGCGAGATCGACGGAGTGGGATCTCTTCCACTGCAGATCGACAAAGAAAATCCGAACTTCGGCCGCCTTTCGGCCGCGCGCCGTGTTGCTCGAACGGTGTTCATGGGCACTGCGCCGCGACTGCGCACGCCGAATAAAGGTATCGAAGACAAACGCATCATGCTCGGTTGCGTGCAGCCTGGCGAGACGGTCGCGACGTTTCGCGACGCTCTTCGCAGACTGACGGACAAAGCGTCGCATCTTTATAACGATCAGACGCGTTACTGGTTCGACACGCAGCCGAACATCAATCGCACTGCGCAGGAACGCGCGGAGTCGATCAAGCAGGATCTCGTTTGGCAGGAGATCGAGAAGCGCCTAGCGATCGAGGCGAAAACGCGTGGCGATTTCGAGCGCGTACAGGTCGTGGAGAACGCATCTCAGAGCGGCGACGTTCCAGACGAACGTGACGTTCGCCTCGTGATCATTGGCCCCGAGACGCCGCATATTAAGGGCGGCGCCGGAAGTTCCGCGTTGACCGTCGCGGAGAAGATCCTCGAGCAGCGCGGAAACTCACCGAGGACGTACAAGAACTCGCTCATCTTCGTCGCCGCCGATTCGAAGGCGCTCGACTCGCTGCAACAAGCTGCTCGATTGTGGCTCGCGTGGAAATCGATCGATGACGAGAAGGAATCGATGGATCTCGGCAATTATGCCCGAGGGCAAATCAAGAAGCGGCTCGACGACACGGATGCTGCGGTTCGCGCACGCATTCCTGAGACGTACACGTGGGTTCTTGTTCCGGAGCAGGAGACCACCGGTCAGATATCAATAAAAGAGATGCGCGTGACCGGAGGCGAATCGCTCGGTCTGCGAATCTCAAAGAAGCTCGTGAACGACGGTTTACTGATCAGCAATCGCTGGGCCGGCGTTCTGCTTCGTCGCGAGCTCGATCGCATTCCCCTCTGGCGCGGTGATTCAGTTTCCGTCAAACAACTCGCCGACGATTTCGCCACATATGTGTATCTGCCGCGCCTAAAGAGCACGGATGTTCTTCTCGGCGCGATCGCCGACGGTGCGGCGGCGATTCTTTGGGAGAAGGAGACCTTCGCTTACTCGCCCTTCATCGCTGAAGACGGGCGCTACATGGGTTTGTGCGCTGGAAAGCGCCCACCAGATGTGAATCTCGGCGGGATCGTTGTGAAGTCCGAGGTCGCAGCAAAGCAGCTGCAAACCGAAGCAGCACAGACAACGACACTCATGGAAGTTCGCGACGCACCGGCTCAGATTCCAATCCGGCCAGAACCAGCGCCGCCGTCTTTGCCAAAGCGATTCGTGCTCGATGTCAATGTCGATCCGCTGCGTCTGCCGCGTGACGCCGGCCAAATCGCTGAGGCGATCGTCGCGCATTTGAACGGACTGGTCGGTGCGAAGCTTTCGATCAGCCTCCAGGTCGACGCGCGAGTTCCAAACGGTATTCCGGAAAATGTGCAGCGGACGGTGACGGAGAACTGCAAGACGCTGAAGATCGGGAATTTCGGATTTGAGGCCCAGTAAGTTATTGCTTAAGGAGGCTGCTTGATAACGGATTCTTCGGAGCTAACCTCGATAACGCTGGTCGTGCTAACGCCGCGTCACTGAACAAAACACACGTTCAGCAGCACCTGACACTGCGCGCGCAAGCGGCTGCCGTCCAGCCCGTACGTCATCCGGGACAGTATTCCGTGCGACTCCTCGTCGTACCGGTGTCCTTTGTGGATGTTGTGTTGTCGGCTAATACCGATGTCTTTGAGCAGATCCTCGGTGGTGTTCAGAGGTTCTACGATGAGGTAAGCGCGGGAATGGTTCGTGTGGACTGGAAAATCGCGCAACCGGTAACTTTGCATTCAATTATGGCCGCATATGCAAACGGTAATGGCGGTCGCGGTATCGAGGAGCCTAACGCTGCGACGATGGCTCGCGATGCTTTGAGCCAGGTTTCCGGTCAGATTCAGGATTTTCAACCGTTTGACGGCGACAGTGATCAGCACATCGACGGTTTTGTGGTTGTGCACGCCGGTCATCCCGCGGAGTCGTTTACGAACGACATCGCATCCCTGATTTGGTCGCATCGGGGTTTCGGCGTAGCCGGATGGGCGCCGAACGGTTATCAGGTGAACGAGTTTCTAACCGTTTCGGAGGAATCGCCTGTCGGGGTCTGGTGTCATGAACTGGGTCATCTGCTCTTCAACTGGCCAGATTTATACGAAGGGTTTGATGACAATGGACCCATCACCCACACTTGGTTGTCTCATGTCCAGCGGTGGCTGGAACGGCCCGAATGCGGGCCTTCCGCCTGGCGCCTCTCCAGCTCACCCGTGTTCGCCCTTGAAAATACGCCAAGGATGGGCTGGCATCGACCGTGTTCTTCAGAATCGTGCGTATGAGGCGCCGTCAGTCGAAGACGCTCATAAGGCATTCGTTCTTACACCTCTGGCAGCGGCGCCGCACTCTCTGGTTCTCGAGAATCGAGAGCAGCAGATGTTTGATCGCGCGCTAGCTGGTAGCGGGCTAATCGTCTGGGACGTTAGCGATGAAACTGACTCAGGGGGTGTGAGGCTAGTTCCGGCGATGGGCACTTTCAATGCCTTCCGGCGTGGAACTGCCGAAGATCCATATCCGGGATCCAAGGGCGTTACGACGTTTGACAGGTATAACGTGACATTCGCAGATATTTCAGCTGCCGCGCCTCTGATGCGATTTACCGTCTCCGGAATCCCACAACCCCGGCAGCGCGCCGTGAGGCGTGTGTGACTCAGATTCAGTAATAGGGATGCAACCTAGAATCGAAGGCGTCACCCTCGATGTGCTCTGCCAACCGTGGTTCGGTGATCTTTTCGAATAGCGACAAGATCAACGACCCCCTACCGATTCGCCGTCGTCGGGTCCGCAGAATGTGACGAGATTCCATTTCGTGCGAGCCAACACCCTCCGGATCCGAACCTTCGTCATCGTCACAGCCCATCGCGCCGTTTTCGCGCATTTCGTTGCGCTTTGCGCCAGTCACCCATTGTGTGCACTACTCTTCGCCTCTGTTCAGCGTCCGGAATGCACTTCTCGAATACCTCACGAGCTGCTTCTTCGCGGTCACGATCGACCACTTTCAAATCCTCCGACGGTCTTGGTGAAAGATCTGTGAGCCTATAGACGTGATCAGAAGACGTCAAACTTCTATGTTGCACCGCACGCGAGGCTTCGAGTTGGAACGGCGTGGCGCGCGACAAGTCCCTCGAATCGCGGATGGTACGCAGGGTTAATACGGATGAGGAGGGCTGGCACAGTAACTTCGGCGCGAATGTGCATGAAACCTCCGTCAGTTGCGAAAAGCGTTCGCTGATCTCAGTCCGAGTAGACGCCGTGCGTGAAGTTTGCCGACCACAATTTTTCAACGGCTTTACTTCGCTCCCGATACCAGTGTTCTTCTCCTCGCCGGGGAGCGAAAAGAAAAGCAACATTTGACGTCGCGAACGTGTGGATCTCATGCGCGCCCGTCACTTCACGCATTTTTCCCGCGATCCTCGGTGTGAATAAATCTCTCTTCTCCCGGGGAAAATGCTGGTAAACAAGCACGGACGCTCCGATTCGCCAGAAGGCAGCCACTTCGTCCCAATAGAGATATTTGTTCGACTTCTTATTTCCCTTCCTCACCGAGCGAACTTCCAATCCATTGTCCGGATCTAGAAAAACGAGATCGCGATCATGAAATCGCGTGACGATCTGTGCCATGGATCTCGCGCGCTCTTGTGCGTTGTCAGGAATCATCTCGGCAGCGAAGATTGTGTTCGGCAACAGAGGCTCCAGGAGGTGTTCGGAGATCCTGCGAACATCGGCGCTCGCTAGACCCGCAGCGAGCGCATCGAAAAGCGTGGGATCGGTGGCGCGCCATCGATGTGGCTCGTTGAGGTAACGAGTGAAGTTGCCGTCCGTCCGATTGTCATCTTCAGTCAGCATCCAGCAGATCCCAAGACGCTTCAAACCGTTCGCGGTGAGAATTCGAAGCAAACCGTATTTGCGGAAGTCGTTGATGTCGCCGAAGTATTGGTGTTTCATGTGACAGATCGACTCATCCTGCCATCTCCACAAATCGGCATAACGCATTCACCAACTGCATCTGCGCCGGTGTGTTGCAAGCGACATCGAGAAGCCGCGGTGAGGCGACGACGACGGCCAGACACCGCGCGCGTGAAACGGCGACGTTCAGGCGGTTGCGGCTGAAGAGAAAATCGATGTCACGCGGGAGGTCGTCGCCGCTCGACGTCGTCATGGAGAAGAAAACGACTTCGGCCTGGCGCCCCTGAAATTTGTCCACCGTGCCGACCGGAACGTTTGCGAATCCGCGGCCGCGCAGCACGTCGGCTACGCATTTCACCTGCGCGTTGTACGGCGCGACGACCATGATGTCGGTCTCCGCTAGGCGGCGCGTGATGCCTTTGGAATCCGTGACCGTGCCGCCGTCGAGCAACTTCGCGATCTCATCTGCGATGCGATTTGCCTCTTCGGGCGATGACTGCGAATTTCCTTGATGTTCTATCGGGATGAAGCGCAGGCCGGTTCCAGTGAGGCCCTCACCCGGCCTTCGGCCACCCTCTCCCGCTTCAGCGGGAGAGGGCTCTCGAGCGGCGGCTCCGCCGCCTTCCAAAGCGGCAGCAAGCTGCCGCACTCCAAAGGCAATGCGCTGGTTCGCACACTCGGGCGCGGACTGAAGGCGGTCGTCGTAGACGACTTCCGACACGAAGCGGCTGACATCGGGATGCATTCGATACGTGTGCTCGAGGAACAGACCCCGATCGGGCGGAATCGTGGCGTCGCTGCCGAGGAGGTGCTCGAGGACGGACGCGCCGGAGGTGCCAGGGTGGGTCGCCTGCGACACCTGCGCGAGCTGCAGCGGATCGCCGAGAAGAACGACATGCTTCGCCGCGGTGGCCACCGCCAACGCATCCGCCAGTGAGACCTGTCCTGCCTCGTCGATGAACAATGCATCGAGCGTCTGGTCGAGCCGAGGATCGGCGAAGAGCCAGGCCGTCCCGGCGACGAGTTGTACCTTCGGGTCGACAAAGGCGTCGATGTCGTCGGAATTCGTGATGAAGTCGCCGTTGAATTCCGTCTCGGGAGCGTCCTTCGAACACTTCTTCAAGCCCACGAAAGTGACGTGCTCCCTCTTCACTACTCGCTCCACGTCGTTCAGCAGATTGTGAATGGCCTTGTGCGAAGTCGATGTCACTCCTACGCGCTTGCCTAGTTGCAATAGTTCGACGATGCGATCAGCGCCGTACCACGTCTTGCCGGAACCGGGTGGGCCCTGCACGAAAAGGTAGTTCGCGCCCCTCACCCGGCGCTTCGCGCCACCCTCTCCCGGGGGGAGAGGGATCTCATTCATCGGCCGTCGCAGAAGAATGTCGATCGCGGCCCGGTACGGCGAGCCGTCGAACCCCTGATCGATCACTGATTGTGCGACGCGGCGGATCGCCTCACGCTGCTTCTTGGTCTCCAACGGGCCGCCGGGAATCAGCGACTGCGGCATCGGCTCCTTCGAAGCCTGGCCGCGCTTGATCTCCAGAAGGCCGCTCGCATCATCGATTCTGACGACCGTGACGTGTTTCTCGGTGGCCGGGTCGACGATGTCCTTATCCGCGCCGAGCTTGTGCTGCTGCGCCGGAAAGCGGAGCGTGAAGATTGTCGATCGTTTCTCCTGGCGCGTTGGAATGTCTGTGGCCAGAGTCAGTCCGCCGATCGACTCGCTGTCGTCCTTCAGCTCCTCCGGGGACATCTTCTTCCGATCGAAAAACCACCACCACGCCGGACGCGCCTCGCGGCGGTGATAGTGAATCAGATTCGCCAGCAGCCAACGCGCTCTCTGCTCCTCAGTCGCCGCGATGAGATCGTCGGGAAGGCCCTCCAGCAGCGCGCGCGAAAGCGCGTCGGCCTGCATGGCCGTGGCGATCGCATCCTCTGTCTGGTGATCCGGCGGCTTTTCGAACCACGGGAGCTTGACCGCGTACTGCGCCTCCGTCTCGTCGCGAAGACGCAGCAGCCATTTGCGCAACTCGACCGTCGACACGCAATCTTCGCGGTTGTAGTTCTCGATCGTCTTCAACATCTCCGGATCGCCCTCGGTCAGCCATTCCTCGTACGCCAGGATCGGCCCGCCGGCCTCGAAGACGCCTTCCTCCTCACGCTCGAAGAAGAACGTCTCGACCTTCTTCAGCGAGTAGCTCGGCTGCGAGATGCGCATCGTCTGGCGCTCGACGGTGAAGAGATCGACGAAGACGCCGCTGCGCAGGAAGTCGTCGATCTCGTTCTCGCGCGTGCCGTACTCGCCCGACATGCGTTTGAGGGCCGAGGAGTCGAGGGCGCCGTAGTGGTAGACGTGCATCGCGGGGTCGGCCGTGCGCCGCGCGACCATGAAGTCGACGACGTCCTCGAACGCCTGCTTCTCCTGCAGCGCATCGTGCGCCCACCAGGCGCGGTATTGCGGCGGGCTGAAGCCCGCCGCCACATAAGCGATTCCGAAGAGATAGATGATGCCTTCGCCGGCGTACGGATCGGCCTCGAGGTCGAGGAAGACATCGCCATCGGACGGACGCGGAAGTCGCGCGAAGCCACGCTCCACCTCCGGAAGCAGCAGCTCGTATCGATGCTTCTTCGTGCGCATGTATTCACTCTGCAGGCGCGCCTGCTGATGCATCGCTGCGTACGTGTCGTCTCGGACCTTTTCGATGTGCGCTGTCGGCGTGTCGCCGAGCTTTGTCAGCGTGTCGATGCCTGCGCTCTCGAGCCGGCGGACGTTATCGCGGCGGATGTTGGCCACGCGGACGAGATGGTCCATCTGTTCGAGATGCCGCCAGCAGTGAAGGCTCCACTCGCAGAGCGAACAGAATTCGACGATGTAGGGGAGGGTTTGTGGCGGGCTGAAGCCCGCCACCACATTTTCATAGCGCGACTTGATGTAGCGGTAGTAGGCCTCGAAGTCGGCGACGCGGAACGTCACGCGCTCTTTGGTGCCGAGGATGATGTGCATCTTTTCGGAGCGGACGCCCTGGATGCGCGTGAGGTGTTCGCTGTACGCGGCGAGCTGCAGGAGGACGTGGGCCTTCGGCGTGCGCGCCAACTTGATGTCGACGACCTCATACCTTCC
>DATBRZ010000014.1:0-6247 GCA_036560025.1 Gemmatimonadaceae bacterium | reverse complement strand
TCGAGATGAAAACAGGCGAAGCAGCATCGGCGGTTGCCGAGCGGAGTGATGTGACCGCGGTTCCTGCGATGGGTGTGATTGCGGAAGCGATGGCAGCGATAGTATTGGCGCAGGCGTTGGTCGAGAAATTCGGCGGCGATTCACTCGGCGAGCTGAAACGAAATCTCGATTCCTATCTCGGTCACATCACGTCGCGTCGTGCGCAGTGACTGGCCGTTCCGCAGTTATACTGGTTGGACTCCCGGGCTCCGGAAAAACGACAGTTGGTCGTGCAGTTGCGGATCTTCTCGGCTGGCCTTTCATCGACTTCGATGAAGAAATCGAACGCCGCGAGAACACGACAATCGCTGAGATCTTCCAAACTCGCGGGGAAAGCGCCTTCAGGAAGCTGGAGGCTCAACTCTCCAGCGAGCTCGTAGGCCGGCACGAAGCCATTCTGGCACCGGGAGGCGGCTGGATCACCCAAGCCGCCGCAGCGGCACTTTTACGGCCCCCGGCACGTATCATATACCTTAGAGTGTCCCCCGAGGTGGCAGTGGCCCGATTAGGGGACAAAGCCCAGTTAAGGCCTCTCCTCCGCTCGGAAAACCCTCTGGCGAGTCTCCGTCGTCTATACGATGAGCGCCGGCTGGCATACTCGGAAGCCGACCTCGAATTGGACACGGAAGTCATTGATTTGCATGAAGTTATCAGTCGGGTGCGGCAGTTCGCCGACTTGTGAGCGATTTGAATGCGCCCTTGCGCAGCACATTACTCTATAGTAGTAGGTTAAGACGGCATGGATGACAGAGTAGCGGTTCCGACGACATTCAGGGTTCTGGGTCCACACGAACGGGGGCGGTTTTCCCCCGAGGCGTGGGGGCACCTCCTGTCCCTGAGCGGATCCGGCGTGATCAATCCTGCCGAGCTCGAGCACATCATCGAGCGTGCGCTTATGCAGGTGGATGGGCGCATTGCTCTGGAAGACCTCCGCGGAATGCTCGAGGGCTCCGGGCTCGAAGACACAGCGCCGGGCGACTCGACGGTTCACTAACCGATGGCCACAACAAGAAAATCAGCGACCAAATCGGGGCGAAAAGCCCCGTCCAAGCGGCGCGGTGCAAAGACCGCAGTCGATGAAGGACCGGCTCCCGAGCCGGGAACCACATCGCTCGTCGTCGTCGAATCTCCGGCGAAAGCGAAGACGATCGGCAAATACCTCGGCCGCGGATATCGCGTGCGCGCAACGATCGGTCACGTCCGCGATCTGCCCGAGAAAAAGATCGGAATCGACATCGAGAACGGCTTCGAGCCCGAGTACGTAACTATTCCGGGCAAGGAAAAGACGCTCGCAGAGCTGAAGAATGTGGCGCGCGATTCGCGCGAGATACTGCTCGCTACCGATCCTGATCGTGAGGGTGAAGCCATCGCGTGGCACGTGGCGAGTCAGATCCGTCGAAAGAATGGCGCGCCGGTCAGGCGCGTACTGTTCCACGAGATCACCCGCGATGCGATTCAGAGCGCGATCACGCGAGCAGGTGAGATCGACGAGAACAAGGTCGATGCTCAGCAGGCACGCCGCGTCCTGGATCGATTAGTCGGCTACAAGGCGAGCCCGGTTCTCTGGAAGACGGTGAAGAAGGGAATCTCTGCCGGTCGCGTACAGACCGTTGCGCTCAGGTTGATCGTAGAGCGTGAGCGCGAGATCAAATCGTTCAAGCCGGTCGAGTACTGGACGATCCAGGCATTGATGGAAAAGGCGGCTCAGGAGTTCGTCGCCAAGCTTCATCACATCGACTCGAAGAAGCCGAAGATACCCAACGAGGCTGAGGCGCAGCGGATTCTCGCTGATCTCGCGCCGCGGACGACATTCGAAGTAACTGAAGTGAAACGGCGCGAGCGGCGGAAGAATGCGGCACCGCCGTTCACCACGAGCACACTTCAGCAGGAGGCCGCGAAACGACTGGGTTTCGGGTCGAAGCGCACGATGCGCCTCGCGCAGGATCTGTACGAGGGAGTCGAGCTTGGACCCGAGGGTGCCGTCGGTCTCATCACCTACATGCGAACAGATTCCACGCGCGTCGCCGAAAGCTCGGCACAGGCGGCGCGGGATTACGTGCAGACATTGTTCGGCCGCGAGTTCGCGTCGCCGAAGCTGAATCTGTACAGCGACGGAAAGAAGAACGCGCAGGATGCGCACGAGGCGATTCGTCCGACCGATCCAACCCGGCGGCCCGACACCATTCAGCGCTATCTCTCGGCGGACCAGTTCAAGCTGTATCAGCTGATCTGGCAGCGGTTCATCGCATCGCAGATGGCGCCGGCGGTATTCGACACGACAACAGTCGATTTCGATCTCGCAGCATCCAAATCAGCGCCGCCGCTTCCGTATCTGTTCCGCTCGACCGGCAGCGTGATGAAGTTCCAGGGTTACCTTGCATTGTATCGCGAAGCGCGTGAGCCTGGCGACGGTCACGGCCGTCCGCTCGAGGACGAGCAGGCGCTGCCGCCGGTGGAAGTCGGCGAGAACATCCCTGTCAAGAAGATCACGCCCGATCAGCACTTTACGGAGCCGCCGCCGCGCTATTCCGAGGCGAGTCTCGTGAAGGAGCTCGAGCGGCTCGGCATCGGGCGACCGTCGACGTATGCGTCGATCATCTCTACTCTCGTCGATCGCCGTTATGTGCAGCTCGAGCAGCGCAGGTTCTATCCTACGGAGCTGGGCGATCAGGTAGAGAAAGTGATGGTGAGGAGCTTCCCCGACATCTTCAACGTGCAGTTCACGTCGCACATGGAGACCGACCTCGACAAGATCGAGGAGGGAGAAGTCAACTGGCGGCGGATGCTCAAGGATTTTTATGGACCGTTCGCGGAATCACTGGGCAAGGCAGATTTTGAAGCGCTCATTGCGGAAGCGCACGATTTGTCGTCGCTCGCGACTGAGCGGTGTCCGGAGTGCGGTGGAAAGCTCGTTGCCCGCGGCGGATTCTTCGGTCCTTTCGTGGCGTGTGAGAATCATCCGAAGAACTGCAAGTACACGCGGCCATTGCGCGGCGAGCGCAAGCCGGCGGAGCCGACGGATCAGATCTGTCATGAATGCGGCGCACCGATGGTGATAAGGCACGGGCGATCCGGCGAATTCCTGGGTTGCAGCCGCTTTCCGAAATGCCGAGGTACGCGATCGATGCCGACAGGCGTCAAGTGCCCGAAGGATGGCGGAGACATCTCCGTCCGCCGATCGAAGAAGCGAGGCAAGGCGTTCTACGGCTGCTCGAATTATCCGGAGTGCGACTTCGTTATCTGGGACAAGCCGGTTGCCGAGATTTGTCCCGAGTGCGGCTACGTCGGTGCGGAGATGAAGTCGAGCAAGGCTCGCGGTGAGTATCGCCGCTGCATCAAGTGCGCGAACGAGTGGGAAGCGCCGGAGCAGCAGCCCGAGGCTGTCGCGGTCTAAGACTGCCCACGAGGGCGCCGACGGGGAAAAAGAAACGGAGCACGCGGAGCACGCGGAGAACTGCGATTCTTTGAGTTGAACGACAAACGACCTTCGATTGGCGCCGGACGTTCATCTGTCGTTAACCTTAAAAAGGTCTTCCTCTGCGTGCTCCGCGTGCTCCGTTCCTATGCCCCTTTCAATTCCTTCGTGACATCAGTACCGGAATGACAGCTATCAACGTAATCGGCGGAGGATTAGCCGGATCGGAAGCTGCGTGGCAGCTCGCCATTCGCGGACATCGAGTGGTCATTCACGAAATGCGTCCGGTGAGACGCACTCCCGCCCACAATACTGACCGACTCGCCGAGCTCGTCTGCTCCAACACGTTCAAGAGCACCGAGACTTCCAACGCGCACGGATTGCTCAAGGCAGAGATGCGTGTGCTCGGCTCACTGATCCTCGAGTGCGCCGACGAAGCTCGCGTTCCCGCAGGAAGTGCGCTTGCCGTCGATCGCGAGATATTCGCGGAAGCCGTCACTAAGCGGATAGAATCGCATCCGCTGATCGAGATTCGTCGCGAGGAAGTGACGGCGATCACCGCGCCGTGCGTGATCGCGACCGGTCCGCTCACATCCGACGCGCTCGCCGAAGCAATCGCAGCGCGCCTCGGCACCGGCTCGCTCGCGTTCTACGATGCCATCGCGCCGATCATCGATCGTGATTCGATCGATCAATCGATTGTGTTCGCCGCATCGCGATACGGGCGCGAGACAATGGAGGGTGAGGAGGACGGGGCGTACCTCAACTGCCCGATGACGCGCGATGAATACGACGCGTTCATCCACGCTCTGACCACCGCCGATCAGTTTCACGGCCATGAATTCGACGAAGTTCCGTACTTCGAGGGATGTATGCCGGTCGAAGTGGCGGCCGCCCGCGGACGCGATACCCTGCGCTTCGGCCCGATGAAGCCGGTCGGCCTCACAGATCCGCGCAATGAACGCCGGCCATATGCTGTGGTTCAGCTACGTCGTGAGGATCGCCGCGGCCGAATGTGGAACCTCGTCGGATTCCAGACTCGTCTTCGCATTCCGGAGCAGCAGCGCGTATTCCGCATGATTCCCGGATTGGCGAACGCGGAATTCCTTCGTTACGGATCGATTCACCGGAACTCGTACGTGAATTCGCCGGCAGCGCTCACTCCGCATTTGTCTGTGCGCGACGATGCGACGCTTCTCTTTGCGGGTCAGATCACGGGCGTCGAAGGCTACACCGAGAGCAGCGCCACCGGATTACTTGCCGGAGTCAACCTTTCGAGGATGCTGAGTGGCGACGAGCCCGTAGTGCCGCCGACAGTCACGATGCTGGGAGCGTTGTACCGGTATTTGCGCGAAGCTCAACCCGCTCATTTCCAGCCGATGAACGCCAACTTCGGTCTTGTCGATGAGCTGCCTGAGGTCATTCGCGACAAGAAGCGAAAGCGCGAGATGATCGCCGACCGTGCGCTCGCAGCGATGGCTGAATGGGCAGGATCAGTCGCTCCCGAAGTCTCAGGCGTGCAGAGTGTCGCAGTCGCCGCGGGCTGAGTTTCTCGAGCACCTCGAGAAGGAGCGTGGTGTTTCTCCCAATACGCTCAAGGCGTACGCGAGAGATCTCGAATCGTTCGAGGAATATCTGGGATCCTACTACGGTGCCGGCGAATGGTCGTGGCAAGGTGTCGACCGGCTCGCGATGCGCGGATTTCTCGCGCACCTCGGCCGCAAGGGACTCGGCAAAAGATCGGTCGCGCGCGCGCTGTCCGCCGTACGCAGCTTCTACGGGTGGCTCCATCGGAATGAAATCGTCGAGTCGAATCCTGCCCGAGGAGTTGGGAGTCCGAAGCTCGACAAGCATCTGCCCGGCTACCTCGACCGGGCACAGATCGATCTGCTGTTTCAGAGCGCCGAGCTTCACGCGCAGGAAGGAAAGTTCACTGACGTTCGCAATCGCGCGATTCTCGAGTTGTTCTACTCGACCGGGATGCGATTGTCGGAGCTTCGCGGGATCAATCGATCCGATATCGATCTCTTGTCGCAGCAGGTGAAGGTGCGTGGAAAGGGAAGGAAGGAACGGATAATTCCCGTCGGCGATCATGCCCAGCTCGCTCTCAGGAACTACGAGGCGAAGCGCGATGAGCTGATTCGGACATCGCTCAGGAGCGCGGATCGCACAGCTTTTTTTCTGAGCTCGCGCGGAAAGCGGATCTCAACGCGCGCGATTCAGAATGCCGTTACGGGGTTTCTCGATCAGATCGATGAGGACGCCGGGCTGTCGACGCACTCATTGCGTCATACGTTCGCTACGCACCTTCTCGACGCAGGCGCTGATCTCCGCGCGGTTCAGGAATTGCTTGGCCACGCCTCGATCTCGACTACCCAGATCTACACTCACACCAGCGTAGAAAGGTTGAAGGAGGTTTATCGACGAGCTCATCCGCGAGCATGAGCATCCGATAGAATTCGGAAAATGCCGGAGCACATAGTCGTCAGTTGGAGCGGCGGCAAGGATAGCGCGCTCACTCTTCAGCACCTCTCTCGCGCCCCATCGATTGTGATCGCGGGTCTTCTGACAACCATCACACGCGACTACGACCGGATCAGCATTCATGGAGTTCGTCGCCGCCTCCTGGCGGCACAGGTCCGAGCGCTTGGGTATCCGCTGTTCGAGGTCGAGATCGAGCCGTCGTGTACGAATGACCAATACGAGGGCGCGTTTCGCTCCGCGATGGCGCGCATACGGGCTGAAGCGCCCCAGGTTACCACGATCGCGTTCGGCGACTTGTTTCTCGAGGAC
>DATBRZ010000013.1:0-7184 GCA_036560025.1 Gemmatimonadaceae bacterium | reverse complement strand
CGCCGCGGCAACGCAGTTTCTTCTCGAAGACGCTACCGCGACCATCGCGCGTGCGGCCGTACGTGCGTCAAACAGCCGCAATCTCTGTCTAGGTGGCGGAGTCGCGCTCAATTGTTCGGCTAACGGACGGCTCCTCGCGGGCGGAATCGCTGACGACCTCTGGGTCTTTCCTGCTGCAGGTGATGCGGGGCTCCCAGTAGGCGCAGCGCTTCTCGCTGCGCGCGAGAGCAACGAGCTCAATCCTGAACGCCTCGCCGCGCCTTACCTCGGACCGCAATACTCGGAAAGCGAGATCGAGCAGGCTCTATCGGCTGAGAACGGTATCCAGGTGAGACGTCCCTCGGGTATTCATGTGGCTACGGCCGAACTGCTCGCGGGCGCCTCGGTTATTGGATGGTTTCAGGGGCGGATGGAGCTCGGGCCGCGCGCGCTCGGAAACCGAAGCATACTCGCCGACCCGCGCAGCGTGGCAATTCGCGACCGCGTCAACGCAATCAAGGGACGGGAGAAATGGAGGCCTCTGGCACCATCTGTCCTGGCTGAGCGCAGCGACGATTACTTCGCTGCGCGGCCAACGAATGACTTCATGCTCTTTGCAGTTCCGGCCACTCAGCGCTGCAAAGCGGAAGCGCCCGCGATAGTGCACGTAGACGGAAGCGCGCGGCCGCAACTCGTACGACGCGAGACAAACGCGACGTTCCACGCGCTGATCTCCGCATTCGATCGGCTGACCGGAGTTCCGATCGTGCTCAACACTTCATTCAACCGAGCAGGCGAACCGATCGTCTGCACTCCGTCAGACGCGGTTCGCAGTTTCGCAAGCTCCGGTCTCGATGCGCTCGTAATCGGTCCGTTCATCGTCACTCGATGCCAATGACCGGTGAAATGAGGGCACACGACGATCACTGGTACGACGACCCTGAATTCGTGGAATCGCTTCCACGCTGGTTGCGGGCTTACGCGACGTATAGTCGCGCACTCGGAGATCGCAACAGTCGACGAGTCCCCGGCGGATCATTTGTGCTCCGCACATTGCAATCGATGATCGCCACTTTCCCGGGCGCGCATGTCACAGCCGTTCGCGCGCGATCCGATCTGCAGATCGCTGTTGATTCGACTGACTTGAGACTCCTCGAAGTGTTCTATGAGTCGAGATCTCAGAATCCCGAGCAATCAGTCCTGCGGACGCTTCTGCGCGAAGGCGACAGCTTCATTGATGTTGGGGCAAACTACGGAACGTTCTCACTCGTAGCGGCGTCGATCGTAGGACCGTCCGGTCGAGTCGTTGCGATCGAGCCGCAGCCGAAGCTCGCTGGCCTGATCCGCAAATCAGCGCAGCTGAACGGATTTGCGAATCTCGAAGTTGAGAACCTTGCAGCTGGATCGGGTCGGAGCGACGGTCGAATTTACGTTCCACGCCGCGATACCGGTCGCGCCGGACTTCATCCCGCATTCTCGGCGAGGACTCGCTACGACACACTGGACGCGCGGGTCGAAAGACTTGACAGCGCAATCGACTGGCGAGGTCTTCCCGGCAATCTCGTGATGAAAATCGATGTCGAAGGAGCAGAGCGCGACGTAATTCGCGGTGCGTCGGACTTGATCGATGATCGAAATCCCGCGCTAATTGTCGAGCTAAACCCGTGGAGCGCCGGCGCGGCCGGCTACACCGTGCCGGAGCTTCTCGACGCGCTAAAGGAAAAAGGCTACGACTGTTTCGTTCCTGTTGCGAGTTTTGTTGGAGCGGGGAGCGAAATAGTCGCAACAGATCGCCAACAGAATATCGTTGCAACCCATGCTAACACCGCCGTCGTGTCGGACCGTATATTGACTAGTTACTCTCGCCGGATTGATCCCCTGTCGACATGTGCGGAATAACAGGAGCGTTCGCTCCCGATAGCTGGCGCGATCGCGTCAAGGCTATGACGGATTCGCTGCGTCATCGCGGACCGGATGACGTCGGATTCGTCGAGCTTCGCTCGCGCGAAGGAGCGATTTGCGGAAGCTTCGGACATCGCCGCCTCTCTATCCTCGACCTGTCGACGGCGGGCCACCAGCCGATGATGTGGCGAGATGGGCGCTTTTCGCTCACTTACAACGGAGAGATCTACAACTACCTCGAGCTGCGCGCGAAGCTGGAGCAGAGTGGCGAATGGTTCCGGAGCACTGGAGATACTGAGGTGCTCCTTGGCTCCTGGGCGGTACATGGCCCGAACGCGCTCGCGAACCTAAGAGGCATGTTTGCCCTCGCCCTTTGGGATCGTGACCTCGGCAAGGGTTATCTCGCACGCGATGCGTTCGGAATCAAGCCACTCTATGTCGCCGAAACGTCGGGCGGCGTTTTGTTCTCGAGCGAGATCCGATCGCTGCTTGCTTCCGGCGCTCTCAACCGGCGCCTTTCTCCAAATGCGCTCGCGTCGTATCTGTGCACCGGCTCTGTCGCGGAGCCGGCAACAATTATCGATGGAGTGTTTGCCGTACCCGCCGGTTGCTACGTGGAGGTCACGCGCAGCGGCGATCGAGTCGTTGTCGGTCAGCCAATACGTTTCGCTTCACCGCTCGATCCGACGGATGAAGAGCCGCTCGGCCTCGCCGCTGCGGGCTCACAGCTCCGCGATGCCCTCCGCGATTCCGTCAGACATCATCTCCTCAGTGACGTGCCGGTCGCGCTGTTTCTTTCCGGTGGCCTCGACTCATCCGCAGTCGTCGCAGTCGCGAGCGAGGTTTCGGATCGCCGGCTTGAAAGCTTTACGATCACGTTCGCGGAAGCTGCGTACAGCGAAGCCGCCCCGGCGCGCGAAGTAGCGGAAAAATTCCGCACGCAGCACCACGAAATCCCGCTCTCCGGTCACGATCTTCTCAACGCGCTTCCTGACGTCTTCGCGGCGATGGACCAGCCGTCCCTCGACGGACTCAACACCTACGTTGTGAGTCGGGCTGTAAAAGCCTACGGCATCAAGGTCGTTCTATCAGGGTTGGGCGGAGACGAGCTGTTCGCGGGCTATCCTTCATTCCACCGTGCGAACTACGTCGCTCCGCTTTGGAAGCTTCCGGCGAATGTCAGACGCTTTGGAGCAGCAGGAGCGTCACGTCTGACGGATATCCGCGCCGAAAAGGTCGGCGTGATGCTGAACAACCCGAGTCCCGCGCTCGGCGCCTACACCGCCTCTCGCACTCTTTTCGGCGATCGCCACGTGCGAGCGCTCATGGGAAGCGCCTATCCGTCGCCCGAGGACAGAGACAGCACCGACTCATTGGAAGAATCGCGTTACTCACTCCTTCAACAGGTCTCCATCTATGAGCTGAGCGGTTACATGCGGAACACGTTGCTTCGCGACAGCGACGTCTTCAGCATGGCACATGGCCTCGAGCTGCGTGTTCCATTCGTGGATCGCGAGGTGGTCCGAGCGGCCGCTCGATCGGCGGATGCGGCCAAGCTGAAGCGCGGATTCCCCAAGCCGCTTCTGGCGGAAGCAATGCGAGATCTCCTGCCGCCCGCTCTCCTTGGCAGACCAAAACAGGGTTTCACGCTTCCGTTCGAACAATGGATGCGTCGTGAGCTCTTCCCCGAGGTGGATGCGGTACTCGGCTCTTCCGCCGTCAATTCGGTTGGTCTCTCGACGCATTCGATGGGAGCGGTGTGGCAGGACTTTCAGCAGCGGCGCTCGGGCATGAACTGGAGTCGGCCTTGGGCGCTCTACACCCTGATGCGCTGGGCAGCGCAGAACGGCGTTTACTTCGACCGCGCTGTGGCAACGGAGCGAATACCGATTACCGCTGCTGGATGAAAGTTCTGCACGTCGCGCCGAGCATCGCGCGATCCTATGGAGGGCCAAGCCAGTCTCTAGCCGGGTTTGCGCACGCAGCGCGAATCGCCGGTGCGGAAGTAACCGTCGCTGCTCCCGCGTGCTCCAGCGAGGATGCGGCCGCGCTCGCCCAGTTCGTTCCGACTTCAAGTCTGCATTTCTTCCGCTCGTACGGGACCGCAGCCTTCACGGCATCGCCACGGCTCGTGCGATGGGTCGCTAGCTCGGCTTCATCATTCGACGTTGTTCACGTCCACGGACTCCTCAATCCCATCAGCTCGCTCGCGCTCCGAGCGGCGCATCAGGCAGGGGCGCCAACGATCATCCGGCCGTTCGGTACGCTCTCGCGATATACCTTCGAGCATCGCAGGCGCACACTGAAGCGCGCCTACTTCGACATTCTCGAGCGAGACAATCTTCGTTCGGCTACGGCTCTTCACTTCACCACGTCCGCTGAACGTGATGAAGCGGATTGGCATGCGATTGATTTCAGCGGCAGATCATTCATAGTTCCGCCTCCCTACGTTGCCACTCCGCAAGAGACCGTCGGGAGCCGCGTAGAATCCAGGAAGGCAATCGTACTCTTTCTGTCGCGACTGAATCCCGTGAAGAACGTGGAAGCGCTGGTCGCTGCCTGGCCAGCGGTGCGCGCGCGAATGCCTCAGGCTCGTCTGGTCATCGCCGGCACCGGCGATGACCACTACACGGCTCGGCTGAGAGATGACGTCGACCGACTCGCTATTTCCGAGAGCGTTACGTTTTCCGGTTTCGTTTCGGGCAAGGACAAGGCGTTGTTGCTTGCATCCGCGTCTGCATTCGTCCTGCCATCGCATCATGAGAACTTCGGCGTTGCCGTTCTTGAAGCGTTGGCTGCCGGAGTGCCGGTCGTCGTGTCAGAGCATGTTCAGCTCGCACCATTCGTAGCCGAGAACAACCTTGGGCTCGTTACATCGGCCGACAGCGGCGCGTTGAGCGAGGCACTCATCAAAGTGCTTACGGATTCTTCGCTGCGCACCGGGATTCGCGAACGAGGCCCCATTGCTGTTGAGAGAGACTATTCGCCTGCGGCGATCGCGCCGCTCCTGATGTCGATGTATGAATCGGCGGCCGGATCAGCGGTACTCACGGAGCGGCCGGCGTGACCACCTGGATTCTCGGAATCAACGCCTATCATGCGGATGGATCAGCCGTTCTCCTCAAGGATGGCGATCTCGTGATTGCAATCGAGGAAGAGCGATTCCGCAGAATCAAGCATTGGGCCGGATTCCCGACGGAGACAATCGCACGCTGTCTTGCGGAAGCTGAAATCTCCGGAAGTGAGCTCGATCACGTGGCGGTGAGTCGCGATCCGCGCGCGAACCTTCTGCGCAAGGCGGTGTTCGCGCTGTCGAACCGCATGAAGCTGTCTAACATCGTGAACCGAACGAGAAATCTCAGAAAGGTCAACGAGATTCGCGATCCGCTCGCAGCCGCGCTTGGCGTCGGTCGAGAAAAGCTTCCTCGAATTCACTTTGTCGAGCATCACCCAGCACACCTCGCGAGCGCCTTCTTCGTATCACCGTTCCAAGACGCTGCCATTTGCTCCATCGACGGCTTCGGTGACTATCTCAGCACGACCATGGCAGCCGGACGCGGAAATCACATCGATGTGCTCTCGCGAGTCTCCTATCCGCACTCGATCGGCGTGCTGTACACCGCCGTTACGCAGTTCCTCGGATTCCCCAACTACGGTGATGAATTCAAGGTGATGGGGCTCGCACCGTACGGAAAACCCGACATGGTTGATGAGCTGCGCCGGCTCATCACGCTGCAAAAGGGCGGGGGCTTTTCACTCACCAGAAAGTATTTCCGCCATTGGGACGAAGGCGTCGACATGGAATGGGAGGGCGGCTCTCCAACGATGGGACCGCTCTACACAAAGGAGCTCGAAAAGCTTCTCGGGCCCGCGCGGGCTGACGGGGAGCCCCTCACCGAGCACCATGAGAACGTTGCGCGGTCGCTGCAGGCCCTTTACGAGGAATGCGCCTTTCACGTTCTGAACGCCCTGTGGGAACGGACGCGAAATCCGCGACTCTGCCTCGCCGGCGGCTGCGCAATGAACAGCGTTGCAAACGGCAAGGTGAGATCGAACACGCCGTTCGAAGAGCTGTATATCCAGCCCGCTGCAAGCGATAACGGAACAGCGCTCGGCGCGGCCTACTGGGTGTGGAATCAGGTGCTCGAAAGACCGCGCGGCTTCGTGATGGATCACGGTTACTGGGGAACGGAGTATCCCGCGCGAGACGTTACAACCGCCCTTCGCGACTTGGGCGACGGTCGCTGGAGATACACCTGGACGTGTCACTCCGACGAAACTGAGCTGTGTCGCGAAACCGCGCGACTCGTCGCCGACGGTCAGGTCGTCGGCTGGTATCAGGGTCGAATGGAATGGGGCGCGCGTGCACTGGGAAACAGGAGCATCATCGCGGATGCACGCCGCGCCGACATGCGAGACCGCATCAATCTCAAGATCAAATTCCGTGAAAAGTTCCGACCGTTCGCACCCTCAATTCTCGAGGAAGCGCTCGACGAGTATTTCGTCGGCGCGGCCCGCGATCCCTTCATGCAGCAGGTCTATCCTGTCCGGAAAGACAAACAAGGCGTCTTACCGGCCATCACCCATGTCGATGGTAGCGGACGACTTCAAACCGTGAATCGGCGCACCAACCCGCGGTATTACCGGCTGATCGAAGAGTTCCAGCGACTGACGGGCGTGCCGGTGCTGCTCAACACGAGCTTCAACGAGAACGAGCCTATCGTCGACACTCCCGAGCAGGCCCTCGACTGTTTCCTCAGGACGAGAATGGATGCACTGGTCGTGGATAAAACACTCATTCGTCGCGAAGCTGTAACTACAGATGCGCTAGACGCTTCTGCGCACCCATTGTAAGTTGATTGTTCATGCGTTTCGCGACTGGCCGCCCCACGATTGAGACGGTGGCAGCCTGAGTTCTTTCACGCCCCCAACTGATGATTCGTTCGTTAAGGCTGGTTACGGCCGTTATTGTGCTTTCGGCTGCCGCCGAGTTACACGCGCAGTCACCGGCGGCCGCCCCGGGCGAAGGACTCAATCCCGGAGATCAGGTTCGCATTCTCGTGTGGCGAAAGCCTGAGCTGAGCGGCGACTTCGCGATTGCACCGAATGGAACGATCACGCATCCGCTTTATCGGTCGCTTCAGGTAACCGGAGTGCCGCTTTCCGTCGTCGAAGACAGGCTACGAACGCTGCTGATGCAGTACGAGACGAATCCGCAGTTCGTTATCCAGTCGCTGGTGAAGGTCATCGTCGCCGGTGAAGTGCGCGCCCCGAATCTCTATTCGGTTCCGCCTGAAACGACG
>DATBRZ010000012.1:0-2916 GCA_036560025.1 Gemmatimonadaceae bacterium | reverse complement strand
TGAAAGTCCAAACGAGGTCGATGTCTGACCTACGGATTTCAGCTCCCCATGCTTTGCCGCACAGCGGACAGGAGTTTATGTCCGTGCGGATTCTGCTCGTCTCTCTCGCAGTATGGGTATGCGGCGCTGCCGTGAGCGCAGCCGCACAGCATCCGCAGACTTCCGTGGATCTCGTTGCAGTCGTCAGTGTGGGGGGCCCGATCCCGACCGACTTAAGCGATCTATATCCTACGACGGCGTAACGAAGTAAAACGCCATCCCCAACAAGACGTACACGGCCAGGAGAAGTACTCCCTCGAACCACGTCGTCTCACCATCCTGCGCGATTGAATTGACCGCGAACGCTGCACCCGCAATCGCGATCAGCTCGAGCGGATTCGAGAACACAAGATTCATCGGGTGTCCCATGAAGTACGACACGATCACGAGCACCGGAGCCACGAGCAGCGCAATCTGAATCGTCGACCCCACAGTGATGCCCATCACTAGATCCATCCGATCCTTTTTCGCGAAATAGACGGCTGACACGTACTCGGCTGCATTACCCACAACAGCCAGCACGGTTATTCCGAGGAAGAACGTCGTCACACCGAGACTAGTAGACGTCTCCTCCAGCGCATCCGACACGAGCTCGGCCTCGACTGCAGTCACCGCTGTCGCTGCGACGAGAATCCCGAGCACCTTCCAGAGCGGCCACGCATCGTGCGTTACACTCTTCGCCTTCACGGGCTTCCCCGTTCCACTCGATTGACCGGACTCGTCGATCGCCGTGAACACTCCACGATGTGTTACGAGCGAGTACACAAGGTTCGCTCCGTACACGAAAATCAGAACGATCGCGACGCCGAAGCTCAGACGCTCATCGAGCAACGACGCGTTCGCCGAGCCCGATAGACCGCGCTCCGTGTAATCGAACAACGCCGGCACCATCAGCGCGATCACCGCGAGAATGAGGAGACTCGACAAGCGCCCTGCATTCGCCTGATTGAAGCTCTGCTTTTCTCTGACGAACCCTCCGACAACCGCCGCGAGCCCGAGACCGAGGAGACTGTTTCCGATAATCGAGCCGGTGATCTGCGCCTTCACGACACCCGGATGACCCGAACGCAGAACGAACAACGCAAGGATCAGCTCGGCCATATTCCCAAACGTGACGTTGAGCAATCCACCGACGGCGCTACCCAGACGCTCTGCAAGCTGTTCAGTGCTTTGCCGAATCCATTCCGCCAATGGAATGATCGCGAGAACCGAAACGACGAATATCCAGAGCGGCGGCGCGTGAACGACGTACGCAAGAATCAGCGATACGGGAATCAGACCGAGCAGCAGCTTGAAGATCATGCGCGCTGCTCAGTGACAAGGATCATTCTGCGAGCAGCTTCTCGAAGGCGGACTCGTAGACCGCCATCGCCTGCCTGAGATCCTCCACGCTCGCGTCGCTTCCTTCCCTCGCAGCCGCCATTCCTCGAGCTGCGGAGCGAGCATTGTCGATCGTTCCGAAAATGTCGCTCATCGAGCCGACTGCCTGGAGCAGATCCATTGCAGCGACTCTCTTTTCGCTGAGAGACACCGCTGACGACCCGCGCTCTTTCATCAGATCTGTCAGCACGTCCTGCGCTTCCTTCAAGCCTTCGACGGGATTTTTCTCGAATCGATCCTTTGCCCGCTCCCAATAGCGACGATAATGCTCGCGCACGTGGGGATCGAGCGGCTGCGTCCGTTGCATGTCTTCGAGGCTGGCTGCATCCGGAAGCTGACCAGGCGGCCCTCCAATTGAGAAGCTGAACGTTTTCGAGAAACCGGGAAACCAGCCTGTGCGCTCCACGGGCATCCCGGTCTTTCTTCGAAACATCATGTACAGGGCGGATACGACGGCAATGCCCGCCACGACGATGACAAGAAGGAGCAGAAAGCCTAGAACATGCCGCAGCTCAGCACTCATCCCGCCTCCCGGGCTGCACACTTCTCTCGGCAAAATATTCGTTTGCGGGCTCGGTGAGGTCGATGCGCGAGCCCGGCGTGCGCTCAACAATAACCCTTTTCACCGAGGGGAGCTTATGCTAAACAATTCCTGGCGACATTCGACGCGAATGCTCGCATTTCTCCTCACATACGCGGCACTCTGTCCTGCACGCGCGCAAACCGACGAGGCGGCGATACGCGCGCTCGACTGGCGTTTGCCGCGCGCGATACGGTGAAGCTCGCAACGTTCTACACTACAGACGCGCTCGGTCTCTATCCCAACATGGCGATCGTGAGAGGCGCCCCGGCGATCCGGCGTACATACGCTGAAATGTCTGGTCTGCCCGGTGCTAAAATGACGGCGACACCGATGTCGATCAGAATATCGAACGATCGCAACCTTGCGACGAACACGGGGACGTATCGATTCACCTACAACAGCCCGAGCGGTCCCGTCGCTGACAGCGGTTCCTACATCGAGGTGCTGCAGAAGGTGAATGGCCAGTGGAGAATCGTCAACGAGATCGTGACGAGTCACGCACCGTTGGCGACGATGGCCGTGTACGACACGATCACCAAGATGGGAATGACCGGCGCTGCGAAAGTCGCCTGGACTCCGCTCGAGGCGAAAGGATTCCCACCGGGTGCAAAGATGTCGGTGATCCACGGCGATCCGTCGGGATCCGGTGATTACACGCTTCGCCTCTGGTTCCCCGACGGGTATCAGTTCCCCGTTCACTGGCATCCGAAGGCCGAGCATGTGACGGTGCTTTCTGGAACGCTTCAGCTAGGGATGGGTGGAACGGCGAGTGCGTCGGCGCTGAATGCTTATCAACCTGGCGACTTCCTGTATCTGCCGGGGCGTAAGCCGCACTTCGGCGGTGCAAAAGGAGTCACGGTGCTTCAGCTGCACGGAATGGGGCCGTTCGCGATTAATCTCGGAACGCCGTAAAG
>DATBRZ010000011.1:0-8963 GCA_036560025.1 Gemmatimonadaceae bacterium | reverse complement strand
ATTCACGCCGAGGACGATGGTGATGTCCTCGCCATTGGCGGGCGCCGAGATGAGAACCTTGCGAGCACCGCCGGCAATATGCTTGCTGGCATCGGGAGCGCTCGTGAATCGGCCCGTGGATTCCAGAACTATGTCAACACCGAGCTCTTTCCACGGCAGAGCCGCTGGATCTCGCTCGCTCAGCACGCGAATCTCGTCGCCATCGACGACGAGGCATTTACCATCCTCTTCCACTGTTCCGCTGTACGCGCCGTGGATTGAATCGTACCTGAACAGATGTGCGAGCGTGCGTGTGTCGGTGATGTCGTTTACTGCAACGAAGTCCAGCGGTGGCGAGCCCTTGCCGTCACGCTCTTCTTCCTTTGCGGCGCGCAGTACCTGACGGCCAATGCGGCCAAACCCGTTGATTCCGACGCGAATTCCCATCTGCTTTTGCCTTCCTAGCGTTGCGGCCGGTCACCCGCGGCGGGCGCGCGGCCGAATGTGACATAACTGATCGTGCGTGCTCCCGCCTCGAACAGAGCGCTCGCGCATGCGGCGAGCGTGGCCCCGGTGGTGATCACGTCGTCGACGAGAATGAGGTGTGCTCCGGCGAGCTCGCGCGAGTCTTTCTCGCGCGAGCGAAATGCCCCGGCAACATTGCTCAGTCGTTCCCCTGGAGTCAACTCCGTCTGACTGCGCGTAGCACGAGCTCGCGCGACCAGCTCCTCTCGACATGGAATCTGCCAGATCTCACCCAGTTCTCGGGCAATCACAGCGCTCTGGTTGAACCCTCGCTCCCGTTCGCGTGGAGCGGCCAACGGCACCGGAACAGTCATGGCTCTTTCCTCGCGAACGTCAATCGGCCACTGGAGGCGCGCGAGCCGCTCCGCGATTTCCGAACCGACGCGAGTCCACCCGCCGTATTTGAGAGAGTGAATTATTCCGGCCCCGGTTCCGCCGGGCATCCAGCAGAATGAGCGCGCTGCCCGCACGAACGGCGGCAGCAGTTGACACCATGAACAATCGAACCGGCCGAGCGGATGACCGCACCGTTCACACCGCGGATATGACAGCTCCTCAACGCGCGACCAGCACACTCCGCAGACGATTCCGCGATCACCTGGTGGGATGAGCCTGCCGCAGACCACACAGGCGACAGGAAGTAAAAGATCGGATAACCCTGCCAGCGCATTGCGAAACGCGCCCGACCGTTGTCTCAGCTCGGCAAGGATTGCCTTACCGCCTGCCACATCTCATCGCGATCGGGCTCCATCTGGAACCACCACTCGAACGCGGCAGCGGCCTGCTCGACGAGCATTGTGATCCCGTCAGCCGCAACGTGTCCGCGGGCTCGGGCTGCGCGAACCCATGCCGTCTCACCGGGCCGATATGCGAGATCCAGAACAATTGCGTGCGGCAGAATCGTGTCGAGTGCGATGGGAAGTGACTCGTCGGTGAGACCGACTGGAGTTGCATTCACGACAAGATCGCCGGAGACCCCTTCGCCAGCGGGTGCAGCGGCGACGCTCGCGACATCTGAAAAACGCATCGCAAGCGCGGCGGCGCGTTTTTGGTTTCGCGCGAACACCTCTGCTCTTGCACCACGCCACCTTCGGATAGCGGACAACACGGCGGCCGCACCGCCGCCGGCTCCGATAATCGAGACGCTGATTCCTGAGCCGCCAGCGCCGACACTCCGCGCCAAAGCGTCGAATCCCTCGACGTCTGTGTTATGGCCCACAAGCTGTCCGCTTCCGTCAGGACCGAAAGTGTTGATCGCTCCCACTTCGAGCGCCTGAGATGTATGGGCTCCCATACATTCCGAAGCCAGCATCTTGTGTGGCACTGTGATGTTGCCACCTGCCTCCTGTGAGGCAAGGCGGCTCAGCTCCGCGCGTAAGTCGTGAGCCGTCACGTCGATCGCTTCGTACCGCACGTGAAGCCCGGCTGCACGAAGTGCGGCGTTCTGAATTGCGGGTGACAGCGAATGAGAAACGGGATGCCCCAGCAGAACCAGGCGCCGGGGAGCGATCACCTCGCGGGAATGCGCTCGAGCAGCGCCTTGAGCTCCCGCTCGAGCTCGTCGGCAGTAGCGCGATAAACGGAGAGATCGCCGCCGAACGGATCCGCGATCGATCGACGCGAGCCTTCGCCTCCACCGAAACCTGCGAGCATCTCTACTTGTACACCCGGCGATAACGATCTCACCTGACCGAGATGCGAATCAGACATCACCAGCACGAGGTCATGATCTGCGAGCAGCTCGCGCGTGAGCCGTCTAGACCGGTGAGGACTCAGATCAACGCCCCGCTCGAGCCCGACCAACAGTGCTTCGTCGGTGGCGGGCGCCCCCTCCGCAGCGTGAGTTCCGGCGCTCGCAAACGGCACGTCCGATCGCCCCAATTCCGCCGCGATCTTGCGCGCGATGTACTCGGCCAACGGGCTGCGGCACGTGTTGCCAGTACAGACAAAGAGTATTTTCACGCGGTGTTTCCCGAGCGGTCCAGATCCGGAACGATTTCAAGCAGCGTCTGAGCCGTGATTTCTCCGGGTCTGATCATGCGTGGCCGGTCGCCGGTGCAATCCACGACCGTCGACGGAGCCGATGCATCGAGCAATCCCCCGTCGAGAACACGGAGCAGACCGCTCGCGATCGCGTCAGGCCATTGTGACAGTATCTCACCGGCGCTCGTTGCCGGCGGCACACCCGGCCTGTTTGCACTCGTTGAAGTGATCGGCTCTCCATACGCGCTGATGAGGCGGCTCAGTCCGGAGTGCGGGGTCCATCGGACGGCAATTCCCCCTTCCGGTCCACGCAACTGCTGCGGCACCCGGTTCTCTCCTCCCGGAAGTACGAGTGTGAGCGGACCCGGCCAGAAATGTGCGGCCAGTTGCGACGCATAGCTGTTGAGGTGCAAACCCAATCGTCCGATCATTTCACTCGACGCAACGATGAGAAGGAATGGCTTGTTCGGCGGGCGACCTTTCATCCTGATCAGTCTGTTCACGGATTCCGCGTCAACCGCCCCTCCGAAGCCGTACACTGTCTCCGTGGGATAAGCGAGCACCTGCCTTGAATTGAGGTGCGCAATGGCGCCGGCGATTGCGGATTGAATCTCTTCCGCGGACCAGAATGGTATCGCCCGCGCTTCCCAACTCATTCGCGCAAGATACTCAACGCTTCCGCCGCAGCGAAGTCATCCTCGCTGGTGATTTTCATCGCGCGGTGACTTCCGGGAACAATGACGACTGTTGCTCCGATCCGCTCGCAGAGCGACGCGTCATCCGTCGCGGAATGATTCGCTCGCGCTGCTTCCAGATGCGCTCGCTCGAGCACTTCTCGCGGAAACGCCTGCGGAGTCTGAATCCGCCACAAACCATCCCGCCCGACTGTTTCCACCACGTGCAGATCGTCACCCGCCCTCTTCACCGTATCGCTGACGCGCATTCCTGGAACCGCACAGTTTCCTTTTCGCGCTTCATCTATCACCCGTGACACGAGAGCCGCAGTGATCAACGGACGCGCTGCGTCATGCACGACGGTAAGGGTGCATGACGCGTCGAGATCCTCCAGACCGTTTCGCACCGAATCGATCCGCTCGCGTCCACCGACGGACACCAGCAGCCGGTCCGTATCGCATTGAAAGATCCATGGCGGCGGATCTGCCGCATAAGCACGCGGCAGAACCGCGACGACCATTGCGACGTCCGATCTTTCCTGGAAGAGCTGAATGCTGTGCAGCAGCATGGGCTTTCCGGCGATCCATCGGAACTGCTTCAGCTCCGAGCCGCCTGCACGCGTACCGGCTCCGGCGGCAACGATAATGACGCCGACGTCCGGCGGCGTCACCCGAAGAGCTGCTCGAAGAGCTGAGGGAGACCGCGAACGGCAATCGCCTCGAGTCCCGCCGGCACTCTTCGCGGCACGGCTCGCTCCGACAGATAGGCCGACGTCATTCCCATCTTGGCAGCTTCAGCGAGCCGACGCTCCGCCTGAGAGATCGGCCGAATCTCGCCGCCCAGGCCGACTTCTCCGAGAAAAACTGCGTCACGTGGAAGAGGCCGATCGTGAACACTCGACGAAAGCGATGCCGCTACTGCAAGATCACCCGCGGGCTCATTGAGCCGCACACCGCCAACGATATTCACGAACACGTCGAGGTTGCCGAACGAGATTCCTGCACGCTTGTCGAGCACAGCGAGGAGAAGTGCCAGCCGCCGATTGTCGTATCCGGTAGTGACGCGCTGCGGCGTTCCAAAACCGGCCTTCGCCGCGAGTGCCTGAACCTCGATCAGCATGGGCCGGCTGCCCTCGAGCAGAGCGGTCACCGCGCTTCCCGAACCTCGACTTGCGCGATCACCAAGGAAAAGCTCGGATGGATTCGCGACGGTCTCGAGTCCCGCGCCGGTCATTCTGAACACCCCGATCTCGTCGACGCTACCGAATCTGTTCTTGATCGCGCGGAGAATTCTATGATCGAGCGTCCCTTCTCCCTCGAAGTAAAGCACAGTATCGACGATGTGCTCGAGCGTCTTCGGTCCGGCGATACCGCCTTCGCGCGTCACGTGCCCGACGACGAAAACCGTCGTTCCGCTTTCCTTTGCAAATCGCATCAGGCGGGCGGCGCACTCGCGCACCTGGGCGACACTCCCGGGTGCGCTCTCCAGATCAGCGGTGAAGACAGTCTGGATTGAATCGATGATAAGCACTTGCGGCCCAACCGCGGCTGCCGACGCAACGATTGTTTCGAGAAGCGTTTCGCCGAGCAGTCTTACGTCGGACGCGTCATCGACGAGGCGATCGGCGCGAAGCTTTACCTGAGTGGCGGATTCCTCGCCGGAAACGTACAGCGTGGAATGGCCCAGCTTTTCGAGCCTCGCAGCCACCTGCAGAAGGATCGTCGATTTTCCAATTCCCGGCTCGCCGCCAACGAGCACCATCGAACCCGGCACGATGCCGCCGCCAAGAACGAAATCGAATTCAGCGAGCCCCGTTTGCCATCGCCGGCGCGCGGTCGTTGCCACATCTGCAACGCGTATAGCCTCTTCGATGTTTCCGCCCTCACCAAGGCGCTTGTGTCCCCCAAGACGGCGCGACGATGCGCTGTGACCCTTGGCGGCAGGTGATCCGCGCGAAACGACTTCTTCGACGAGTGTGTTCCATTCGCCGCAGACGTCACATCGACCCGCCCACCTTGGATGATCTGCGCCGCAGTTGCTGCAGCGATAGATCGTCTTCGCCCGCGCGCTCACTGCTGCGCCAGACGGGGCGAATAGTTCTCGAAGCGGGTGAAGGTCTTGTTGAAGTAGAGGTTTACCATTCCCGTCGGGCCGTTGCGCTGCTTTCCGACGATCACTTCTGCACGTCCCTCTAGGGAATTGCCGTCTTTGTCCACGAGCTCCCCATACACTTCCTGGCGATAGATGAACATCACGAGATCCGCATCCTGCTCGATCGCTCCGGACTCGCGAAGGTCGGACAGCTGCGGGCGCCTGTTCTCAACCGTGCGCTGTTCCGGCGCTCGCGACAGCTGCGACAGCGCGACAACCGGGACCTTCAATTCCCGCGCGAGCGCTTTCAATGAACGAGAGATGTAGCTGATCTCCTGTTGCCTGCTTTCCGGATTCGGCGGCCCCTGCATGAGCTGGAGGTAATCGATGACGATCATTCCGATCTTGTTGTCGATCTTGAGGCGGCGCGCCTTGGATCGCATCTCGAGCAGCGACATGCTCGGCGTGTCATCGATCCAGATCGGAGCGTGGCTCAGTATTCCCGCTGCGCGTCCCAGTCGCACGAACTCATCGTCATGGAGCTTGCCTTTCCGCAAACGCTGAGCGTCCACCCGGCCTTCGGATGTGAGCAGCCTTTGCACGAGCTGCTCCTTGCTCATCTCGAGTGAAAAGAATGCAACCGGGACTTCCTTATCGAGGGCGGCGTTCTGCGTAATGTTGAGTACGAAAGCGGTTTTGCCCATCGATGGCCGGCCCGCGATGATGATCAGATCGGACGGCTGAAAGCCTGCAGTGATCTCGTCCAGATCCTTGAATCCGCTGCCGACGCCCGTAATCGATTCCCCGCCGCGCTGCAGCAGCTCGATCCGCTCCATCGTGGGCCACAGGAGCTCCTTGATTCTGGTGAACCCCTCGTTGCCGCGAGTCTGATTGACTTCGAAAATCCTGTGCTCAGCTGCGTCGAGCAGCTCACCCGCTGGCGCGGCCGATTCGAATGCCTCGCTGACGATCGCGGTGGATACTTCGATCAGGCGTCGACGAAGTGCTTTTTCTCTTACGATTCTCGCGTGATACTCGACGTTCGCGGCGGTCGGAACCGCATCGACGAGGAAGCTGATGTAATCGCGGCCGCCGCTCGAATCGAGATCGCCGGTTCGCGACAGCTCCTCTGAGAGGGTCAGCGGATCGACGACATCGCCGCGCTCCGATAGCGAGAGCATCGCTCGGAAGATCCGGCGATTACCCTCGCGGTAGAACATCGTGTCATCCACGAACTCGGTGGCTCGAAGGATCGCATCAGGATCCATGAGCATCGCTGAGAGAACCGCCTGTTCCGCATCTTCCGAGTACGGGGGGCGCCGCTCGGTGAAGGGGTCACGCCCCGGTGGCGCTATCGAGAACTCTACGGGCGAGCTTGACATCTTCCCAGGTGGGACGTTTCCATGACGGGTTTCTCAAGAGCGCTGCGGGGTGATAAGTCACGACGAGCGGTATGCCGTGATACTGGTGCACCAGTCCCCGGAGCTTACCGATCGGCGTCTTGGTCTCGAGAAGAGTCTGGGCAGCAAATGTTCCGAACGCAATGATTACTTTCGGCTTGATCAGCTCCAGCTGGCGCACGAGATAGGGACTGCAGGCCGCGATCTCATCAGGCATCGGATTCCGGTTGCCGGGTGGCCGATGCTTGATGACGTTTGTGATGAAAACTTCTTCGCGAGTGAGCTTCACGGCCTCGAGAATTTTCGTCAGAAGCTGACCGGCCTGGCCGACAAACGACCGGCCGCTCGCATCCTCGTTTGCACCCGGAGCCTCACCAACACAAACGAGGCGCGCTTTCGGATCGCCCTCGCCAGGCACGCCATTCTTTGCAGCCTTGTAAAGCGGGCAGCGGGTGCAGCCGTCAACAGCTTTCGCCACTGCTTTCAACGAGGCGAGTCGCATTATGTCGCTGCTGAATAGCTCGGCAGACTGACCGCCGATGATAAGACCACGCTGAACTTGAGCCTCACCCTGAAGTAGCGTCCGCCAGCCCGCGGCCGGGGCGGCTGGATCGGGATCAGACGAAGTCTCCTCATCGCGGGGAGCTCTCTCCGCATCGATCGCGCCTTGTCGCCGGGACGATTGAATCAGGCGCAAAGCGTCCGCGGCCGAGATGTGGTCGAGAAGAATCTCGGTATCCCCCAGCTCGCGGCGCTGCTCCAGATATCGTCGAAGCTCAGCCCTTGCGTCCATCGAGTAGCTGTTCAACGCGATCCAGTATTGCTTCGGCCACGTCGCGCTTCGACATGAGCGGCAGCGACTCCTCTTTTCCGTTCCCTGAAATCAGCGTAACGCGATTCGTATCACCGCCGAATCCAGCCCCCGGCTCAGTGGCGTCGTTCAGAATCACGAGGTCGAGCTTTTTCTCATCGAGTTTCGCGCGAGCGTTCTCGAGACCATTCTCCGTCTCGAGGGCAAAGCCGACAACGATCGCATCTTGCCGTCGCGACTGCTGTGTTTCGCGGAGGATGTCGATCGTGGGCGTGAGGTCGATCGGCGACGGACCGTTTTTTCCACGCTTCTTGAGCTTCTGTTCTGCTGCAGCCGATGGCCGAAAATCAGCGGGCGCAGCGGCCATGACGAGCACATCCGCGGCGGGAAGCGCTGATGCGACCGCTCTCGCCATGTCATCGGTCGTATCGACTCCAACGACGTCGATACCGGGGCCAGGCTCGACATCCGTGTGACCGGCGATCATTGTCACCTCCGCGCCACGACGCCACGCCGCCTCAGCGATTGCAACGCCCATCTTGCCGCTGCTGTGGTTGGAGATGAACCGGACCGGATCGATCGGCTCGCGCGTTGCGCCCGCGGTGACCACGACTTTCCGGCCGCGGAGCGCACCGGCTTGCTCGAGAAGGCGTGCCACTTGTCCGAGTATCGCTTCGGGCTCAGGCATTCGCCCGGGACCGCTTCCCTCGCCAGCGGCGAGAGGGCCAGTGTCCGGATCGAGCACGTGGTATCCAAGCTCCTTCAGGTGGGAAACGTTGTTCCTAGTCTGGAGGTTGGCCCACATTCGATCATTCATTGCCGGAACGATCAGCACGGGTGACGTATTTGCAAGCAGGCACGCAGTCAGAAGATCATCGGCGTGCCCGTGCGCGACGCGCGCGATAAAGTCGGCCGTCGCCGGCGCGACTACAACAAGGTTTGCTTCGGCGGGTAGCCGGATGTGATCGAGCGCGTTGCCTGCGCCGAAGATCTCCGAATGACTGCGGCGGCCCGTTACGGCCTCGAAGGTTACCGCTCCAACGAACTCCAGAGCGGCACGCGTCATTACGACGTCAACGTCAGCGCCCGCCTGAGTGAGGAGGCGGGCAAGCATTACTGATTTGTAGCTGGCTATCCCCCCGGTTACACCGAGGAGAATTCGGCGGCCATCAAACGGCCGCAAGGTGACTACTCCGCGCGGCGACGCGGAACGACGCGATACTCGATATCCCCTCGCGTCAGCTCCTCGAGAGCGCGCGTCGTCAGCTTTTTCTCGCCCGGTGCCGAGCGGTCACGAGGAAACTCGTTGAGCAGCCGCGCAAAGCGCGCTGCGACGAGAACCCCGAGGTATTTGTTCGTCGCATGCCGTGCGACTTCGTTCGGTATGAAAACCTGCATCGATCTATGATCTCCGTTCGATGGCCTCGATCTCTCGCTCCAGACCGGCAACGAGTCGGCCTACGTGTTCGCTCAAACCGGCCGATCGGCCCGTCCGGGCA
>DATBRZ010000010.1:0-18807 GCA_036560025.1 Gemmatimonadaceae bacterium | reverse complement strand
GATTGCCGGATTGCGAGCGCTGTTGTGGAGACGCAGCCGCACAACATAAAAGGTGCCGGCCGCAGACACTGCTCCTCGCGGAGACATGATCGATTTCACTGTCTCAGTGCCGTCCACCGAGAGTCCCAGGTGGCAGTCGAGGTAGAATCCGCAGAACCACTTTACCTCACCGCGAGCCAGCCTGAGCTCGTGACTTGTGGTTGAAGCGACGAGCAGGAGAGCGGTATAGCCGATGGCAATCACGCCCACGATGCCCACGGCGAGGCGCGCCACCCCGCGATTGTTTCGGCGGCGTGCGAAGAACCCGGTAACGCCGAGCGCGCCAACCGTGAGAACCGTTAGAAGAAGCAGGATCGCGTTTCCGCCGCCGACGAGAGCATCCATTGTGAGTCCTCCGAGTTCCACTGCCGCTCCTGATCGAGAGTATAGGGCCGCCGATCTGTCTCGTCAAGTACTTTGTAATACCAAGTAAGGTCATCTGGCACAGCATTGGTACGGGTGACAAAATCGCACGCGATGAAACATCGGTGCCGAACCGTTGCCATAGCATGCGCGCTCTCGACCGTATCTCTCTCAGCACAGGGTACTGCTCGCGTTGCCGCACAGGCATTCACGGTTCGCACGTTTGACGGAGTAAATCATCCTGCCGAGATGTGGCGAATGTGGGTGCCGGCAAATCGAAGCATGCCGGCTGTGTGGCGAGCCGGTCAGGACAGCACGGGATGGGTGCACCTCTCATTCGTTCGCCTGAAGAGCTCAGCGCCAAATCTTGGATCTCCGATCGTATTTCTGATGGGCGGGCCCGGCGTTCCCGGAACCACAATCGTGCGTGTTCCGATCTACTGGCAGCTCTTCGATTCGCTGCGATCAGTGGCGGATGTGATCGTTCTCGATCAGCGAGGGCTCGGATACTCGACGCCGACGGTCGACTGTCCGTTCGCAGGATTTCGCATCCCGCAAAACGTATTCGAGACAGATCGCACTTTCGCGCGCGTGTACGGTCAGTTGCTCGGTGAATGCTCGAGATTCTGGCGTGGGCGGGGCGTGGAACCGAGAGCCTACACGGTGACGTCGATTGCAGACGACGTCGACGATATTCGAAAAGCGATCGGTGCGAAGCGCGTGAGTCTCCTTGCATTCAGCTATGGAACCCACATCGCGCTCGAGACGGTGCGCAGGCATCAGGCTTCGATCGACCGCGTCGTCCTTCAGGGAACTCTCGGCCCGGCTGACCCGGTTCGATTGCCGAGCGGTTTCGATGGGACGTTTCGAGGAATTGCACGACTCGTAGCTCTCGACACTACGAGTGCTCGCGTAACCAGCGATCTCGAGAGTGCGCTGAAACAGGTGCTCGACACTCTGGAGCGGGAGCCGGCAACAATCCGCATTCGCGGGCCCTCGGGCGACACGATTCCTCTCATGATCGGCCGGGATGGATTTCGCCTGCTCGTGTCTGGCCGGATGGGCGATCGGAGGATGCCCGCAATGGTCGTCGCAGCGTCGCATGGCGACTGGAGCATCGTTACGCGAATTCTCGAGGGATCTTACAATGATTTGATGAGCGGCGCCGGCTCATTGATGGCGCGCGCAGTGGTCTGCAGCTCGTCAGGATCTTCCGAGCGTCGAGCGCGCGTTGCGAGAGAGGCGCCAGGGTCACTGCTCGGCCCACCCGTAGACAATCACTTCATCACCTCTCCCTTCTGCGACGCACTGGGCACCCGCGTAATGCCACCGTCGCCGTCTAGCCTGGTTCGCAGTGACAGACCTGCGCTCTTCATCACCGGAACTCTCGACGATAGAACTCCACCGCAGAATGCTGACGAGGCTTTAAAGGGATTCAGGAACGGCACACATGTGAGAGTGGAGAACGGCGGACATGAGCTTCTGCCGCTCGATTCGGTGCAGCGAATTGTCGTGGAGTTCTTTCGCGGGAGACCGCCGTCGGTTACTGCACTCCACCTTCCTGTCCCACGCTACCTGTCGATAGAGGAAGCGAAGCTGCCGCAGAGATTGCCTGGCAGGTAAACCGGCTACCGGCTACCGGTTACCGGCTACCGGCTACCGGCTACCGGCTACCGGTTAAAAGCTGAGTTTGATTCCGCCTGTCACCGTCCGGCCCGGCAGGACAGTGATATTATCCGGCTCACCGCGTTGCTCATCGAGGAGATTCTCACCAGTCACCGACAAGGCCAGTCCGCGACGCAGCGTAAGCCCGAAATTCCCGCTGAGCCTCGTAACGCCGTCGTATTTGAGCCAGTAGTTACGGAGCTGAGCCCCGACGAAATCAGCGAGTGGATAGTTCTGGTTCGCGAATGCCGAAGCGAGAGCGATCCTGTCGTAGTTGATCCAATTGTATGCGCGTGACACACTCCACGACGTGAACCAGCGCGACGCCGTGTACATCGCGCTCACTCCCATCGTTCGCGACGGAACCTCGAGCATTCTGTCACCGATGCGAAGATCACCGGTGTAGCGGTTGGCGGTTTTCTCAACGCGACTATCGACAAGCGACAGCGTTCCACCCAGCGACAGGCGACCGAAATTCGTTTGCCCCTCCAGCTCCCATCCGGTGTTGCCGATCTGTCCGACGTTCTGCAGCTCGTAAACGATCCGTCGTGAACGCAGCGAGTCGGGTGTCGGAGGAGCAGGCACGCTAACCAGTTGAAGGAGTCCAGACGCACGCTGGTCAAACCGCGTCAGGTGCAGCGACGCTGCATTTCCGACGAACAGATCCAATCCACCCTCTACACCCGATTGCTCTTCTGAAGCGAGATTCGCACGAGTGCCGTAGCGCTCGAGACCCATCAACGTTCCCGCGCGCATTGTGGTTTGAATCGGGCGAATGCCGCGACCATACGCGGCGCGCACCTTTACGGTCGCGAATGAAAGCGGGTGGATGTAGGCAGCACCGACCATCGGTAGGAGAGAGTAATCGCTACTGCCGCTGACAGCGGTATTTCGTTCGATGCGAAGACCTCCGTTGAAGAACAGTGCATCGTGAACCGCGACGTTCGTTTGTGCAATCAATCCGGTGTTGCTTCGTGTATAGGCAATCGCTGTCGAGTAACCCTGCTCGTGCGAAGGTCGATAGGCAGCGAACAGCGCGTCTGTTTCAGTTCGGTCGTGAACCCAGGAGTGCTCAGCTGCCAGTGTCACAGTGGCCGTTGTCTTTTCAGGCTCACCGAACTGGGCGACCGAGCTCGCGCGAAGTGTTGCGCGCACGGCACTGCCGCGTGCCGCACGCAACGCTGAATCGGTTGCCGATGGGAATGGTCCGTCGAGGATGGTCGCGCTCCGGAGAGTGTAGCCATCGATTCCGGCGACAGCGGAATGAGTCCAGCGATTCCCGGGATGGAACGTCGCTGTTGCTCCGAGGGTGTATTGTCGAACCGATTGTCGATCACTCGAATCAATCGCGGGATACGCCATCGAATCGCGACCGGGACCGGGTACTGCCTGTCTCCCGGGACCGCCGTGCAGATCGCTGGACCAGTAGGTCAGTCCTTGTGCGAGCATCTCCCTTATCGTCATCGGAGTCAGCGGAATTCCGGCCAGTAGCGGACTTCCCGGTGTTCTGGCGTCTTCCGCGAACAAGCGTGCCGTTCCGGACACGATTGTGCGTGGACCGACTACTCGCACTCCGACATTCGATGTCAGCTGTCGGCTATACGCATCAGGAATGAATGCGCCGATCGTCGTCGCAGTCGCGCCGATTCGGAGCGACCTGGTTCCGTTTCCCGCTCGAAATGCTGCGGAGTGATTACCGGCGAACACGCTGCCCGCGGAGTACGCGCTTGCCGCTGTTCCACCACCGGTGCGGATCTGCGCGCGGGGAGCGCCTCCCTCGGTTCCTTCCTGCCTGGTAACGATGTTGATTACGCCACTGATTGCGTCCGCTCCGTAGAGTGCTGCTCCCTGCGGACCACGTATCACTTCAACGCGTGAAACGGCGTCGGGATCGAGCTGCGTGATGAGCAATGAATTCGCTGCCTCGATTCCGTCGACATACACCTTCGGATAGCTGACTCCGAAAGAGCTCGCACCGCGAATGCTCCCGTACCGGGCGAGCAGGCTCAACGGCGATTGATTCCACATCCACAACCCGGGTACGTGTCCGTCGAGAGCAGAGGACAATGTTCCGGTTCCGCGGTGTGACAGCTCCTGACCGCTCACGACATCGAGAGCGATTGGGAGCGAGCGTTGCGAGCCGCCGGCAGCACTACCGGTAACGACGACCCTGTCGAGAACGCCGACGCTCTTCATCATCGGCATTGCGGCAACCGTCTGCGTGTCTCGCGCACTCAGATCCGGAGCGAGCACCACCTGATCGCTGCCTGCGGGCACGGGACGAAGCCTCGTCCCCGCTAGGAGCTGGGTTAGAATCTCACCCGCCGGTGCGGACTCGTACGCAAGACATACAGGACGTGACAGCGGCAATAGCTCCGCGGCATAGGAAAGGCGAAGCTTTGCCGTCGCTGCAACGCGATCGAGCGCCTCGCGCAGCGAGATGTCGCGACCGTGGAGTGAGACCGGACGCCCTAGAGGGCCGGTCCAATCGGCAGATACGCCGGCAATGGACGCACCCTGAGCCGACGACGCACAGGACTGCGCGTCGGCCTGCTGCACGGCGGCTCCCGATAGCACACCGATCAGTAAGGCGACGGAGCGATGTTGCGTCACAACCCGAGCTATCTCGATCGCGTACCTCCCCGTCCGCTTTCGGGCGAGCGAACCACGATTGTATCTCCCCGGCGGTCAATCCGTGCACCGAGGGCGAGTCGGAGCACCTCGATCACACGCTCCGGTGGCTCGCCGGAGAATGTGGCGGTAATGTGTCGTGTCTCGAAGGCGCGATCCTCAAAGCGCAGGGCAATTCCGTACCATCGTCGAAGTGAAGATACAACCTCGGACATTGGGCTCTCGCGGAATACCAGCTGTCCACTCATCCATGCGAGGTCGTCATTGACGGCGCCTGTCCCGAGGCGCTCAGGAGGTCGATTGGGACGAACTGCACCGCGCTGTCCCGCCTGGAGCAGAAGGTGCGGGCTCGTGCTGTCATTTATCGAAAGCGATACGGCACCTTCAGCGACTGCGACGATAACGGCGTCGCCAGCATCACTGCGAACAGTGAATCGCGTGCCCACATCCTGTACGACTGCGGCTCCGGCGTGAACCACGAACGGCACCTCTCGTTTATGCACCACATCGAAGTACACGTCACCGCGGATGTCGATCCGTCTTTGCTTCGTGCCGAAGTCAGTGGCAATGGACGCGAAGCTCGCCGGTCCGAGTACCATCAGGCTTCCATCCGCAAGATGGATCGAATCACGAGTGCCGATGCCGGTTGCGTAGCCGCGGTGTGGCACTGCGGTTGGAGGGGCGGGAGGCTTTTCGCGGAGAGCGAGCCATCCGGTGACAACGATCAGGACAGCTGCCGCCGCCGAGATCAAAGGTGCGAGGAAGCGCCAGCGAGCCGGCCGTCTCGATGGTGCGCTCGCGATTGGGCGGACTTTTTCGATATCGCGACGTGACCTGACGCGCTCGAGGGCGGCTTCCACGTCGATGTCGCCGGCAATCGAGGTCGGCATCTTCGACATGACACGGTCCAGCGCCGTTACGACTGCTTCGTCGGCCGGACGTGACGCGAGCAACGCGCGGATCCTTTCCGACTCCTCGGCGGAGCTCTCACCGGCCAGGTAGCGCGCAATGGCGTCCCAGTCGAGAGAATCGCCCGGGTCAGTGGTGCCGGTGAACGGCGTGTCTTCGGGCATCACCTAATAAAACACGGACCGGTCATGATACCCTACAACCGGTTGCCGGTTGCCGGTAACCGGCAGCCGGTAGCCGGTAGATTGTTCAGACCCATTCGTCACCATTCAGGGCCTAGTTTGGACACCAACGATCTTCTGCAGCGGCTTCGTCGGGGAGACGAGGCAGCTTTCGACGAAATCTTTCGAAGCTGGTACGCATCGCTCGTGCGTGCCGCCGAATCGATAGTCCGGTCGCGAGCAGTCGCTGAGGAGCTCGTGCAGGATGTGATGCTCGAGCTTTGGCGCCGCCGCGAGTCTCTCGTGGAGGGTGGCTCCGCGCAGGCCTACCTGTTCCAGTCGGTTCGAAACCGTTCTCTGAATTACGTGAGACACGAACGGGTGGAACGGCGCGCAGAGCCTGAGGCCGAACGTGTAGCCCAGATTCAGGCTCCAGCACAATCCCTCCTTGTCGAGGAAGAGATAGACGTCGCGCTCAGGAGAGCAGTGGCCGGACTTCCCGATCGGTGTCGCGAAGTATTCGAGCTGAGCCGGATTCATGGGCTCAAATACTCGGAGATAGCGACAGTGCTTGGGATATCAGTGAAGACGGTCGAGGCACAAATGGGGAAAGCATTAAAGGTTTTGCGGGTGGAGCTGGCCCCTTGGTTGAGATGAGTCCACTGCAGGAGCCAGTCGAATAGGGGTATCCGTTGGTGTGCGTGTTGGAGTCTTGAAGACTTCACCACCACGCACGGAGAACCCGACAATGAAAAGACTGGCGCTCAAGGCGGGCGTCGCGGCAATCCTGTTGACGGCGGTCGCATGCATGGAAACGACCGGCCCGTCAGACTCGCTGCTCACGCTGTCAAACGCATTTCTGACACTTCCGGCAGGATTCACGAGCACAACGAACAGCTTCGCGAGCGACGGCAGCTCATCGACTGCGTTCTTTCCGCGGTTCGATGGAGGCGGCCGCGGCCGGGGACCGGGCGGACATGGTCCGGGCGGCGGATTGATGGGAGGATTGGGACTCGAGTTCTTTGGCGGAATTGGATTCGGCCGCGGATTTGGACACGGCCCATTTGGCGGTGGACCGCTGAGCGATGACTGCACCTACTCGAGCTCGACGGGAGTCGTCACGTGTAGCTCGACACGCAACGGTCTGACGATAACGCGAACGTTCGCGTTCACGAACAGCGCGGGTACCGCGCAATCGTCGCCAGACAGCACGACGAACAAAGTCGTGACCCACAGCGACGTGAGCGGAACGGTTACGCGACGCGACAGCTCGGTATCGACCGTTCATCATGTCAGTGACCAGACTGTCACCGGTCTCGCGGTCGGCAGCACTCAACGAACGGTGAATGGTGCATCTCGTGGCGACGAATCGACGACCGGCAATTCGAGCTCTGGTGCATTCACGGCGGTTCGCGCCGTGGGCGATTCGATCAGGGGTCTCGTGATTCCGCTCGAGAATGGGCGACCGACGTATCCGACTGCCGGCACGGTGATTCGTCAGATGAAGGTGACCGTCACGATCGCTGGCCAGGCAACGACAAAAGAGCGTCGCGAAGTGATCACCTACGATGGATCGAACACCGCCACGCTCGTGATTATGCAGGATGGAACGACGAAGACCTGCAAGCTCCCGTTGCCACGCGGAATTCCGAGCTGCAGCTGATTTGGTTGTCCGGCGTGCGGGAGGCACTAAACACCGGTTCGTGGAGGCCGGTGCGCCCCCGCCGCTGGGCAATCGCTTGACAGAATGAAAGCGGCGACGGTAATAGGTCGCAGTGAAACGCGCCGCAATGGCTGCACTTACATGTGCAGCGATCGCGATCGCCGCCGCCTACGCGTCTGCATTCCTTCCAGGCGGCGCGACCGTCATCTCATCAGTGCTGATGATCATCGGCATCGCCACAATGGCGGTAGCCCTCATGATACTCGGCGCCATTCGTGAGGGAACGCGCGCTCGACCAATCGGCTTTGCACTGAGTTTCCTGTTTGCCGTGCTGGTCCTCGGGTTCGGGATTCCTCTCTTCTTCTCGTCGCGTGACATCTGGCTTGGCCTTCCTGCAGCAACAGCGATCATCGTTTACGGAGTAGGAATACTTCCAGTCTTTGTTTTGCCGCTTGTATATGCGTGGACGTTCGATGATCGGACGTTGAGCGGCGAGGATATCGAGCGAATAAGGGAGCTGACAAGGAACCACGCAGACAAGAGCAGCGAATGATGCGGTCATCGCTGCTCTTGTCGTTTTTACAGACGCATAGTCTGCCTCCGCTCACGCAACCGACGATCGTGACGGTTGCGATTCTTTACTTCACTGTAGTAGCAGCAATTGGTACATGGGCGACAAGACGGACGCGAACTGCGCGCGATTTCTTTGTCGCTGGACGAGGGGTGGGGGTCGTACCGCTCACACTTGCGACGATGGCCGCGACTTTGTCCGGGTTCGCGTTCATCGGTGGTCCGGGACTCATGTACTCTCTTGGTCTCGGAGCGCTGTTCATCATTCTCCCGGCGGCGACGACGAATGCAATGAGCGCGTGGGTTCTCGCGAAGCGGCTCAGGCTACTGGGTGAAGTGCGCAGTCTCATTACCGTACCCGACGCCATCGGCGTGCGATTCAATTCTCCAGCCGCACAGGGTCTCGCCGGCTTGTCGATCGTCATCGCCGTGATCGGTTACATGGCGACGAACATTCTCGCGCTCGGCCTCGTGATCGACGCGATCTTCGGCGTCGGACTTGGATGGGGAATCTGGATCGGAATGACAGTCACGCTCGCGTATTCCGTGAGCGGAGGCATTACCGCCGGCGTTTACACCGATGTATTTCAGGGAACGCTGATGGCGATCGCATCTGTGCTCGTGTTCGTTTACGCGATTGAGGTTGGGGGCGGAGGCGAAATGACTCGCTCCATTGTGGCAGCAGATCCGGCATTCCTATCGCCGTGGGGAAAAATCTCACCGCTTGCTGCGCTCTCCTTCTTCTTCGTGTTCGGAATGGGTGCGCTCGCACAGCCGCATGTGGTTCACAAGTTCTACATGCTGAAGGATCCATTGCGGCTCAAATGGTATCCGCTGTTGTCGTCGATCGCGCTGATGGTGACGTTGCTTCTGTTCTTTGGAGTTGGCACAGCAACAAAAGCACTCGTGGTTCAAGGGAAGCTCGCTCCACTCACGCGCCCGGATGACGCGACACCGATATTCCTGCTCCAGTTCACTCCGCTTTTGCTGTCGGCGATAGTATTCGCGGGCGTTGCAGCGGCGATAATGAGCACCGTCAACTCGTTCATGAATGTCGCAGCCGCCGCGCTGACGCACGACATTCCCTCGTGGGTTAATCGGCGAGTGAGGGACGAGCTATTGTGGGGGCGAATATCCACCGTTGCGATTTCAATTGTTGCGGCGGTTGTAGCGCAGGCATCAGGAGCCCTCGTTGCATTTCTCGGGATTTTCGGATGGGGTTTGTTCGCGTCGACGCTCGTGCCGTCGCTTGCTGTCGGGCTCAACTGGAAAGGCGCGACGAAGCACGGTGCCGTTGCATCGATAACCGTCGGATTGATGTCGACGTTGATTCTCGAGACGCTCGGGTACTTCAAAGCGTTTACGCTGCCGTCAGGCGTTACAGTTTCCGGACTGTCACTGGTGCTGTCACTGCTTACGTTCATTGGAATCTCGGCAATCACGAAGCAGGCAGGTCCGGACGCTGACGTAGCGATGATAATGGAGATCTAGATGGGTCGTTCAGCAAAGCTGATTGCAATTCCGTTCATTGGGCTCGCAGTTGGGTGCATGGTCACCCTCAGCCAGCCTGAAGCGCCGCTTGTGACGCCGGCACCCGGAGAGCGACACCTCTCAGCGATTCGACAGCTGACGAACGGCGGTGAGAATGCGGAGGCCTACTTCAGTCAGAATGGGAAATGGCTGACGTTCCAGAGCACTCGCAATGGTCGCACGTGTGATCAGCAGTACGTGATGCATGTCGACGGCTCGGACCTGCGTAGAATTTCGGATGGACGAGGGAAGACCACGTGTGGGTGGTTTTTCCCGGGGAGCGAACGACTCTTCTTCGCGTCGACTACTGCGCACGACTCGGCGTGTCCGCCGAAGCCGGATCCATCAAAAGGCTATGTATGGCCGCTCGACAGATACGATATCTACACCGTGAATCGCGACGGCACCGATACACGTCGCCTCACGCATTACGATGTCTACACAGCGGAAGGCGTTCTGTCGCCCGATGGAAAGAAAATCGTGTTCACTTCACTCAAGGACGGGGATCTCGAGATCTACACGATGAACGCCGATGGAAGCGATGTCCGCCGACTCACGAACACTCCTGGATACGACGGCGGCGCATGGTGGTCGCCCGACGGAACGCAGATCGTATATCGCGCGAATCATCCGTCGGATTCGACGGAGCTGAAGACGTATCGAGATCTTCTCGCGCAGCGTCTGGTGAGACCGGCGAGGGTCGAGCTCTTTCTAATGAATGCCGACGGATCGAACCAGCGACAGATCACGCATCTCGGTGGAGCGAACTTTGGTCCATCGTGGACGCCCGATGGGAAGCGGATAATCTTCGCGTCGAACTACAAGAGTCCGCGAAGCGGAAACTTCGATCTATATCTCGTGAATCCGGACGGAAGCGGACTCGAGCAGATCACATTCGACGAGACGTTCGACGGATTTCCGATGTTCAGCCCCGATGGGAAGAAGCTGATCTGGGCGTCGAACAGGCACGACGCAAAGCCCACCGAGACGAATCTCTTCGTTGCGGACTGGAAGAACTGAAAGCCGGTCACCGGTCACCGGTCACCGGCTACCGGTTCTCTATCTTGCCGCGGTGGCGCCGACTCCCGTCGGCAGCGCGATCGATTCCTTGTTCTCTACCTCGAAGTAATCGTTGTTGCTCCACTCGGCCATTTCGCCGTCGAGGAACGTTCGAACTGAATCGACGGACTCACCTTCCCAGATGCAGATGCCACGGGAGCCATCCTCCGTCGGGAAGCATTGATGCAGCTTCACATGACCGGGAAGGTTTGGAACCATCTCTTTTGCATGTCCCCAGAATGCTTCGGGGTCGGAAATCTGGTGCTGCACGGCGACGTACATCGCTCCTCCTGTGTGAGAGTGCTCAAGGGGCCCAAATCAATAGCGGGAAATCCGCTGATTAGCGGTCATCGCGGCGGCGCCGGTCGTTCTTATCCCACACCTTGTCGATCGAAGTATCGTAGCGGGCCATTTTAGTACCGCCCGGACCATACAGCTCGCGCTTGACCCTGAGCGCGAGAATGATCGCCGCGCCCGCGCCGGCTGTGATCTTGAGCGCGGTCTGAAGGTTGTGTTTTGGGGGCGTTCGGAACCGACGGCGAAGTGCGTTGACGCTGCTCATGAGCTTCATGGCAACCCTCGGTCGGAGACAAATGTGTGGGGCCTCAATGTGCACCCCGTATCGCTAACGCGCTACCCGGGATCGGCAGCCCGAAACCCATCGCCCGTAACCGGTTGGCCTCCGACATGCGCCAGTATCGTTTGTGACCATGCGAAGGGTTCCTTCACGCATCGTAACTGGTGTGGCGCAACTCGTTTTGTCAGCTATAGTTGCAGCTGCGGGGGCGCAGCAAACGCCGGAAATGATGGCGCTCAGCCGAAGCGAAGCCGTGTCGATCGCACTGACCCGGGGCCCGCGGACCGCAGCCGCACGTGCGGATACAGCGGTCGCTTTTGCGCGACTTCTGGCGGCAAGAACACTGCAGAATCCGACACTCTCTGCGAGCTACAGTAAGTCCACCCCCAACTATCACATCACCGCCGAGCTTCCGTTCGATCTGCCTGGAGTGCGTGGCAATCGTATACGCGCCGCGGAAGCTGACAGACTTTCCGCCGGATACACATATCAATTCACGCGAGCAGCGATCGCGCTCGACGCCGATACCACTTACACACGTGCACTCGCAGCTCAGGCACACTCCCGGCTCTCTCGGCGCGGAGCAGCGGATGCAGACAGTCTTCTCACCATGGCGATCGCTCGACGCGATGCAGGAGACGCGAGTGAGCTCGATGTCCAGCTGGCGCGACTCTTCGCCGGTCAGCAACGGAATCGCTTCGCAGCTGATTCGGTGACGTTCGTGTCGACACTTCTCGATCTTCAGGCTGTGATCGGTCTCGCATATGATCGAGTCGCAGTCGTGATTACAGACTCTCTCACCAAGCCGCCGACTGAGCAGCTCATCGCACAGGCCGGAACAACTCTCCAAGTAGCCGCCGCGCGGGCGGCTCTCACTGCCGCGGAGCTGAGATCGAGGGTTCAACGTCGAAGCAGATTCGGAAGCCCCAGCCTCATGGGAGGGTTCGAGACCGGTGATCCGAGCGGAAGCGAGCCCGGCGTGCTTCCGACATTCGGCATTGGGATTCCCCTTCCCATACTCGACAGAAATCGGGGAGCTATTGCCGAAGCCGATGCAGAACGGGAGCGCAGCCGCGCCGAGCTCGCGCTTGCGACAGTTGAAAGCGCAACGCGAATCGCGCAGGCAACGCGGGAGCGTCAAACGGCGTTGCAACGAATGGAGCGAGACCGGCAGCTCGTCGCTACGGCTGAGCGGATCGCGGCAATGTCGCTGCTGGCATACAGGGAAGGTGCGGCGTCGCTGCCAAGTGTGCTCGAGGCACAGCGGAATGCGCGTGAGGTTATCGCGGAGTATGTCGACGATCTCGCATCGGTTCTCAATGCGACAGCAACGCTGCGAGTCGTGACTCTCACTTCAGCATCGGCGCCAAGATGAATCGTCTCGAGCTCCTGATCGTTGTAGGTCTCGTGTGCATTGCAGCTCAAGCATGCAGGAAGGGAAGCGACGAGGAAGCGGGTGCCGAAACTTCGGTTCCGGTTCGCACGGTGTTGGTGACGACGTCGCCGGTGACTCAGACGATCAGCGCATTCGGAACAATCACTGCGCGGTCCGGACACATCGCGGCACTGAGCGCACCCATGGCCGTGCGAGTCATCCGCGTTTTCGTTTCGGTAGGCGAGCACGTGCGAATCGGCCAGCCTCTCGTTGAGCTCGACCAGGCTCCGATTCGTGCAGCAGCACAAAGTGCAGCCACGACTTTGCGTGCTGCAGAACAGGCTGCAGCTCGTGCGCAGAGACTCGCACGTGAGGGAATCATTCCGCGAAAGGAAGCAGAGCAGGCAGTAGCGGATCTCGCGAAAGCTCGTGCTGATGCGATCGCTGCCAATCGCGCAGCGCAGCTTTCTGTCGTGCGGTCTCCGATTTCCGGAGTTGTCACGCAGCTGCAGGCAGTGCTTGGCGCCTCCGCCGATCCTACTCAGCCATTAGTCGAGGTCGCGGATCCATCGGCAACCGACATCGTCCTCAATGTCACGCCCTCAGCGGCAGCCCAGATCCGGACGGGTGCGAAGGTCGCCCTTTCGTCGGGAGAGGGCGCGGGTGCCGAAGCACTGGGAGTCGGGAGCGTCGTCGACATCTCGGCGACAGTCGATACGACAACGCGCAGCGTCGGAGTCCGCATTCGCGCTCCTGCAACTCGCCGTCCGCTGCGTCTTGGCGAAACGATCTTCGGACAGATCGAAGTCGCGACGCATCCGATGGCAATCACGGTTCCAGTGGCGGCGCTCGTTCCGGCCGGTGACAGCTTCAACGTGTTCGTTGTCGATACGGCGAGCATCGCGCACGCGCGTCATGTGACCATCGGCACACGAACGCCGACGAGCACTGAGATAACCAGCGGCCTTTCGGCGGGTGAGCGAGTTGTGACCGACGGCGCGTACGGTCTCGAAGACGGCGTGAAGGTCGTTCAACAGAAGTGATCACTCGGCAGCGCCGGTTCATCTATCTGATGACGGCGCTTTTGAGCGTCGCCGGAATCTGGGCTGCATTTCGGCTGCCATCCGCGATCTATCCGGAGCTCAATTTTTCGCGGATCACGATCGTGACGCAGGGCTCGGCGCTCGGTGCCCGGCAAATCCTGTTCGCGGTTACACGACCGATCGAAGAAGCGGTCAGCATAGTGGCGGGAGTACGGCGTGTGCAGTCGCGGTCAATCCGCGGCGCAAGCGAAGTCAATGTTACGTTTGGGCCGAAGATCGACATGGTCTACGCCCTACAGCAGGTGCAGGCGCGCGTAAACGAAGTTCGATCCGACCTTCCGAGCAATCTCGATATACAGATCGAGAGGCAAACGCCATCCCTCTTTCCAATCCTTGCGTACAATGTCGAAGGCGGTGATCCCGCGCGGCTGTACGACCTCGCTCGCTATCAGATCAAGCCGTTGATCTCCCGCGTGCCCGACGTCGGCAGAGTCGATGTAATGGGGAGCGATGTTTCCGAGGTGGAAGTGGTGGCGGATCCGGCGCGTCTAGCCGCGCAGGGGATGACGTTCGACGATCTTGCTACGGCGATACGGAATTCGATCGGTGTCGAGGCGGTGGGACGCATGCCGAGGGATTACCGCCAGTACCTCATCGTCACCGCGCAGGAAGCGCACTCGGCGGAGGAGATCGGCAACGTCGTGGTGAGTCGCGGTCTGAGGGTTCGTGATCTCGCGACAGTTTCGCTCGGCGTCGAGGACAAGGTGCGGATCATTGCGGGAGACGGGCGTCCTGCCGCGCTCATCAACATCACGCGGCAGCTCGGTGGCAGTACGCTGGCGATCTCGGACAGCGTTGCCAAGGTAGTGACGTCACTCAAGAGTTCCCTTCCGCCGGGAGTGCGTCTCAGTCGAGTGTACGATCAGGCAGCTTTGGTTCGCGACGCGGTCAAGTCAGTGCGCGATGCAATGATCATCGGAGCAGTGCTGGCGGTGCTCGTGCTCCTGCTCTTCCTTCGGCACGCGCGCATCACTGCGATTTCCGCGTCCGCGATCCCGATAACGCTTGCCATCACGGTCTTCGTGATGTGGCTCGTCGGTCAGACGTTCAACCTGATGACGCTGGGCGCGATGGCGATTGCCATCGGTCTCGTCATCGACGATGCCGTTGTGATTACGGAGAACATCGTGCGTCAGATCCACATCAATCCCGATCGATCCGTCGCTATTCGAAACGCGGTGCGGGAACTAGTGTGGCCGGTGACGACATCAACGCTGACGACAGTAGTGGTCTTCCTGCCGCTCGGGCTGCTCACAGGAGTGGTAGGACAATTCTTTCATGCGCTGTCAATCACGCTGACCATCGCGGTGCTCGTGTCGCTGTTGCTCGCGCTGACGATCATACCGTTGTTGAGCGAGCAGTTTCTCACGGAGGCAGATACGGACGATGCTGCTGCGTCGTCGAAAGGAGGGCGCTTCGCGCCGCTCGGCAAAATCTCAACGGCTATCGACGATCTTTCCGAGCGATATGCGGAGACACTGGCGAATGTTCTATCGCGTCCACGCCGTGTCGCGTTTGCAGCCGCGGCGCTGATCGTCGCGGGATTCATTTTCCAGCGGTTCGTCGGCACGGGCTTCCTCCCGGAAATGGATGAGTCGGCTTTCGTGCTCGACTACTTCACACCCGGCGGCACCGCTTTGGCCGAGACAGACCGCGAAGTGCATATCGTCGAGAACATTCTTGCGCATACGGACGAGGTCATTGGCACGTCACGTCGTACCGGTGCAGAGCTGGGACTGTTTGCGACTGGGCAGAATACGGGAGATATCGCTGTCCGGCTGCGACCGGAGTCACAGCGCCGGCGGTCGAGCTTTGAGGTGATCGACGATGTGCGTGGGAAGATCGAGAAGACGATCCCGCGTCTCAGAGTAGAGTTCGTTCAGATCCTCTCGGATGTGATCAATGATCTCGCGGGTAACGCGCACCCCGTCGAGATCAAGCTGTTCGGGCCAGACCTCGCAGCACTTGAAGCGTACGCGGAGCGGCTCGAGCCGGGGATGTCGAAAATCAAAGGACTCGAGGATTTCTACAATGGAGTGAGTGAGCCAAGCGCCGAGCTGGCGATGACGGTGAACAGTGCAGAATCGAATCGGATCGGAATGACGCCAACGCAAGTCGGGAATACTGTCGCCGGAGCTTTACTCGGAGTTCCGGCGGGTGAGATCCGGCTCGACGATCGAGTAGTGGGAGTACGCGTTCGCGCCCCTGATTCGGTTCGATTCAATTCGGTGCTGCTTGGCTCACTGCCGGTAGTGTCGGATCAGAGCGGAGCCGCAGCACCGCTTGCGAGCCTGGCGTCATTTCAACCGCTGGAGACGCGCGGTCAGCTGTTGCGTGAAAACCAGCAGCAGATGATATCAATGACGGCCGATGTGAGCGGGCGCTCGCTCGGCGCGATCAGCTCGGACATAAAACGAGTGTTGGCAAAAAACCCACCGCCCAGGGGAATCCGAGTAGAACTCGGCGGACAGTATGCGGGACAGCGTGAGGCATTCAACGCTCTCATCAGAGTTCTCGCGCTTGCAGCAGCGAGCGTGATACTCGTGATGGTGGTTCAGTTCCAGTCATTCGTCGAACCGCTCGTGATATTGCTAGCAGCCCCGTTGTCGTTTGTCGGAGCAGTTGCGCTCCTCTTTCTGACAGGAACACCACTCAACGTCTCGTCATTCATGGGTTTGATTCTGCTCGTCGGGCTGATCGTGAAGAACGGAATCATTCTTCTCGATTTCACGCGGCGGCGGATGATGGCTGACGGATTGGAGCTGAGCGATGCGCTGCTCGAGGCAGGACGGATTCGACTCAGGCCGATTCTGATGACTACGCTATGTACGTTATTCGGTCTTCTGCCCCTCGCGCTTGGACTTGGCGCCGGCAGTGCGTTGCAACGACCGCTCGCTCTGGCAGTCATCGGCGGACTCGCGCTCAGTACACCAATTACTCTGTATATGGTACCGACGCTTCTTGTTGTAATCCGCGGAAGGCATTACACACTGCCGAGGGAGGCATGATGGTTCGTCACGGTTTGCTGGCATTGCTGTGCGGCTTGTTAATCGGCACAACGCCAGCGCAGGGACAATCCAGTGCCGGCTATCACGTTGTGAAGAAGATCGGAACCGGCGCTGAAGGAGGATGGGATTATCTGACGGTGGATACCGCCGGCAACCGCTTGTTCGTTTCGCGTGGCACTCACGTGCAAGTGATCGACCTCAGGCGTGACACGCTCATTGCGGACATTCCGAATACACTGGGCGTACATGGAGTGGCGCTGGTGTACGGGGTTGGCAAGGGGTTTACAAGCAACGGGCGTGACTCGACGGTAACTGTCTTCGATCTCAAGACACTCGCGGAAACGGGGAGGATCAAACTGCCCGCGAGAAATCCCGACGCGATCATCTACGATGCTGCGTCGAACCGCGTGATAACGTTCAATGGAGGATCTGCTAATGCAACTGCGATAGATCCAGCAACAGGAACTGTCATCGGAAGCGTGAACCTTGGTGGAAAGCCGGAAGCAGCAGCCGGAGACGGGAAGGGACACGTCTTCGTGAACATCGAGGACAAATCGGAGCTGGTGAAATTCGATGCGAAGGAGCTCGAGGTCGAAAAACGGTGGTCGCTCGCGCCGTGTGAAGAGCCGACCGGATTGTCGTTCGACCGCGAGCGTCACCGGATATTCATCGGCTGCTCCAACAAATTGATGGCGATTGTGAATTCGGAGAATGGAAAGCTCGTGACAACCCTGCCAATCGGGAGCGGGGTGGATGGAACGGCTTTCGATCCGGCATCGCGTCTCGCATTCTCATCCAACGGCGAAGGCACGCTCACCGTCGTTCATGAGGATTCACCCGATAAGTTCACAGTGATGGGAAACGTTGCGACACAGCGCGGCGCGCGAACGCTGGCGCTCGATCCACGCACTCATCGCATCTACCTGTCGACGGCACAATTCGGTGAGACTCCAGCGCCAACTGCGGAGCGGCCGAGGCCGAGGCCGCCGATGATTCCTGGAACGTTTACGGTGCTGGTGGTTGGGCAATAGCGGACGCGACCGGCGACCGGCGTCCGTCTTTGATGACTTCAATCGATCGCAGGACTTTCCTCCAGCTCGGCGCATTATCACTCGCCGCGTGCTCATTTCCGAGGGGAGCTCGGCCGACACTACCTCCGGTGAATCGGCCCGTGCCAAGCCCGGCGCAGCTCAAGTGGCATCGTGACGAGCTGGCGATGTTCCTTCACTTCGGTGTGAATACGTTCACGAATCGCGAATGGGGCGACGGCACGGAGTCGCCATCGATCTTCGACCCAATGGCGCTCGACGCAAGACAGTGGGCGCGCACTGCGAAGCGCGCCGGCTTCAAGGCAATGGTGCTGACGGCGAAGCATCACGATGGCTTCTGTCTTTGGCCAACGAAGACGACGACGCATTCAGTTGCGTCGAGTCCATTCCGGAGCGGACGGGGCGATGTCGTGCGTGAGTTCGTCGACGCCTGCCGGGCTGAGGGTCTGCGCGTCGGGCTTTACCTGTCGCCGTGGGATCGTAACCATCCGGCGTATGGCGACTCGCCTCGCTACAACGACGTATACATCGCGCAGCTGACGGAGCTGCTGACGCAATACGGAGAAGTTACCGAAGTCTGGTTCGATGGCGCGAACGGCGAAGGACCGAATGGGAAACGGCAGGTCTACGACTGGCCGCGGTTCTGGGGTCATGTGCAGAAGCTTCAACCCAACGCGGTGATTTTCTCCGACGCGGGCCCGGGTGTGAGGTGGTGCGGCAACGAACGCGGTACCGCCGGTGATCCGAACTGGGCGACAGTCGATCCGACGCGCGTTCCCTACCCGGGCGCAGATGGTCCGGGGATCATCGATGCGCTGCAGCATGGAGATAAGGGCGGCACTGTCTGGCGTCCCGCAGAAGTTGACGTCTCGATCAGGCCGGGATGGTTTTATCACCCCGCCGAAGACGAGCGAGTACGATCAGTCGAGAATCTCGTGGATCTTTACTTCACGTCGGTTGGACGGAACGGCAAGCTGCTGCTCAACGTGCCGCCGACTAACGAAGGCTTACTGCATTCAACAGATGTTGCACGGCTGGTAGGTATGCGGGAAGCGCTTGATCGAATGTTCGCGGTGAACAAGGTGGATCGATCGGAGCAGCGCTT
>DATBRZ010000009.1:0-4639 GCA_036560025.1 Gemmatimonadaceae bacterium | reverse complement strand
TCTGCGGATACGCTGGTCGCGCCGGGCCGCGTGGATTCTCCGCCCACATCAACCGCGTCGGCACCATCGTCGATGAGCTTGGACGCCTGAGCCAGAGCATCATCGGGGCGCAAAAAATTACCCCCGTCGCTGAAGCTGTCGGGGGTAACGTTGATGATTCCGATGATTATCGGCCGGTCGAGCCGAATCGCGCGTGATCCAACGTTCCAGACTGCCGTGTCCGTCGTCGCTGTTGTTACGCGGGTGCGACTTCCGGCCCGCTGCCGAACAATGGCTGCTTCGCCGGCTTCGCAACTGCAGCCGCCTCCATGGCTGGTGCGAGCGGAGGAGTCGGCGGCGTGCGCGGGGGCAGCGTCTCACCGCGAGCGAGTCGCTGCACCTCGTCACCGGTCAGCGTTTCGCGATCGAGTAGCGCGCTCGCCACGCGATGGAGGAGATCCATGTTCTCCGTCAATGTTTCTGTCGCTCGCGTGTACGCTTCCTTGATGACGCGCGAGACTTCCGAATCGACCAGCTGCGCCGTTCGCTCCGAAACTTCACGCCGCGTCTGAAGCTCGCGGCCGAGGAAGAGCTCCTGCTCGTTGTCGCCGACAAGCACTGGACCAATCGCGTCCGACAGTCCCCACTGACCGACGTATCGTCGCGCGAGAATCGTCGCCGACTGGATGTCGCTCGCTGCACCCGTTGTCACGCGGTCGTGTCCGAACACAAGCTCTTCGGCAACGCGGCCGCCATACATCCGTACCAGCGTGCCCTCGAGCTGTTCACGCGTGATCGAAAGTCGATCATCCTCAGGCAACGTGAACGCCAGTCCCAGCGCGCGTCCGCGCGGGACGATAGTGACCTTGTGGAGCGGATCATTGCCGGGCGTCTTGATGGTGCAGACGGCATGACCGCCTTCGTGGTACGCCGTGAGCTTCCGCTCCTCGTCGCTCATCACCATCGACTTACGCTCCGCGCCGAGCATCACCTTGTCCTTCGCGTCCTCCAGGTCCTGCATGTACACCTTGTCGTGACTTCGGCGGGCGGCAAGCAGGGCCGCTTCATTCACAAGGTTGGCGAGATCCGCTCCGGACATTCCCGGAGTGCCGCGGGCCAGCGTCGTGATGTTGACGTCTTCCGCCATCGGCTTGTTGCGCGTGTGAACGCGAAGGATTCCTTCGCGTCCGCGGAGATCGGGAGCGTCAACGACGATCTGACGGTCGAATCGGCCTGGTCGAAGCAGTGCGGGATCGAGAACGTCAGGACGGTTCGTTGCCGCAATGAGAATCACACCGTCGTTCGACTCGAAGCCATCCATCTCGACGAGCAGCTGATTGAGCGTCTGCTCGCGCTCGTCGTGACCGCCGCCAAGTCCCGCCCCGCGATGCCGGCCGACCGCATCGATCTCGTCGATGAAGATTATGCACGGAGCGTGAGCCTTGCCCTGCTCGAACAGATCCCTCACGCGGCTCGCACCAACGCCCACGAACATCTCTACGAAATCGGATCCCGACATCGAGAAGAATGGACGGCCCGCTTCGCCCGCAACGGCGCGCGCGAGCAGCGTCTTTCCTGTGCCCGGCGGTCCGACCAGCAGTGCTCCCTTCGGGAGCCGCCCGCCCAGCTTCGTGAACTTCTGCGGGTCCTTCAGGAATTCGATGATTTCCTCGAGCTCGACCTTCGCCTCGTCCGCACCCGCGACATCAGCGAACGTGACCTTCGGCGAATCAGCAGTGAGAAGCTTGGCTTTCGACTTACCGAACGAGAAGGCCTTTGCGCCTCCAGCCTGCATCTGTCTGAGAATCAGGAGCCAGATGCCGACGATGAGGATGTAGGGCAGCAGCATCAGGAACAGTCCGGCGAACGATTGTCCCTCCGGCTCTGCACGAACCTGAACTCCCTGCTGCGTCAGCTTCGCAACGTCGGCGTTGGTGTATTCCGCCGGAAGAAAAACGCTGAACCGCTTGACCTGGCGGCCCTTGTACGAGATCGGATTCTTGAATTCGCCAAGCAGGTTCGCCTTACCCTGGAACGTGATCGCGGCGACGTTGCTTCCCTGCAGCTCACGCTCGTACTGGGTGTAGTCGACCTTCGTAGCCGACTCCTTCGAGCCTGACATGTATGAGAACAGCACGCCCGCCATGAGTGTGAGAAGCACCCAGAACGAGAGCTGTTTCGAGGCTTTCCCCCAGTTTCTCGGACCCTTGGGCTTTTGCGGAATCGGAAGTGGCATCTACTGCAAGCTCGCTATATACGGCAAATGGCGGAAATCTTCCGCGTGATCGAGACCATAACCCACCAGAAACTCCGGGGGCGCATCAAAACCGACGAACCGGATGTCGTATTGCAACTCCGAGGCGATGCGTTTGTGGAGAAGAGCGCAAATTTCGAGCGAGCGCGGGGATCTTTCCTCCAGCAATGACATCAGCCGATTGAGAGTTCGTCCCGAATCCACGATGTCTTCGACGAGCAGGATGTGCTTCCCCTCCAGCTCCGTCTCGGGATCGTAAAGAAGCCGGACTGTTCCGCTCGACACCATTGCGTCTCCGTAACTCGCGGCCACGAGGAAATCGACCTGAAGCGGCCGCTTGATCTGACGCACGAGGTCACTCAGGAAAATGAAGCTTCCCTTGAGTAGGCCAAGCACGAGCAGCTGTCCGTCCGGATAAGCTTCCGTGATCTCACGGCCAAGCTCGGAAACCCGGCGCGCGATTGTCGCCTCATCATAGGCAATTCGCTTTACTGTGCGCCCGGAAAGGCGCGGGTCGGCAACGGCCGTCACGCGTGACGAATGCTGAATGAACTTGCGCCGCGCTGCGCCGCGCGAGTCGAACGAATTTCCTCGACACGCCGCCAATCCCATTTTCGAATCAGCATGTAGCCACGATACATGCGCACCTCCACTCCCCCCGAAAGCTGAATGGCGCCCCCGGTTGCTCCATCTATAGTAAACTGCGCGAGACGCTGAGTTCCGCGGCGGTCCATGATCACACCGGCGCGCGCCGCGATCGCCGGCCACAATACGCGAAGCGAATCCGCACTATACCCCGCAAGGTCACTCCGTGCAATGCGAAGTGAGCCATCGTCCTGATGGACCACCCTTACGCCTTCAGCGATCTGGTCGATGGCTACTCGCCAGCCGGCCGCCCCGCGCGCAACATCGAGCAGCTCCGCGGCGAATGTCGGACGAACGCGCGCAATTGCCGGAAGGAGGTCGTGCCTCACGCGGTTACGAAGGTGCGTCCGCGACAGATTCGACGGATCGTCGATGTAACTAATACCGTGCGTGTCGGCGTATCTGGCCAGCGTCGACCTGGTCAGGCCAAGGAACGGATGCAGAATCTCCGATTCCGCGTAGAGTCCTGCCAGTCCGCGTGGCCCCGAGTCGCGCAGAGCGCGAATGAAGACGGTCTCGACCTGGTCGTCCAGAGTGTGCGCTGTCGCTACCGGAGCCTTGAAGGCAGTCGCAGCAGACCGTAGAAAACGCCAGCGCTCCTTGCGCCATTCATGCTCCGTCGATTGCCGCGTGTTCGCTGCCGCGGTAACGAAGTCGAGGCCGGCAGATCGTGCAGCCCTTCCAACGCGGAGCGTAGCGCGTCGCGCGGCATCACCTGTGCGATGATCGAAATTTGCAACACGGAGTCTGGGGCGCCCCGACTTCGGGAGGGACGACGAAGCGTGCAGGAGCACCATTGAGTCCAGGCCTCCAGACACCGCGAGCAGCACCCGGTCGAGGCCGCCAAGGGCGGCGCTCACCGCGCTAATGACTTCGTCTTCTTCAGCGTGCCGTCGTGCCATGGTATCTTAATCTTAACCGCAGTTCTGGAGTCAGGCATGGAAACTCACGGTCCACTTGGAACACTCTGGGTCTCATTCGGCCTCATCGCGTTCTACATCGCGCTGATCTGGCTCAATTCCCTGCTCGGCATATTCCTCACTCCGCTGTTTCTGATCCCCGGCACGTGGCTGATGGATTTCATTCAAAAGCGGAAACGAGGCAGGGATACCTTCCCCGAGGAATCCGATCTCCACTAGCAGCCCCCTCTAACGCCTATGGGGGAATAACCACGGAGCACGCGGAGCACGCGGAGGAAAACCAGAATTCTTTTTTTTGAACTGCACACGAGGCGGGCTTTGATTCGCTGGGTTTCCGTTGTTAACCCTTAGAAATGTTTTTCCGTAGTTCTCCGCGTGCCCCGCGTGCTCCGTGGTTACTCCCCCATAGACGTTAGAGGGGTCATTGGCTTACCAGTCGTAAAGCTCGCGATAGAAAGCCTGATTCCTGAGAACTGATTTGACGTAATCTCTCGTTTCGACAAACGAGATCCTCTCCGTGAACATCTCCGGATCGCTCGCCCCCGCCCGCTTCTCCCATCTCGCAACCCTCGACTCTCCGGCGTTGTATGCCGCGAGCACGTGCACGATGGGCCGGCCCTGTCGCAAAAGATTCGCGAGGTGAATCGTGCCGAACCGAATATTGAGAGCCGGATTGTACAAACTCTCGTCGGTGTAACCCGCAACCTTCCTTGATCGGGCGAGCGAGCGGCCGACGTCGGGCATGATCTGCATCAGCCCGCGCGCACCGACCGGTGACGTCGCGCGTGGGTTGAAACTCGATTCCTGTCTTATCAGGCCGGCGACAAGAGTGGGGTCGATG
>DATBRZ010000008.1:0-3700 GCA_036560025.1 Gemmatimonadaceae bacterium | reverse complement strand
GCCGAAACGGGAATCCCGATTCACCAGTACCTTCTTCGACTACGCCTCGGGCTCGCTCTGGAACGTCTTGCATCCGGTTCGCACAACTTGAGCGAGCTGGCGCTCAGTCTCGGGTTCGCCAGTCACAGCCATTTCACCACTTCGTTCCGCCAGACTTTCGGCATATCACCGTCAGCTTTCCGGCAACACGCGTCTGGGTCCTCGATTCGTGCAGCGCGGTCAGCGCAACTGGGGATTGCATCGTAGTGACGATTCGTTCGAGTAGTCTCGCCGTTGTGACACTGTTACTCGCTGTTTCCTGCAGGCCGGCGCAATCCGACGGACGTGAGAAGACGAGCGCGCAGGTGTTGCTGCCGACTGGAAGAATGCTCGATCCCGTTGGCCACGTGATCGACGTCGGCAACATGCCGCTTTCCGTCGCGCTCTCACCAGATAAACGACGTGCTGCGCTTCTCCTCAGCGGATGGCGGGAACGCGGACTTCAGATCGTCGACCTTGTCGCGGGCCGAGTAACACAAACCCTCTCGCAGCCGGGTGCGTTTCTCGGCGTCGCATTTTCGAGCGACGGCAAGTCGATCTTCACGTCAGGTGCGGCCCGCGACGTGATTTATCGCTACACGTGGGACGGAACCAGCGCGCGCCTCGCCGACAGTATCCCTATCGGCGGACGCGAATCTTCGCGGACAGTCACACGATTTCCATCCGGAATTGCTCTTTCCTCGGATGGTCACGTGCTCTACGTCGCGGAGAATCTGTCGGATTCTCTGTCGGTCATCGACATCGCGGGGCGCCGAGTCATTCAGCGTGTCCGCACCGGCCGGTACCCGTACGCTGTGGTCGTTGCGCAGAACGGAGACGTCTATGTTTCCGCCTGGGGCGAGAACTTTGTCACGGTATTTCGTCGCTCAGCGGCCGGCACACTCGCTGAGTCAGGAAGAATTGCGGCCGGGAGACACCCGTCAGCGCTGCTGCTCAACAACAATAACAGCCGGCTTTTCGTCGCTTCGTCGAGCACCGATCGGGTCTTCGTAGTCGACACGCGATCGCAGAAGGTTGTTGCGGAGCTCAATGATGCTGCGCCCACGGGCCCCGCCGAGGGAAGCACTCCGAATGCTCTCGTCCTGTCTCCTGATGAATCGCGACTGTTCGTTGCCGAAGCAGACAACAGTGCTGTCGCCGTTTTTGAGCTTACCGAGAATGAAGCCGGGAAGCCCACATCGTATCGAACCGCCCGGCTCGCCGGACGAATCCCGACTCTGTGGTATCCAACTGCGCTTGCAACTTTCGGAAGCACACTGCTGATCGTGAATGGGAAGGGACATGGCACGAAAGCGAATCCTCACGGTCCGCAGAATTCGCTCTCCGGCATCGATCAGCGCGATTACGTCCTCGGTCAGCTCGATGGCGCTCTGACGCTTGTTCCACTGGCAACCGTCGGTGCCGAGCTCGCTTCGCTTACGAATCGCGTCTCCCGCGCGAACGGCTGGACCTCCGCGCAGAGTGCCAGTAGGTATCCGCCGTTCGAGCACGTGGTGCTCATCATCAAGGAGAATCGCACGTACGATCAGGTTTTTGGAGACATGCCCGGCGGAGACGGGGATTCATCTCTTGTCTTCTTTCCTCGATCGATGTCGCCGAACCATCGTGCGCTTGCGGCGCGATTCGGCCTTTACGATCGCTTCTTTGTGAACGCTGAAGTGAGCTCGCAGGGTCATCCATGGTCCGTCTCGGCCTACGTGACCGAGTACACCGAGAAGACTGTGCACTCTGCGTACGCCGATGTTCGCCCGTGGAGTGATGAAGGCGAGGCGGAGCAGCCGAGCACCGGGTACTTGTGGGATGCCGCGCTGCGTAAAGGGCTCGACGTTCGCAACTATGGCGAGTACGCCGAGCCCGATACGGTCCCGGCGCGTGTTCGTTCGCGTCGTGACGGCGGTCCGGTCCGGTATGTAGCGACCCGCGGCAGTCTAGCTGCAGTGACGAATCCGGAGTACCCGTCGTTCGACATGGACATTTCCGATCAGCGGCGCGCTGATATCTGGCTCGCGGAATTCTCCCAATACGTTCGCGCCGGTAAAATGCCGGTCCTGGAGATCATGCATCTTCCGCGCGATCACACTGCCGGCGGGCACACGGGAGTATGTACGCCGCAATCATGCTTCACAGACAACGATCTCGCTCTTGGACGGATAGTCGAGGCGATCAGTAAGTCTCCGTTCTGGAAGAGCACAGTCATCTTCGTAGTGGAAGATGATTCTCAGGCGGGCCCGGATCATGTCGACTCGCATCGATCGGTGATGTTCGCGATCTCTCCATACAATCGACCGGGCACCGTACATCGGTTCGTGAACACCACCGATGTGCTGTCGACAATCGAGAGCATTCTGCATCTCGATCACATGTCGCAGTTCGATTATTACGGCCGGCCGCTCCAGGGAATCTGGAGCTCCACGCCGGATCTCACCCCTTACTCAGCGATCAAGCCGTCACATCCCATCGATGACCTGAACAAGCCCCGCGCTACCGGCGCAAAGGAGTCGGCCCGGCTCAACCTCGCGTCCGCGGATCGAAATGACGACGACGAGTTCAATCGTCTGCTCTGGCGCATCATGAAGGGTGAGCGGGTTCCGTATCCGGCCCCGCGCCGCGGCTCGATGCTCGACTACGCGAGAGACCGCTGACGATTCGCGATTGCCGCGACGTGCGGCATTAGCCAAGCAAGAATTCGCAAGCGACGGTGCTACCGAGCGGCCTAAATCTCTGTCATGACCGTCGACACGGTGTCCGATCTCGATCGCTTTCTTTTCGAGCGGCACGAAGATCACCGCCGCGAGCTCTTCGAATTCCTCCGAATCGCGAGCGTCAGCACTCAACCTGAGCACTCAGCAGATGTTGGGCGCGCCGCCGAATGGGTGAAAGCGGCGCTGGAACGAATCGGGTTGAGAGCGCGCGTGCACAAGACCCAAGGTCATCCGATCGTAGTCGGGGAGTGGCGCGAGGCTCCGAATGCGCCGACAGTTCTCGTCTACGGACACTACGACGTGCAGCCGCCGGAGCCGTTCGATCAATGGCAATCTCCGCCGTTCGAGCCCGAGCTCCGCGATGGACGCATCTACGCGCGCGGCGCGATGGACGACAAGGGTCAACTCTTCCTGCAAATGAAGGCGCTCGAAGCGCATCTCGCTGTTCGCGGAACGCTTCCTGTGAACATCGTCTTCATCGCCGAAGGAGAAGAGGAGATAGGCAGCGACAATCTCCTTCAGTTCATTCGTGACGAGAGAGACACGATCGGTGCCGATGCAACCGTAATCTCCGACTCCGCGATGTTCGCTCCCGGAATTCCGTCGATTCTCGCCTCGCTGAGAGGCGTCTCATACATGCAGATCGATGTGCGTGGTCCGTCGGCCGATCTGCATTCCGGTTCCTACGGCGGTGCGGTAATCAATCCCGCAACCGAGCTCTCCCGCCTGCTCGCGTCATTGCACGGAGACAACGGCCGCATCGCCGTAGACGGCTTTTACGATCGCGTTCGCGAATGGGAGCCTGACGTCCTCGCGCAGATGCGCGAGCTCCCGTTCGATGACGAAGGGTTCCGCGCGGAGACCGGCGCGCCAGCGCTCGGAGGAGAGAGTGGGTTCACGACGCTCGAGCGCTTATGGACGCGTCCGACGTGTGACGTGCATGGCTTCCTCTCCGGCTA
>DATBRZ010000007.1:0-12167 GCA_036560025.1 Gemmatimonadaceae bacterium | reverse complement strand
CGCTGCGGCGGGAACTTTGATCGGCACCGTTGCAAGCACCCGCGTTCCTCAACAACGACTGAGGCAGGTTTTCGGATTGCTGCTGATTGGCGTGTCGCTTTACGTCCTCTATCGGAGATGAAACCGGCTTCGATTCATTGACTCAGCCTGGCTTGACCAGCTCGAAGGCAAACTGCCAGCTCCACAGCTGCAGTCCAGGAATACGAGTAGCGATCGAGTCGATCGCGTGTCCCACGGTGATGAACCCTCGTCGTAACGCGCCTGCGGGTAGAAGCGTCGCGAGAGGCGCAGCCATCAAAAAGAACTTCACATTCTCAACGTTGAACCATTGCCTGGCGAGCTTCACTTCACGCATGCCGAGGATGTGTTTCTTTTCCCAGTCGGTGCGAAGCTCGGGAGTACGATTCCTGTAAAGTTGAATCACCGGGTTATAGGCCAGCGCCTCCACGCACAGTATTCGTCCGCCGGGTCTCATGATGCGGGCGAGCTCTGGATACGCTTTCGTGAGATCGAGGTGGTGAAGCATTCCGTGACATAGACACGCGCTGAATGCGCCAGTCGGCAGGCCTGTCTGCTCGCAGTCGCGCTGAAGAAAGCGAGCGTGCCCGCCAACGCCGGCATTCGCTGCATTCTCGGCCGCGTTGATCACGGAGGTTTCACTGATGTCGATACCAATGGCGACTTCTGCGCCTGCTTTTGCCGCCTGGATCGTTAGCAGCCCATCACCGCAGGCGTAATCGAGAAATATTGCCGGGGGAACAGTTGCCCAGCGACGGATCCACGAATCACGATAATCGGAGACAACGCTGGCCGCTTCATAGAATCGATGGTTCGACGCTTCGCGTTGCTCGTTGACATGCCCGGCTCGATAATCATCGTGGAAGACTGCTTCCTCGCGCTTTCGATCCTCGAGTTCGTCGACCCACGAGCGCCCAAGGGCGATGGGCTGATCATCAGCCCATTGCAGCAGCTCTTCGGCCGTGTCGATTTTGACGCTAGTCACGATCCTTTTCGGTTCCCGCGGCGTTCATCGCGTGCGGGTATCAAAACTTAACAACCGCGTGAAATGAAAGGCTCGCAGAACGTCACGGCTCGGAGACCTGTGATTCTCTCAGGCGGCGCGGTAGATTGCCAACTCCTCGCGAGACAAGCGAGCGGGACGTGGCGCAGCCCGGTAGCGCACCTGAATGGGGTTCAGGGGGCCGCGGGTTCAAATCCCGCCGTCCCGATTCAGAACTTATTGGAAATACAGGAGATACAGCCGACTCCCAATTCCTTGGGGTCGGCTGTAACCGTGGCATCGACTGGTTCAAGCCGGAAGACATCGCCGACATCAAAGTGTTGAAGTACCCGCACGAATTGCTGGAGTACGGCCCGAACGGTGTGAATGGTGTCGTCGTGATCACCACTAGGCAGGCGGCACCGCGGAGACCGGAACGTTAGGCGCGTTCAGCCCTCATCGCCGCAGTATCTCGCCGAAGTTCCGGATCATAAAGACGTCACTCTTGAAGCTGAAGTTGGATGCTACCATGTGACTTCCATCTTTCGACACGCTGACAGTCGCGTCACGAAGCGGAAACGTGCCGACCCTGCGAGCCGGGCCTCCCGGCCTGATGGAGTAAAGCGCCATTACTTCTTGCTTCTCATAAACGTCGAACGTGATGTTGCTATCCGCGAGCCATCTTATTCCCCCCATCCAGACGCCATTAACCGTTCCAACCCTAGTGAAGCGGCCGTTCTCCATATCCACCGTCGCGACGACAATCGACGCCGCTCCCCGACCGGATGCCAGGACGGCGAGCGACTTCATGTCCGGCGAAAGAGATACGCTCCAGATCTCACCCATCCAATCGGGGGCGGGCCACGTTACATCGGCTTTGCCAGGGCGGTGGCTGAGGGACAGGGCGCGGCGATTTTGTGGGATAATGCAGAGTGCTCCGTCCGGAAGCGGATAAAACGCAACAGCGGCAGTTCGGTCGAGCCGAGTGACTTCGTGAATGCGGCGTCCCGTGGTATCGCTTTCCATGAGACGAACTTTGTTCCCTGCGATTCCGTGCAGATACAGGATAGTAGCACCGTCGCGAGACCAGTCAAAATGCAGCAAATTCGGAACTCCGAGAACGACCTGCGACTCGGCGCCGCCTTCCCGTGGAAGGATTGAAAAGTCTGAGGCGCTTCCATCGGGGGTCGGAATCTCGCGCACGACGACAATCCTGTCGCCGTCCGGAGAAATCAGCCCTTGCAATCTCGTGGTCGTAAACAGCGCCTGAGTCGCAGCGAAACGCCCCTCCTTCATGCGGCGTGTGTCGATCGTCCACAGTGTGCCTTCGACGGGTCCTCCAGAGTAGACGAGGCGCTCTCCGTCCGTCGAGACATCCAGTGATCCAAAACCCATCTGCAAACCGGTGACAAGGGTGTCGATGTGCCGTCCAATGCGTGTGGCGGTTACATCCATACTGAGGATATCGTACTCAGTGCTGGCGAGCGCACGTTGAGAAGTGACAACCAGCCTTTGCTTGGCAGGCACCCAGCGCGCACGGAAACCGTGGCCGAGCGACCCAAATTGTGGCGTAAATCGGTCGATCACCGTACCGCGGAAGTCGATCAACCTCAACTCGGGCACGCTGGTGACCGTCTTTCGCGCTGCGATGAGGAACCTGTCCGGATACGTCAAAGAAATTATGTCGATCAGGAAAGTGGTCCCCGCCTCACGCACCGGAATACTGTCGAGTGTCTGCCCATCGTGAACGGTGATGCGCCGCACCCAGGCGATTGAATCTCGTGGCTCTTGACCTGTCCCAATGAGCGCAGTGTCCCCCGACAGCAGATCGTAGCCAGTCTCGTGTGTGTGACCGAGAAGTCTTGGCTCTCCGCCCAGCGTGGATATCGCAAAGACCCCGGATCGCTCGGGACCGTATGTGCTGAACACGATGTAGCGACCGTCAGGCGTCCACGCTGTACTGAAGAAATTTGCTTCGTTCCGACTGAGTACCAGGCGGTTGTGGCCGTCAATGTCCTGGATGACAAGTTGATGCGTGCAATCGCCGGCTTCGTCGCAGTGCTTTTCCTCGAACGCCAAACGAGTTCCATCCGGCGACAGCGACGCGTCTTCAGTAACACCGGTGATGGTCAGTTGAACTCGATCCGGGGGCGGAGGCGGGGCCTGCTTGCGGACCAGAATGAATGCAGCCGAGATTGCGGCAGCCGTGATGAGTGCGCCACCGATCGCGATTGGAATCCACCGCCGCGTCGGTACTGACGTTCGCGCTGTTGGTGCTTTGGACACGAGCGCGCGCGCGAAATCGTTGGCACTGGTATAACGATCGGCGGGAAGTTTTGCCAGCGCCTTCGCAACTGCAGCGTCGACGGATTCCGGCACTGTGTCGCGAATCACTCGAAGTCGCGTCGGCCGCTCGGTGAGGAGCTTCGCAACGACCGCCTGCACCGAAGCACCGGTGTGTGGCGGCTCACCAGCAAGCATCTCATATAGAACAGCCGCCATCGAGTACACATCGCTGCGTGCATCAAGAGCAGCATCGCCGGCCGCTTGTTCGGGACTCATGTACTGCGGCGTGCCCAGCGACACTCCACTTTCGGTCAGGCGATTTCCTCCGGCTTCCTTGACTGCCACCGCGATGCCGAAGTCGGCGAGCATCGCCTCTCCTTCATGAAGAAGAATGTTCTCCGGCTTGATGTCGCGGTGTACGATGTGTTGCCGGTGCGCGTAGTCGAGCGCTGATGTGATCTGACGCGTGATGTCGAGTGCTTCGTCGATGTCGAGCTGCTTGTCTCGTTTGAGCTTGTCCCGCAGGGATTCGCCACGAACGAACGGCATGACGTAGTACAGAAATCCGTCTGTCGCTCCGGAGTCGATCAGCGTGAGAATGTGAGGATGGTCGAGCCGCGCGCTGATCTTTATCTCGTTCAGGAATCTGTTGATGCCGAGCACAGCGGCGAGCTCGGGTCGAAGAACTTTCAGTGCGACGTCGCGGTCGTGCTTGAGGTCGCGAGCGAGATAGACGGTCGCCATTCCGCCCGAGCCGATCTCACGTTCGATGCGATACCGCTCGGCAAGTGTGGCGAACAACCGGCTGTTGATTTCGCCCATTCACCAACATGGAGCGCGCGATGGCCGAGCGGGAGGACTAAAATCGGTAGTATTGTCGTGTCGCCTCCTGCTGTCTAACGTTGCGTGCAGTTATATCGACGTGGGGGCGACGGTCATGAGTGAGCTACGATATACAAACGAAAGCAGAGAGTATCGCGATATGGGGTTCAGGGGGCCGCGGGTTCAAATCCCGCCGTCCCGATAAGAAAAGCCCGGCGAATGCCGGGCTTTTTCTTTTCGGTCCGCCGTGATTTCGCCGATGCGGCTTCGCTACGCTCGCCGCTTACGGTCAAATCCCCAAGCTCCCACACGCATGTGGCTTGATGTTGGGACGCCGGGCTTATAGCCGACGGCGAACAAGAGCATCGATGTCTTCAATCTTCTGAAACTGCATCGCTCACTTGGGCCTGCAGCTGATATATGGAATGGCCTTTGCGGAAACATGCGGCGTAAATGAAAGCAATCCTTCCGGCCGTGTCTGGCGTCGTTGGTGTTTGATGAGCAGGGGCTCGGTCACTCTTTCAGGCAGGAGGAGTAACAGTGAGACCCCTACTTTATACGTGGGCCGTCGTTGTCACGCTCACAGCTTGTTCTGATTCGACAACCAGTCCAGCCGCATCACCTCGCCTCGCGCAGCCAATAGTTGGTCGTTCGCCGCGCGTCGTTGTAACACTCGATCGGGCCAGTGATCCCGCCGAGGTAGTGCGCTCCTACGACATAACTCCTACGTACGTGTACCGGAATGTCATCACCGGATTCGCTGCCTCCATTTCTGAGGCGGCTCGCGCGGGACTGATGAAGGATCGTCGTGTTCAGCGCATAGCAGATGACGCAGTGATGACAGCCGATGCCGGATCGTGGGGGCTCGACCGCATAGACCAGAGGGCACTCCCGCTCGACAGTTCGTTCGTGCCGCCCAACGACGGCTCGGGCGTTACCGCGTATATCATCGACTCAGGCATCCGGTTCTCACACACGGATTTCGGCGGACGAGCATCATTGGGCTACGACTTCACAGGTGGATCAGGTGAAGATTGCGCCGGTCACGGTACTCACATCGCTGGCATCATCGGCGGAAGCGCCTACGGAGTCGCCCGCAACGTCGCGCTCGTAGCTGTCCGAGTCTTTGGCTGCACGACCAGCACAAATCTTTCAACGATTCTCGCGGCTATGGATTGGGTCCTCCAGAATCACGTATCGCCCGCTGTGGTTAACATGAGCTTAGGTGGCCCCGGCGACGTAACTCTGGACGCTGCGGTTGGCAGCCTAACGCGAGCAGGCGTAACGGTCGTGGTTTCCGCAGGGAACTTTAACTTTGACGCCTGCCTTTATTCGCCCGCTCGCGCCGACTCTGCGATAACTGTAGGTGCGACGAATCAATCTGACGAGCGGGCCACATTCTCCAACTACGGCGACTGCGTCGATCTCTTTGCGCCGGGCGTCTCTATTGTGTCCGACTGGTACACCGGCGACGCCGCGACGTCGACGTTGAGTGGAACTTCGATGGCGAGCCCACACGTCGCGGGCGTGGCAGCTCTGGTGCTTTCCGCGAACCCGTCATTCTCACCCGCGCAGGTTGATTCGGTGATCAAGGCGCGGGACACGAAGGACGTTGTCATTAACGGAGACCCGACGCTCAACAACCCGAACACTACCTTCGCCGACCTGCTCTATTCGGGCACGGATGATATGGGTTCGGCCACCAAATGTCCTCCCGGCCGGCAGAGGCGGGGGCTTTGCTAGGATATAAGTGCCCTCTCGCGGCTGACGGTCAAATCCTGCCGTCCCGATAAGAAAAGCCCGGCGAATGCCGGGCTTTTTGTTGTTCCAGGTCTACTGCCGCGCGCTGACGGCTTTCAGGTTCCTCGTCGTGGAACTACTGCTTTGTTCCTTCGACCGCAAAGACGCGAACAGTGTCAGGTCCTGTCGTCTTGTAATGAGCCAGATGACTGCCCACCAGCTTTCCGTCCTGCATCCAATACTTGATGTCGCTCCGTGCCTGGAGCCCCTTTCGAATCGGGCTCTCGTTCCAGTCCGTTGCAGCGAGCACCGTGTCTCCGCTCATGCCGGTCACTCGCACCGGGGCTCGCAGGCCGTTGGGGAAGGTAAGAGTCCACGACGTGGAATCCCTTGCGTCGAGCAGGTACTGTGACACTACCGTGTCTCGTCCTTCGGGCTTCATAATGACCTTCCAAGTACCTGCAATACTTGCTAGCGACATGGCTGGAGCGGGAGCCGTTGTAATGGCAGTCGTGTCAGCAACCGGCGGTGTTTCTTTCGGGCTGCAGGCGGCGACGAGCATGGCACATCCGACCAGTGCGGTAATGCGCATCATCACTCCTTGAAATGGTAACGTCCGGCAGCACAACGTCAGGCCGCATAAAACGTAGCGGGGACGGCCGTAAAAAATCAGGAGGGCCTTTTCGGGCCCTCCTGTCTTCGTCAGCTGCAGCGATTGTTATGCAATCGTTGACAGCGTGTCGTAATTGAACGTCTCGATCGTCGGCTTTCCCGACATCACCGGGCGAAGCGTCGTATTCACCTGCGGGTACGTCGTCGTCTCGTACTTACGCGCTGAATCGACGTTGTTCCAGAGACTGATGGCAAGCACGTGCTGTCCCTGGACGAGCAGTAGCTCGTTCTTGAAGCCGTCCTGCTTCTTCAGAATCGGCAGCACTTCGTTTTTGAAGAGCGTATGGAACTCTTCGTTCTTGTCGGCAGCGATATCGAAGCGAACGCTACGCGCGACCTGTCCATTGGTGATCGTCTGCATTGAATTCTCCTAACACCCCGTCGGAATTTGCCGGAGCCCTGCGTGCGAGGATCTACCGCAGGCCGGACAACGCCGAGAGGATCAACTCCTGGCGCCTACTCAGTTTGAATCGTATTAAAGTAGTATAACACATAAAGTGACCTAAATGTTGATTTCACAATAATTTACTGTAAGTCGTGAGGGGCACGGCAGTTACCCATGCTTGCTAGGCAATCTGCTTCAGATATGCCTCGAGTCGATCATGACTTTGCGTTGACCCATCCTTCATTCCGGTCTTGAGCGCTGCGTCTCGAGCTGCTTTTGATGGGTAGAGTATGGTCTGGGTGACCGTCGTCTTCCCGTTCTTTTCGACAAGCACAACTGTATTAGTTGTCTCCGGCCACTCGGCTCCCCACGATTCGGTCGACACGAGCTTATCGAGCGGCACCACTTCCGTATATGACCCGCGCATGCCCATTTCACTGCCGTCGGATTTCCGCCAGACGAAGTGCCACCCGCCGCCTGCACGCAGATCGATCTCGCACACGGGCATTGTCCATCCCGGCGGACCGAGGAGCCAGTGAGGCACATGCTTCGGATTCGTCCAGGCTTCCCAAACCAGTTTTCGCGGCGCATCGAAGGTTCGGGTAATAGCCACCTCGCGATCGGATGGCATCGAGAATTCGGTGCGCCTAACGTTATTTGCGACGGCCATGCTTTCTCTCCTTTGCCTTGAGTTGTTGTAGGTAGTCATCGAGGCGGTTGTAGCTCGCGTCCCAGAAACGGCGGTACGTCTCCGCCCACTCGGCCACCTCCTTGAGCGGGGCAGCCTCGAGGGTGCATGGACGCCACTGAGCCTCCCGCCCGCGTGCGATCAGACCCGCGCGCTCTAGAACGCGGAGATGCTTCGACACAGCGGGCCCAGTCATCTTGAACGGTGCCGAGAGCTCCTTGACGGTCGCTGCCCCCGTAGTGAGGCGGGCGAGAATGGCGCGGCGGGTCGGATCCGCGAGGGCGGCGAAGGTGGTACTCAGATGATCGACAGGCATAGTATCTAACCAATAGGTTATCTAACCTAGTGGTTATATACCACGCTTGCGACTGGCCGTCAAGAGTATGATGCCGGCGGGCAGGGAACTCTCGCGTCGTGAGCAGTCAGCACCAGATATCGCATTCCTTATTACAGATTTGTCGTACTTCCCCTGCGACAATTCTTTTACTGGCCTCCGGGCGAAAATTTCTTGACTTCGTTTTCGCACGCCCCGATTGTTGCCGTCAACTCACACTCACTGGCGGCGCTCAGATGCATCAGGTCAGAGGCACGCTCAAACTCTCCAACGGAACCAAGCTGGAATACGTCGCCGTGAGCCTCGCCAGGCCGACGCGAGAGCCGCGCAACCGCGGCGGCTGGGGTGGCGTTTTCAAGTCGACAGGTAACGTTCCAATCGATATGTTGCGCGAGCACCGCCTGGTGCTCGAGAACGGCAATTCCGGCGTGATCAACGTCGTTCACGTATCACCTACCGCCGAAAGCTCACTCGCTCTCTTTCATGGCGTCGATGCGTCTCGAGAAAGCGATGATGGCGAAGGATTCCCTCCGCTCGAAGCTGCTTAATCGGGAGAATCGCGCTCACCTTCTGGTCCCATTACCTATCGACTCGACGCCCGGTCGCCACCCTCAGGTGACCGGGCTTCGCGCGTTTTAGCCATGATTGCACTAACATCCTTCGTATGCAGCGCCTGGACGAAGTGGAAGCTGGGAGGCTGATCCATGGAAAAAGCATTTACGCCGATCACGCCGGGGCAGGCCATTGGCGACAGCACGCTGGTCCGTCGCATTCGCCTCGGTGATACCGTCGCCTTCGAGCACGTTTTCCGCGACCATTACGGGAATCTCTGCGATTTCGTCGACGGCTATGTGAGATCACGATCGGATGCAGAGCAGATCGTGGAGGATCTCTTTTACGCTCTCTGGACGAGACGCGCCGAGTGGCGCGTCACCAGTACGGTGCGTGCCGCACTGTTCGCAGGTGCGCACAACCGCGCGCTAAGCTGGCGCCGGCGTTCCGCTCTCGAGCGAGGAGTCGATGCCGATTCACTCGGCGAGATTCTTCATACTCATCGCCTCGATCCGCGGCACAGCGGTGATGCAAGCGAAGAGGCGCACCGGCTCCACATGGCCATTGCTGCGCTTCCTGAGCGGGCACGTCTTGCCGTGCGTCTTCGATGGCTCGAGCGAATGCAATACTCGGAGATCGCTGAAGCAATGGGCGTTTCGGTGAAGGGCGTGCAGAAGCTCGTCAATTCAGCGCTGCACGCGGTTCATTCCGCGCTCGAGCCCACATACGACTGAGATGCCTCACCGCTCCCGGATTTCAGACGACGTACTCGACCGCTATCTGGCCGGCGAGGCATCTCTTGCCGAAACCCAGGCGGTGGAAGCCTGGCTTGCCGCGGATCCCGGACGAGCGCGGGCAGTCGGGCTCCTCCGCGGAGACCTGACGGGAACCTGGGACGCCAACGAAGGATGGCGCCGCCTCAACGCGCGAATCGTCGAGCACATGACGGGCGACGACAGCAGCAGATCGCGTCAGCCGGTGTCGGCGGCGTCACCCCTACTGATCGGATTTGCGCTGCTGATCCTCGCGGTTGGTTTCATCGCCGTCACGCGCAGCCGCTCGCATTCCGCTGATAACTCGCCGCCGATGCAGTGGGCGACGACTGTCGCGGCGCCCGGAGCTCGGAACCTCGTTCAGCTGGGTGAGGCTACGGCGTTCCTCGGACCGTCGACGTCACTTAGGTATTCGAGGGGGAAAGAAGAAGCGGAGCTGAACGGCGCTGCGCTTTTCACGACGCTGTCGAGTCAGTCGAATCTGGTCGTGCGGGCGGGGAACGTTATCAAAGCCGACGGCGAAACCCAGTTCGTTGTGCGCGCTGATTCGGGAAGGGACGTCGTTATCGGAGCAATCGCCGGTACGATCAAAGTCAGCGGACCTGGAATTCGGGACACTGTGACTCTCTCACCGCGCGAGATGGTGAGCGTGAAGCAGGGAGGCACCGCAGCCGTTGAGCGAGACGTCGATCCCGCGGTTTTCCTTGGCTGGGCAAAGCTCCCCGCCACTGCGATCACGCAGCGCGAAAACTGACCCCGGCGCGCAGCTGGCGCGCCGGCAATTCACATCACCAGCCCAGCACCATCGCGAATATGAGCGGCGCCACGATGCTCGCGTCGCTCTCGATGATGAACTTCGGCGTATCCACCGCAAGCTTTCCCCACGTGATCTTCTCGTTCGGCACAGCGCCCGAGTACGAGCCGTAGCTGGTGGTAGAATCGGAGATCTGACAGAAGTAGGACCAGACTGGCACGTTCTCACGGCGAAGATCCTGGTGCAGCATCGGTACAACGCAAATGGGAAAATCTCCCGCGATTCCGCCGCCGATCTGAAAGAATCCAACGTCCGCCTGCGCAGACACCGTCGTGTACCAGTCGGCAAGCTCGATCATGTACTCGATCCCCGTTCGCACAGTGTGCACGTTGCGAATGTCGCCTGTAATGCAATGCGCCGCGTACATGTTTCCAAGCGTCGAATCCTCCCAGCCCGGAACGAACATCGGAAGATTCTTCTCTGCCGCGGCGACCATCCACGAATCCTTCGGGTCGATCTCGTAGCTCCCCTCGAGTGAGCCATTGTCGAGGATGCGATACATGAACTCGTGCGGAAAAAGCCGCTCGCCGCGATCGTTGGCCGCGATCCATTCCTCGCGTACGACATTCTCTATTCGTCGCATCGCTTCCATTTCGGGAATGCAGGTATCTGTGACGCGATTGAGGTGACGCTCGAGAAGTCGCTGCTCGTCTTCCGCTGTCAGGTCGCGATAGTGGGGGACGCGCTCGTAATGATCGTGCGCGACGAGATTGAATACGTCTTCTTCGAGATTTGCGCCCGTACACGTTATGGCGTGAATCCGATCCTGTCGGATCATCTCGGCCAGCGAGATTCCCAGCTCCGCCGTGCTCATCGCGCCGGCGATCGTCACGAACATTTTTCCGCCGCCGTCCAGATGAGCTCGGTACGCGTCCGCCGCGTCTACGAGGGTTGCCGCATTGAAGTGACGAAAGTGCCTGCGGATGAAGTCACATACCGGACCCTCTCCGGAGCTGGCCCTTGCGCTGCGGCGGTTTACGAGCGGTTGTGTATGCGCCATTCGCGAATGCTCCTCAAGCCCGGCGGCCGGTGTCGTCTCCCGTCGAGTCGTCACGTGTCAGGGCGTTCGAGCGTCTTTCTATGGTAGCGGCCGCCCAGAGCTAGTGCGACCGCACGTTCGAACCATGCTCGGAAACCCCCGTAAATCTACATATGCCGGAAACCAAAGCGTCGCTAACGGTCATCGTCCCCGCGTTCAACGAGTCGGCCTCGATCGCGGAAACGATTCGCAGTCTCCGGGAGCAGACCGTCCAGCCGGAAGAGATCATCGTTGTCGATGACTGCTCGACCGATGGAACGGCGGATGTTGCGCGCGCGCTGAACGTTCGGGTTGTCCGTCCGCCGTCGAACACTGGCAGCAAGGCCGGCGCGCAGACATTCGCTCTTCCGCTGGTTGGCACGCGATACACCATGGCAATCGATGCCGATACCGCGCTCGCACCCGACGCTATCGAGAAGTTGCTCGCTGTCATGCTGGAGTCTGACGTTGCTTCCGCGTGCGGGTTCGTCCTGCCACGCAACGTGAGAACTATCTGGGAGCGGGGTCGCTACATCGAGTACCTATTCGCGTTCACGTTCTACAAGCAGGTGCAGGATTTTTACGACACACCGCTCATTTCCTCCGGCTGTTTCTCCATCTATCGCACTGATGCGCTGTTGAGCGAGAGCGGTTGGGCAACGCGCACGCTCGCCGAAGACATGGATCTCACGTGGTCGTTCTATCGATCCGGCAGAAAAGTTCGGTTCGTGCCTGAGGCAGTCTGCTATCCGATCGAGCCGCACACCTTCCGTTTCATGAGCCGGCAGCTCAAGCGATGGTCGCACGGCTTCGTGCAGAACGTGCGACTTCACTGGAAGGGATTGCTGGACGTACCCTATCTGCGGTCCGCTGTCGCCGTGTCGATGTGGGATGCCACGATCGCTTCTCTCGTGTATCTGCTGATTCTTCCGGTTCTCACTCTGTATTTTCGCGCGCCCTGGCTGTTGCTCGGCTACCTGATCGATGCTCCTGCCATACTGGTCCCGGTGCTGGCGGGTGCAGCGCCGAGAGGGGAGATGCGCCGGGCGTTGGCGTCGATGCCCGCGTTCTTTGTGCTGCGAA
>DATBRZ010000006.1:0-41570 GCA_036560025.1 Gemmatimonadaceae bacterium | reverse complement strand
TCGACGATCGCTCGAGTACCATCGGCGAAGACACAATCGAGCGACCTCACCCACTCTCTCGTCGCGCCGAACTTGAGAGAGTGAGGTCCCGCCGCGTTCGTCGAGACCATTCCTCCGATCGTGCAGAAGGTTCCACTCGATGGATCGACAGGAAAACGCAGCCCCAGCTTTCCGACAGTGGAGCTGACTGTGGCGCGAATCGCGCCCGGACCTACCCAGATACGCTTGTTGTCGACATCGGGAGGATCGATCCAGTCGATGCGGCTCATGTCGACGACTACACCTGGTCCCACTGCGCCTCCGGCCATGCTCGAGCCTGAGCCACGAGGCACGAGCGAGATTCCTTGTGCCGCCGCCCATTTTACGATCGCAATTACATCATCAGCGTCAACGGGAACTGCGACGGCTGTCGGAATGATCTGTGTGATACCTGCGGCCTCAGAGTAGACTGCGCGCGCTTCTTCGTCGGTTCGAAAGGCGCCGCGAAACCCTGGCGGCGTCGAGAGATTCTGCTCGCGATCTGTTCCGGCTGCCGTCACAACCCCAGCGCGCTGACCGTTGGCGGCTCCGTTGAATAATCGTAGAACCCGCGGCCCGACTTTCTGCCGAACATGCCGGCCGTGACCATCCGCTTGAGAAGTGGCGGAGGCGCGTACCTCTTCTCGCGAAACTCCGCGAACATGATCTCCGCGATCTTGTAAGTCGTATCGAGGCCGACGAAATCGAGAAGCGTAAAAGGACCCATCGGATGTCCCGCGCCCAGCTGCATTCCCTTGTCGATGTCCTCGACCGATGCCACTCCGGATTCGAGGGCGCGAATCGCATCGAGCATGTAAGGGATGAGCAGCAGATTGACGACAAACCCCGACGAGTCCTTCGCTCGAATCGGCTCCTTGCCGAGCGCGCGTACGAAATCCAGCGCGGACTGCTCGGTCGCATCGCTCGTCGTGATCGTTCGGACAACCTCGACGAGCTTCATCAGCGGAACCGGATTGAAGAAATGAAGCCCGAGCATCTTCTCCGGACGACCGCATTCCGCTGCCATTTCGGCGATCGTGAGGCTGGACGTATTCGATGCGAAAATCGTCCGTGGAGGACAGACGGAATTGAGCTCCTTCCACAACCGGTTCTTGAGCGCGAGATCCTCGGAGACGGCCTCGATCACCAGATCGCGATCGGAGAAGTCACCCGTTGATGTTGTGAACCGAAGCTTCGACAGCGTTGCCGACCTCGATTCAGCGGTGACCTTTCCGCGTTCGACGCCTTTGTCGAGAGATTTGCCAATCGACTTCTTCGCGCGCTCGCAGAGCTCGTCGGTTACCTCGCGCACGACGGTATCGAATCCAGCCTGCGCCGAGACCTGCGCGATTCCGCTTCCCATGAGTCCGCCGCCGAGGACTCCGACCTTTGAGATCGAGCTCAAGGCAGCAGCCGCGGGGTTTCGTACTCGAGTCGGTCGAGCAGCTGTTCCAGCGAGAGCAGGGTGCGCTCGACCATTTCACGATGTTGTCTGGCGATCGCGTATGCTGCAGCCCCGCCGATTGCAAGAGGGACTGCAGCGATTGCTGCTACGATGACCGACGCGAAAATCGTGAGCGTAGATGCGGCGACGACCGCGGCGCTGCCGAGTACTCCGCCGCCGAGCATCACGCCGCCCCATCGGACGCGCGTGGTCCGGTGATCCGATATGTCCGCGTCGAGTCGCACGAGTACGCGATTTCCCTCGACAGGAACGACCGTAGCGGCGACCTGACTGGCTCGGCACAGGTAGTATGCGCGACCACTGAAGTTCAACCCGCGCTGAATGGTTCCGATCCATCCGCTGCGCGGCTCCCATGTTATCCGATCGGGGAAACGTCGCTGGACCTGCAGGCATTCGTCGCGCTGCATCATCGTGTCGAGGTGAGCGAGGACTTCCGCGGGAGTTCCCGGAACAGCGCGCGACGCGCAAGCAATGGCCGGTCCAGTGATCGTGGAGACGAGTCCGCTTTCCTCGGGGACAATGATCCGTGATCGCTCTTCCGCGAGAGCCTGATTGATCGTGGTAGTACTGAGCCCGACTTCCCGCCCTATATCGAGAAGCTGCGATTCGCTGAGGTCGCCTTCCTCGCCCGGTGGAGTTGCTGCCTGCAGCTCAGCAGCGCGAGCGAGGACGCGCTCGATCGTGGAGCGATCAAGTGAAAGCTTCTTTTCTGGAACGGGGAGATTGTCTTCCGGCATCGCGTCGAAAGATATTCGAAGTGTCGATCGGATACCCCTCTATCACTGACGGGGGAGTAACCGCGGAGCACGCGGAGAAAACCAGGAGAATCCTTTTCTGGTTTTGAAAAACAGAAAAGCTGTTGCGTAGTTCTCCGCGCGCTCCGCGCGCTCCGCGGTTACTCCCTCATAGGTGAAAGAGGGCTATCGGCCTATATCCCGCCGAGTACGGTGTCTATTTGTCGAGAGATCGCCTGGATGATTCCATCCGGAAGCCTGAACACCGTCGCCAGCGTGCCAGACGGACGGTTGGCCGATTGCAGATAATACCTCGTGTATCCGTCGACGAGCTCGGGCGCCACCTTCTGCAGCAGAATGGCGCCGCCGCGAACCGCACCCGCCGCGATGTACTGGTCAGTAAGTCCGGCGCGCGTGTCACTCGGCGTCGTGTTGTCTCTGACTGCCGTCGCTACGATCTGTCCAACAAGCTCGTGGGCGATGACGTAGATCGACTGCACCGCATCAGCTGTTCTCGCGGGGAAGGTTACAGCCGTCGCGTTCTCCCGATTGCTCTCGGAGACAGTTCGACCTTCGCCGTCGAGTGGCAGCGACAGGAAGATCTCGCCGCCGACCTGACGCGTGTTGTTGAGAAACGTCTGGAGCTTTGGACGATAGGTGAGCTGCCACAGATCGCTGACCGCATTCAGAACGGCCGCGCGCTCGCGCTGCTGCTGATCCCAGTACGATCGATAAAAGCGACTATCCTCGTCGCGCAGTGATTGAATGAAGAGTCGCACCCAATCCTGATCCGCCGTCGTCGGGAAGTATCCTGCCATGAGCGCGATCAGCGTCGCTGTTTGCTGATCTCCCGCCGCCCGCGGATTTCCGCCTGATCTGATCAACAGGTCGACCGCGCGCGACATCTCGTCGAACGTATCGAAGTAGAACGGAACGAACTGGGCATTCACGAGCCTGTCGTTCAGAGTGAGTCGCGATCGCAGGCGATCGCGATTCGCGTCGAGCTGTGTGGTAACGTTCGACCGATTCCGCAACGCCTGCATCTCGCTCACGTATCCGCGCCTGAAATACGGAACGAGTGCGGTGTCTGCCTGAAGCATTGCAAAGCCGTGCAGCCACAGATCGACGTGCTCCCGAGACTTGACCGCCCACGGCTGAACGGACGTCTCCCCTGTTTGCCCGCCCGGAGCCGGTTGACCAGTGTCCGTTGTCGTCCCGCCTGTGGCGCACGCGGTGAGGATGAGAGCTGCTGCGGCTGCCGGCGCGATCCATCCGCGATGTATCTGCATCCCAGGAATCTCCGGTGTTCCGCGCGCACGCGCGGAGTTGGCCGCCCGCGTCCTGCGGTTGTGCTAGGCGGCTTCGACGATGAGCGCTATTCCCTGGCCCCCGCCGATGCAGGCGGTTCCAAGACCATAGCGCTTCCCTTCACGCCGGAGTGTATGCAGTAGATGGGCCGTTATTCTCGCTCCGGAGGCGGCGAGCGGGTGGCTCAAGGCGATTGCGCCGCCCTCGCGGTTGAGGCGATCGCGCCTGATGCCGAGCTCGCGCTCCACGGCGCAAGCCTGAGGAGCGAATGCTTCGTTCACTTCCACGATGTCCATGTCGTCGAGCGTAAGACCGGCGCGGTCGAGCGCCATTCGTGATGCGGGCACCGGACCGATTCCCATTATTGCCGGATCGACACCAACAACTCCCCACGAAACGAGACGGCCGAGCGGTTTGAGCTTTCGGTCACGCGCGAGTTTTTCGCCGGCGATGACCAGCGCCCCTGCTCCATCGCCGATGCCGGACGCATTTCCCGCCGTAACGACACCCGATGCACGAAATACCGGTCGCAGCTTCGCGAGTGCCTCGAGAGTCGTGTCGGGCCGCATGTGCTCATCTCGCGAGAACATCTCGTCCTTTTTCGTGCGAGGATTGCGAACCGGCACGGGTACGACCTCATCGGCAAACAGATTCTTGGACCATGCTTCGTTAGCGAGCTGCTGCGATCTGAGCGCGAATTCGTCAACGCATCCGCGATCGAGCGAGTAGCGGTCGGCGAGATTCTCAGCCGTTTCGCCCATTGCGAGCCCGACGTGATTGTCCGTGAGCGCTTCCCAAAGCGAGTCCTGGAGCGGTGGTGATGTTCCGAGCGGAGTTCCCCAGCGGACCCCCCGCACGACATGAGGAGCCTGCGACATCGAATCCGCACCGCCGACGAGACAGACATTCGCGTCGCCGAGCATGATCTCCTGAGCGCCGCTCACAACTGCTTGAAACCCCGAGCCGCACAGACGGTTGAGCGTGAGCGCAGACGATTCCGTTCGACAACCACTCCTCAGCGCGACGTGACGTGAGAAGTACGCCGAATCCGCGGAGGTGTAGAGGACGTTTCCAAGGATTGTCTGATCGATGTCTTCAGGAGAGACACCCGATCGCTCGATTGCGGCTTTCGTGGCGTGAGTGGTCAGCTCCGTCACGGGCACGTCGCGGAGAGTACCGCCATACGTGCCAAAAGGGGTACGCACCGCCGAGAGAAAGAGGATGCTTTCCATCAGAAAACCGTGCTATTAGCTAATTGCCTGACGGCTGTTGGCCGGCAGCACGCTGTTTCCGTTTTTCATCCGACTGCTCTCCCGCATGCAACGCAGAATTTCCACCCTTTCTCGAGCTCTCCACCACACGCTGGACAGCGCGATATCGAGAGATTGTTTCCGCAATGCGGGCAGTAGACGACCGATCGTCCTTCGGGAAGAGTTCCGCCGCAAAATGGACATCCTTCGGGAACAGCGACGTTTGTCAACGAAGAAATCGCCGAGGGGGCGATATCAGCGATGCTCTCCGAACGCGACGGAGGCACCGGTGAAAGCGCGAACGTTGCGCTTATCGCCGGCGCTTGCGGTGCAGCCGGCGGTTCTTTAGCGGTAGTCGGCGCCGCCGCTGTTGGTTGCGCCGGCTGTGCCTTCGCGGTTGCGGCTGGTTCGGGTGGAGGAGCGCCGGCAACCGGCGCTGCCGCGCCACTCGGAGCTTTCGCTCCGCCATTTCCAGCACCTGCTGAATCGGCAGGAACCGTTAGTGCGCGAATCTTTCGAAGCGCTTCCGGAGCGAGCGAGACTTTCGCATTGGCGAACTCGCGAAACGCCCCTGGATCCATATGCGGCGACGCGAGCTCCGCCTGGAGCTTGTCCCGTGTTTCCTGATCGGTCTGGAGATAATCGCGCTCGCCTGACAGAAGACGCGTGATGGCGATCTCGTAATCCTGATTCGTCTCGATGCCCAGCTCGCGACGATGATGGCGATACGGAATCAGCGTCTCGTAGAGCTCCTGCACGGTGAATGGAAGGGTCAGGTACTCGGAATGTCGGTGCCTGATGTTGCTGACAAGTCTGTGAAAAACGCGATCTAGATCGTCCATGCTCTCGGACTCGGCTTGAATGTTCCAGGATCTGGAAATGGAGCTGTGCTTCCCATTCCGATCTTTGTCGATTGCTCTGCGGCGAGCCAGCTCTCGAATGCGGACGGAACCAGGCCGCCCGAATTCGATTGTTCTGCGGCTGCGCGAGTTGCCAGATGATTCGCATACTCGTTCTGCGGTTGTCCTGCATGGCCGCGGACCCAGCTCCATTGCACCCGGTGGCGACTCACCGCTTCAACCGCCTCCTTCCACAGCGCAAGGTTCTCGATCGCTCCGCCTTTCCTTCGCCATCCTCGCGCGATCCATGCCGGCACCCACGACCGCATCCCTTCGACAATGTACCTAGAGTCACTCGTAAAGACGACGCGAAGCCTGTCTCCTCTTTTGTCGAGCTCGCGAAAAACTTCGATGATCGATCGTAGCGCCATTCTGTTGTTTGTCGTCGCGGGCTCAGATACCCAGTAGTCCCAGCGGCGAACCAGCGAGGTTTCGGGGTCGAGTAATTCGACGACGCCTCCCGCTCCTCCCGGATTGCTACCCTCGCGTCCGTTGCCGAGGCAGGATTCGTCGGCGTAGATCGCGACGAGGGCAGTGGATTCTTCGCTCTCGTCGTTCTGGTCGCGCGACTCGTCGAACAGATCGGGGTGCCGCGCTTTCAGAACACCACCTCCATCGATTCCAGCTCGTCGAGGAACAGCGTGATCTGCTCTCCGGTCGTTGGATGAGTGGCGTCAAGAACTTCACGCGTTCCTTCGAATCGGATTCGCGTCGGGACGACGACGAATTCGGTTCCGCGTCGCTTCAATGCGAGACGACGTCCATGGGTGATGGCTCCTTCGAGCGCATCGTACTGACGATGAGTGATGTGCTTCACTCTCGTCCTTCCAGCCAGTCCCGGGCCACGCGAGTCAGAACCCGCGTCGCAGTGTCGATCTCGGAAATCGGAACGAACTCTTCCGGCGTGTGCGCATGACGGATGTCGCCCGGACCGAAGCAGACCGATGGAATGCCCACGTCGTTGAGAATTGCGGCATCAGTCCATGCGCTCATTCCTTCGATGCTGAGCTCGGTGCCTTCTGCTTGGATAGCATCGCTCAGCGATCGAACAATCGGCGCCTCAGTGCTCACGTCACTCGGTGACTGAGCTGTGATGAGCCTGACGGAAACGTCAAGGTTCGGCGCACGCTCGCGAGCTCGATCACAGAGAGCGCGAACCTCGCTCTCTATATCGGACTGTGATTCGCCCGGCAACGTTCTTCGCTCGATTGTCAGCACGCATCGCTCAGGATATGTCGAGAGTCCGGTGCCGCCCTCGATCAGTGAAGCATGAACAGAGCCTCTGCCCAGGAGTGAATGAGTCTTCCTCGGCAATTCGGTGGAGTCGAGATCCTCGAGCTCTTTGAGAAACAAACCCGCGTGTCGAATTGCGTCGACTCCGATGTCGTACCGGCTTCCATGCACGGCTCTGCCGGTAAACGTGAGCTCGATCCACACAAATCCGCGATGTGCAGGGCAGATCGCGAGACGAGTCGGCTCAGTGAGCACGCAGGCGCTTGTGTTGGAGGCGGTCTCAGCGAACGCGCGCATGCCGATGCTGTCGTATTCCTCGTCGACCACAGCGGCAATAACTACCTGGCGGCGCGACGGATCGGGAACTGAATCAGCCGCGAGTACCGCAGCAGCGCACATCGCTGCAATTCCCGATTTCATGTCCGCAGAGCCTCGTCCGTAGATGCGTCCGTCACGTTCTTCCGCATCGAACGGAGAATGCGTCATCCCGTCGATGCCGACGGTATCGAGATGTCCCGCGAAGAGAAGTGCCGGCGCTTCCGGACGACCCAGGTGAGCGACGACGTTCTGCCGGCCGTCGGCGACATCCTGCAAAGCCACAGCGAATCCCCAACTCTCCAGAACACTCGCAAGGAACCTCGCTGCCTCGGCCTCGCCCGGACCGTCGGGGTCGATTGACGGATTGCGAGAGTCGATTCGGGTGAGTGCCTTTGTGAGAGCGATCGCATCGCCGCGGGCTATGCGGCTCGCAGCGGATGGCGCACGCGCCATCCCGACTACCTGCGCTTTGCTTTCGCGGAGTGCGCAGCCGGTTTCGATCCGGACTTCTTCGCCGGCTTCTTTGCTGCGGCTTTTGGAGCCTTCGCGGACTTCTTCGCAGCCGGCTTCGAAGCGGCTTTCTTCGCGGGATGAGCGGAGGGGATTTTCCGCGCAGCTGGCGCCGGAGCGCGTGCGGCCGGAGTATGTCCCACAACATGAGTCATCAAGCCTTTCTTGCCGTCGGTACTCCGGGAGGCAGGTGCGGGCGGCGCTCCGGCTTTCCTCTTTGGCTGGAACGCTTCGACTTCGCGGATCAGCTTGTCCGCCTCTTCCTGAGTCATCTGCCCGCGCCGTACCATATACTGGACGAGGTCCCGGGCGCTTTCGAGAACGAAGCCGCTCAATCCAGCGGCGGCGTTGATTACATCCTTCATGGCCGCGGCCATCTTGCTGCCGGCCTCGAGACTGATCTCGTGAGCCTTGGCCGCCATTTCGGCGACGGTATCCTTGACGTCTGCTCCCCGGTGGCCGGGGCTGCGCTTGGGAGGAGTCGGCGTTGCTGGCGCGGTCCCGGTAGCGACCGGGGCTTTTTCGTTATCGGCCATCACACGCTCCTATATGTATACGAGATCGGTGCACTTCAGGGAGAATTGCGGATCCGCTGGGGCGCTTGAGCTGCCGGCTGCGGGAGGGGCTTGAACGGCGGTAAGTATATGATTTTGCGTCACTAAAACAAGTAAGGTTCACCTAAGGCGCGAACGGCTCGGATAAGCATTCCAGGAGAGGCCAATTAGCGCCATCAATACCATATAATAACGCCATCAGACAGACATAAGCCTTGTTGGAGTCAATTCACGTCCTCGACCTATCCCGCGTACTCGCCGGCCCGCTCTGCACCATGATGCTCGGCGACCTCGGCGCCAAGGTCATCAAGGTCGAACGACCCGGAACCGGCGACGAAACCCGCCGGTGGGGGCCGCCATTCGACGAGCGTGGGGAAAGTGCCTATTACCTCTCGGTAAACCGGAACAAGAAAAGCCTCACCGCAGACCTCGATCAGCCGGCTGACCGGCACCTGATTCTCGAGCTCATCGCCAGCGCGGATGTCGTCGTTGACAACTTCCTGCCTGGGGCGCTCAGGAAAAGAGGCATCGATCGAAGCTCGGTCATCCGATCGAATCCCCGCCTCATCTGGTGCACGATCACCGGCTTCGGCGATGAGGTCCCGCGGTCCGGTTACGATCTGGTCGTGCAGGCAGAATCGGGATGGATGTCGATCACCGGAGACCCTGATGCTCCGCCGACGCGAGTTGGTGTTGCACTAGCGGATATCATCGCCGGGAAGGACGCCGCGATCGCAATTCTTGCTGCGCTCGCCGCTCGAGGGAACGGTGATGGCGAGTTGTCGCCGGCAGAGCGTCGAATAGACATCTCACTCATTCGGAGTGCGACTGCCGCCCTGATCAATGTTGCTCAGAACTCGCTCCTCACCGGTCAGGAGGCAAAGCGATGGGGTAATCAGCATCCGAACCTCGTCCCTTATCAACTTTTCGACACGGCCGACGATCCGATCGTCCTCGCGGTCGGGACCGACGCACATTGGCACGCAGCGATGATCGCGCTGGGTCTTGTCGACCTCGGTCAGGACGTCGAGCTATCGACGAACTCCGGTCGGCTCAATGCGCGTGACAGAATTATCGATAGCATCGCGCATCGATTGCGTGAGCGTCCCGCTGATGAATGGGTGAAAATTCTCAGCGCCGCTCAGGTACCGTGCGGTCGCGTGAAAACCGTTCTCGAAGCGCTCGAGTCTGTCAGCGCATCGCCGCTCACCGGCATCGAGCCAAGCGTGCCGGGGAAGGTACGCATGCCGCCTCCCAGGCTTGGCGAGCACGATGAACAGATCCGCCGGCTCGGATGGAAAGCGTTCGATCGTCGTCCTTGAAATTGCTCGGCGCGTCGACCGCGGCACCTAGTCTCAAGGCTTTGATGTCGTTACACTAGCCGTGTGAACAAAGCGGTTCAGGCGCAGCAGGCGCCCGTTGCAACTGATCAGGTCGACGCGGACCAGGAGATCATCACCCGCGTCCTCGCGGGATCCAAAGACGCATTCGGAATACTGATCGCTCGCTACAGCGATCCGCTCTACCGCCACGCGCTGGGAATGACAGGAAGCCCCGATGTGGCCGAGGACATCCTTCAGGCCTCGTTCATAAAGGCGTATCAGCATCTGAGTGAGGTCCGTGGACGATTCGACGCGTGGGTGTTCCGCATCGTCGCGAACGCGTGCAAGGACTGGCTCAAGAACATCCGTCGAACTCACGTCAGTTACGATGAAGATGATCAACCGTCATCGTATTCAACGCCGGAAGAAGAGATGGATCGGAACGAGCTGCGGAGCGATCTCGAGTACGCGCTCGAGCGTCTTCCGGCATCGCTTCGTGAGGCATTCGTGATGAAGCACGTCGAGGGAAGGTCGTACGAGGAAATGGCGGTGTTGCTCGAGACGACCGTAGGTGCCCTCAAGATGCGAGTGCACCGCGCGCGAGAAGCGTTACAGGCATTGCTCGAGGAGAAATATTCATGACCGAGGAAGACAACCCCCGTCCGCGTACACCCCCGGACCGAAGACCTTATCGCAAGACGCCTCCGGCAACGCCTGCGGTTCAGGCATGGCTCGACGGCGAAGAAACGCGCGACCATCTGACTCAGCCGGGCGAGCGCGAAAACGTCGAGCTGTGGGACAAGCTCAACAGCGAAGCGGAGCAGCTCAGGCGGAGAACTACTCCGATCCATCTTCAGCAGAGGATTCTCAGCTCACTTCCCGGCGAAGCGGGCGCGGTCACTCCTGAGGCGACACACAAATCAGTTTCACTCAGCACGAGCGTGGCAGTTCTCGCCGGCGCAGGTCTCCTCGTGGCTGGGGCTGTGCTCGGCGCGCTCTTCTTCGGCCGGTAGAATCGCGCGCTCCTCGGGGCGCTGAAGGCAAAAAAGTGCACGGGTGTTTTTTCCCGAACCGCGGCCTGTCCTTTGCACTCATTCATTAGATCGAGGACGGATATCCAGCTACCCCCCCGAACGGAGGAGACATGAAGCTCAAGTTTCTCGTCTTGGCCGCCGGTCTTCTGATACTGCCGGCGATCGCGCGAGGCCAGGACACGACGAAGAAGGCGACGGACACGACGATGAAGGCGGCGGACACCACGGTCAAAGACACGACGACTACGAAGACGACCACGACGGATACGGCCGCCACGACCACTACCACCACGACGACGACGACGCTCACCACAGTGCCGACGCCGCCGCCGACGACTGGTCCGCCGGGCCCGAACACTCCCACGGGGAAAGAGTGTCCGTTAGGCTGCCCAACTTCGAAAGGAGCGCTGGGGCTCACGGGAGTTCAGTTCCTCGCGCTGCAGCAGGAGCTTAGAGATCGCGGTTGCGGAACTAAAGCAGTAACCGGACGAGCAGATGCCGCGACTCGCCGCGCGATCAGAGTTTGCGCGCAGCGATTGAAAGTCGCGAACAACGCCAGAGCCGTTCTCATTGCGATGAACATCGGCTTTGGTGAAACCGACATTCCCGCTGGCGGACCCTGACCTGACCGCCGGCTCGCGCGCCGGCTAAGCCCAGAGGTCCAGCTGTGAAGAGGGGACTGCTTCCGATTCGTCGGAGGCGTCCCCTTCTTCGTCGTCGTCCGCTGTCGATGACGCATCGACGCCGTACCGCGCGCAAATGCGATGAAAGAATTTTGACAGACCCTCGCGGTAGCGGTCGCTTGCCTGGTAACCGTGCGCGTATGTGTTCCGATAACGCTCAGCGAGATGAGGAAACTCGCTTTCGATAAACGGCAGGTAGCGTTTCCGCGCAGCCGATTGAAGGCGCAGCGCACAAGCGCCGACGTAAGTCGCTCCAGCTTCAGCAACTCGCTTCACCAACGCTTCCAGATCCGAGGGATTGTCGGTGATTCCAGGAAGCACCGGCATGCAGTTGATGCCCGCCGTTATGCCTGCTTCGCGCAATCTCGCGAGGGCGCGGATTCGCGCCTCGGGCGTCGGCGCTCTCGGCTCGACTCGTCGAGCGAGATCGCGGTTCAGCGTGATCAGGGAAATGTGCACGCTGATGTCTGAGTTCCTGCCGATTCGCGTGAGCAAATCAACGTCGCGCGTTACGAGCGGGCTCTTCGTGATTATTGCGATCGACAATCCCGGATGGTCTGCGAGCACCTCGAGAATTCGCCTCGTGATGCGAAACCTTCGCTCGGCAGGTTGGTACGGATCGGTTGCGGTGCCGATGAGTATTGCCTCGCCGTTGACCAATGCGAGATGCCTGTCGCTTCCGTGGCGTAATGTTCTCGCGAGTATATCCGGCGCGTTCTGCTTCACGAAGATGTTCCGCTCGAATGCGAGCCACGCCGGCATCTCCGTGAAAGCGCTGCTGAGTGCGTTCGTCATTCTGTCCGAAGCCGCAGCGCGCTCCATCACGTACCGGTGCGCGTAACGCGCGTAGCAGTAGGCGCAGCCGAAAGCACACCCGACGTACGGATTGATGGACCAGTAACCCATGCCCGTCGTCTCGGGTCCGTTGAGAACCTTCTTCGCGGGCGCGCCGTAATAACGGATGTCCTTCTGCTCTCCAACGATCGGGAGCTGCCGAGCATTGCGCTCGTAGTCCTCGCCGAAAAGAGGAGCCTGAGCCAATTTTCCCGCGGTCCCTGCTAACTTCGCCACACCCGAATATAAACCGAAGCCACCCGACCGCGCGAGGGACAATTGCTGGCTCTGACTACTGTATCTTGGATGGCGTGAGAGAGCTACTGTCGGACATCGCGATTCAGCGGGAGCTCGGCGGTCTCGACGGGTGGTCGAGGAAAGGAACGGCATTGGTGAAGACGTTCCAGTTCCGCGGCTTCCCCGACGCCATCGGCTTCGTGAACCGTGTCGCGGAGGTCGCCGAGAGAGCGAACCATCACCCCGACATGGACATCAGGTTCAACCGGGTGATTTGCAATCTCAGCACACATGACGTGGGCGGGATCACACAGAACGATCTGGATCTCGCGCGGGAGATGGACCGCGTAGAGACGAGCGAATGAAAAAAGGCGGCGCTCAGGGCGCCGCCTTTTTTTCGCAGGGCAAGCCTAGTCTCGCCGGCCGCCGAGTACTCGGAGAATTCCCAGGAAAAGGTTCAGCAGGTCGAGATGGATCTGCACCGCCGCAGGCACGTAATCATCGGGACCGTAGACATTTCGGATCCGCCACGTGTCGAAGATCAACAGTCCGCTGAAGACGAGCACTGTTATCCCGGCGAGCCAGAGATCGAGCCCCGGATTCTTCATGAAGATGTTGAGGAACATCGTCCCGATCAGCACCCATAGCCCGACAGTGAAGAAGCTCCCCCATGCACTGAAGTCGCGCCGCGAGACCCACGCGTAAATCGTGAGAAGCCCGAACGCTCCGACCGTGATCATCGCAGCCTGAGTGATCAGGCCGGGTTGGCTTCGGCCGTAAACGTAAAGCGCCGGTGAGATCACCACGCCCTCGACGAAAGCGAAGACAAGCACGAGCGCGATGTTCGCGGGGAAAGTGTTCCGCGCGCTCATTGCCATCATGAGCGGCGCGAACAGGCTGATCATCGCGAGGATCGGATGCTCGGCCACCGATTGCATGAGCCGCGGCTGCGAGAGCGCGAAGCTCGCGCCCGCCATCGTTACGAGAACGCTGACGAAAACGAGCGCGTAGGTTCGGCGGACGAGCGCTGCTCGCTCGGCACCGGTGCGGACGATGGTTCCCGCGGGGAATGACACTCCCATCAATTCAACTCCTTCGGGTGGAAATCGCGCGTGATGCGCGACCTGATTTTACACCGAAGTGCGCGTAGAGATCTACTCTTTTAGCTGCGACGCTCCACCAGCGAAGGAAGCCCGCTGATATTCTCGAGGAAAAAATCAGGTTTGTGTGGTGCAAGCTGCGCTCTTGTGAACGGTCCCCACAGGGCAGCGACTGTCGTGACGCCGGCTGCATTTCCCGATTGAATGTCGTGTGGTGAGTCGCCGACGAAGAGCGCTTCCTCAGGACCGTAGCCGAGCTCTTCCAGAGCGAGTCGAACCGGGTATGGATCGGGCTTGTGAATGTGGCACGAATCGCAGCCGATCAGCGTCGTCATGTACTGCTCGAGTCCGGTATGTCGCAGTCCGCGCAGCATCATCTCGTTGCTCTTGCTCGTCACCACACCCATTGGATGACCGCGCCCGGCAAGCGTGGCGAGAGTCTGCTCGACGCCGTCGTACACGCTCGTCAGCCGGTCGTGATTCTCTCGCTGAAAGGATCGATACCGGTTCGTGAGCGCGGCGATGTCTTCGGCGGTGTCGGCGAACTCGCCAAGTTGTTTCGGAAGGGGAGTTCCGATTCCGGCGATCCATTGTTCGTCGGTCGGCGCGCGATTCCTTCCAGCGAAGGTATGCCGGAATGACTGTAGCAGAAGCTCGATCGAATCGATCAGAGTGCCATCGAGATCGAACAGAATTGCGGGCGGACGCAAGTTCTTCATACGCCGCGCAACCTAACGTCCGCACCTGTCAAAGAGCAGTAGCTTTGCCCCCTGCCCGCCACGATATTGGAAGGATGGCTACATCTGTCCGCGCACAGTTCAGGCGACTGCTGGACGAGACCGGCAGCGTCGATCAGGTGGGCGTCGAAGAGCGTGTCGCTAAGTTCGCAACCCGGAGCATCAAGAAGAAGTCGAAGATCTGGGGACTCAAGACCGCTGTCTCGATGGTCGACCTCACGACACTCGAAGGGAAGGACACGCCCGGGAAGGTTCGATCGCTGTGTCAGAAGGCGCGACATCCGAGCGACGATCCTGACATTCCGCCGGTTGCCGCGGTCTGCATTTATCCATTCTTGGTCAAGTACGCGCGTAAATGGCTGGCCGATACGCCGATCAAGGTTGCATCAGTCGCGACTTCGTTTCCGTCGGGACAGAGTCCGCTCAAGCTTCGGATTGCTGAAGTGAAGCAAGCGGTGAGTGATGGCGCCGACGAAGTCGACATGGTGATCAATCGCGGGCTGTTTCTCTCGGGTGAATTCCAGGCTGTGCAGGATGAGATCGCCGCGGTCGTCGAAGCCTGCGGTGACTCGACGCTCAAAGTCATTCTCGAAGTCTCCGAGCTCGAGAGCTACGACAACGTGAGAGCTGCGTCGATGCTGGCGATGGAAGTGATTCGAGAAGGCGATTTCATCAAGACGAGCACCGGCAAAGCGTCGGGTAGTGCAACGCTGGCGAATACACAGGTAATGCTCGAGGCAATCCGCGATCATTATCTCGCGACGGGCGTTGCGATCGGGATGAAGCCGGCGGGCGGAATCAAGAACGCGAAGCAGGCGCTGCACTATCTCGTCGCAGTCAAGGAAACGCTCGGCGACGCGTGGCTGAACTCCAGCCGTTACCGATTCGGCGCGAGCTCGTTGCTCAACGATCTCCTGCGACAGATACAAAAGGAAAAAACCGGCGCGTACCAGGCGCCCTACTACTTCACGGAAGCGGCGGAGAGTTACTGATGGCGAGCACGAAAACCAAAGGCAACGGCGTTCGACACGAGATCGTTGCTTCGGGACGAGTAGGAACAGTTCCGCAGCTCATTTTCGGGGATCTGTGGGAATTCGATCCCGCGCCGGAGTCTGCCGATCCGCGGATCAAGGATCAGTACGATCTTTTCATCGGCGGAAAGTTCGTCGCTCCAAAGTCAGGCAAGTACTTCGATTCGATCAATCCTGCGACCGAGAAGCGACTTTCCAGTGTCGCGCTCGCCAATGCCGACGACGTCTCGGCAGCATTCGAGGCTGCGCAGAAGGCGTACGACTCGTTCTGGCGGAAGATGCCCGGCAAGGAGCGGGGAAAGTACATCTATAGAATCGCGCGTCTCATTCAGGATCGGTCGCGCGAGTTCGCTGTGGCCGAGACGATGGACGGCGGCAAGCCGATCAAGGAATCGCGCGATTTCGACGTGCCGATGTCGGCTGCGCATTTCTTCTATCACGCGGGCTGGGCCGACAAGCTCCAATACGGGATTCCCGGCGCTGAAGCAAAGCCGCTTGGCGTAGTCGGTCAGGTGATTCCGTGGAACTTCCCACTGTTGATGCTCGCATGGAAAATTGCACCGGCACTAGCTACAGGGAATTGCGTCGTGCTGAAGCCGGCTGAGACGACTTCGGTTACGGCGTTCAAGTTTGCGGAGCTGTTGCAGGAAGCGGATCTGCCACCGGGCGTAGTGAACTTCGTCAGCGGGGCGGGGGAGACCGGCGCTCTCGTGATGGGCCATCCGCTGGCGGCGAAGGTCGCGTTCACCGGCTCGACTGAAGTCGGCAAGCGGATCATGCGACAGGTTGCAGGCACCGACAAGAAGATGACGATGGAGCTTGGCGGAAAGGCAGCGAACATCGTGTTCGATGATTCGCCGATCGATCAGGCCGTCGAGGGTGTCGTCAACGGAATCTTCTTCAATCAGGGTCACGTGTGCTGTGCGGGCAGCCGACTCCTCGTGCAGGAGACGATCTACGAGCTGTTCATTCAGAAGCTGAAGAATCGGATCGACGTTCTTCGCGTCGGGAATCCGCTCGACAAGAACACTGACATCGGTGCGATCAACTCGAAGGCGCAGCTCGAGAAGATCACCGAGCTCGTCGAATCGGGTGTGACGGATGGTGCGGAGTTGTATCAGCCGTCGTGCCGGTTGCCGTCAGCGGGATTCTGGTTCAGGCCGACGATCTTTACGGGTGTGACGCAGAGTCATCGGATTGCGCAAGAGGAAATCTTCGGACCGGTTCTCTCCGTGTTGACGTTCAGGACTCTCGAAGAGGCGGTGGAGAAGGCGAACAACACCATGTACGGATTGTCCGCGGGAGTGTGGACGGACAAGGGCTCACGCATTCTCAAGATGAGCACGGAGCTCAAGGCCGGCGTCGTATGGGCGAATACGTTCAACAAGTTCGATCCATCGTCGCCGTTTGGTGGATACAAGGAGTCCGGCTTCGGTCGCGAGGGCGGGCGGCAGGGATTACTCGATTACGTGAGGCTCGCGTAACGTGGCCGCGCATCGACTTCCGGTTACCAAGACGCCGAAGGTGTATGTCGGCGGCGAGTTCATCCGCTCTGAGAGCGGGCGGACCTTTCCGATCTACCAGGGGCGTGGAAAGACCGACGGGAAATTCTTCGCCAACATTCCGCAATGCACGCGAAAAGACGTTCGCAACGCCGTAGAAGCTGCTGCGAAGGCAGGACCGGGCTGGGCCCAGCGAACGCCGTACAATCGCGGGCAGATCGTGTATCGATTAGCTGAGATGCTCGAGGCGCGGAGCGGTGAGATGGCGGAAGCGATTTCGGTTTCCGGTCCATCGTCGAGCTCGAACGCGGAGAAGGAAGTTGCCGCGACGATCGATCGGTTGATCTACTACGCGGGATGGTCCGACAAGTTCGCGCAGGTGTTGGGGAATACGAATCCTGTTTCGGGTCCGTTCTTCAACTTCACTGTCGCGGAGCCGATGGGGATTGTCGGAGTGATTGCGGGCGATGCGGATCCGCTGCTTGGACTGATCAGTCAGATAGCGCCAGTAATTGTGAGTGGGAACGCAGTGGTCGCTCTCGCGTCGGAGACTCAGCCGTATCCGGCGATCGTGCTGGGTGAGATGCTCGCGACGTCGGATCTTCCCGGCGGTGTTGTGAATCTGCTAACTGGATATCGGCGGGAGCTGCTGCCGACGTTCGCATCGCACACGCATCTGCGCGGCGTGAGCGCGGTGATCGATGCAGATGGGCGGAAGGAGCTCGGCCTCGGCGCTGCGGAAAGCGTAAAGAGGGTGCGCACGAAGAAAGCTGAAGACGGAGTCGACTGGTACTCCGAGCGCAGCCAGAGCGTTTACGAGATCAAGGATTTCGTCGAGTTCAAAACGACCTGGCACCCAATAGGGGTGTAGCTAGCTCCATCTAATCGCGGTCCCCCAGAAAGCGCTGGAGAGCGCCCGGCCTCCGAGTCACCGGCCGCGGACGACTGCGTCCGGAACGACTTGACGCCGCCGCCAGGATTTAACATTCTCCGGACGGCGGCGATTCACGCCCAACCTCTCGAGACTCCGCCCCAGCCGGAGTCGAGTTTGAGGCAAAGGGGGGCAGACTCCCGGATCAGTATCGTCGGTCCTTTGCGTCACCATGGCGCGCTGCTGGGGAGTGGCCCGTGGTGCGCCCAAAGGAGACATGACGATGACCCGCAATAAAGACCTGAAGCGCCTCGTGCGCACTCGCATGAAGAAGACGGGCGAATCCTACACCAGCGCCCGCGCGCAGATCACCAGAAAATCAAAAACAAAAACGCCGCGCGTAGCCGCAGCTGCACCCGCCGCGGCGACGAACCCGAAAGACTATGCGACGCTCGCCGGAATGAGCGACGCCGTCATCAAGTCGAAAACCGGATGCGATTGGCAAAGATGGGTGAAGACACTCGACCAATTCGGTGCGGCGTCGATGTCACATCGCGAAATCGCCGAGATGGTGAACACGACGTGGAAGGTCGATGGATGGTGGTCGCAGACCGTTACCGTCGGATACGAACGCATCAAGGGACTCCGTGCGCGCGGTCAGCGACGGGACGGCAGCTACGAAGCGAGCAAATCGCGGACGTTCAGCGTCCCGGTGACGAAACTGTACGATGCATGGGCCAACGCGAGCACGCGCAAACGGTGGCTCGACGCGAAAGACGTAAAAATCCGCACGGCCACGAAACCGAAATCAATGCGCCTCGGCTGGAGCGATGGTACCATCATAGCGGTTGGCTTTTATCCGAAGGGAAAAGACAAAAGCTCGGTGGCGGTGCAACACACGAAGCTGCCCGATCGGGGATCATCCGATCGCCTGAAGAAGTACTGGGCAGAACGCTTCGACACACTGAGTGACGTGCTGGCCGAACCGTAATCAACCCACGAGAGAAAGCGCGTGTGGCCGATCTTCGCATGCTTAATCGTGCTGGGCGCGCTTTCTCTACTCGGCAAACGCTGGGCGTATGTCGGGTTCATTCTTGTCGGCTTGCTGTACTTCCCGATCAAGGCCGGCTTCCACTTGAACTATCCGGTGTGCGAGCTCGAGATCAATACGCAGCTCGCGAAAGTGTCACTCAGGAATTACGCGCACATCGTTCAGTTCGCGGTGTTCTTCATCTTGAGCAGAGCGCAGTTTCGCGGATCCCCGCTGCCATCGACTGCGTTGGCATTTCTCGCCGCGGTCATCATGGGCGCGCTGGTCGAGATTGCAGAAGGTGCAACCGGAATGGGACACTGCCGCGCGCGAGATCTGATACCCGATTCCGTGGGCGCACTCCTCGGACTTCTTGCCCTCATCGTCATCTGGCGTCCTGCCGCGTTGTTATCCACGGTTCGGAAACGATCGCCTCGACGGCGTCCCACGCCACACTGAGGATCCACCACCGCGCTCCATCGTGCCACAGCTGGATGCTGTTGATTCCTTTCCGGATTGGAGGACCTCCCGGCTCGTGCGCTGCCTCGTAACTGCTCCAGACGTGAGCGAGCGAACCACATCGCAGCTCCTCTCTCGCGGTCTCCCACTCGAAGAAATCGCCCTTCGCTAGCAAGGGTGTGCGCGACGCGATGTATTCGTCCGGAGTCATCACGCGTGCAACACGGGTTCCATCATCGGCAAGCTCGATCGGAATAAGCCGCGCTCCAGGCGCGAGAGTTGTGCGCCATCGATCCCAGTCACGCGGCTCCGACGCCCGGCCGGAGATCAGCTCGTAGTCAGTACGAATGATCCCTTCGATACTGGCGTAATCGTCGTTGCTCATGGTTGGTGTGTTATTGGCGTGTCGCTGCGCTTCGGTCGCGCACAGGTCGGAACTCCGAGGTCGTTCGGTAATTCGGCCAATCCCGCGAATTTGCCAGCTGCAATCCCAGCTGATGGAGCACACCCACGTCTTCCGCTATTCCGGAAAGATTCCACGTTGCCGCATTGTATTCATCCGCGGGCTGGTGATACCTGTCGCGCCGGTAGGCCTCGTCCGCAGCCTGGCCCGCGGCAGTTCCACCGTTCAGCAGATCGATCCCGCTGTCCATGTACAACATTGGGACGCCGCGCTTCGCCATAGAGAAATGATCTGAACGGAAGAAGTACCCGGCTTCAGGATTAGCATCGGGTGTGATCACGCGGTTGTTCGCTGCGAGAACTGTCTTGAGTCGATCCTCGATATCTGTCTGTCCGGAGCCGACGACAACCACATCGTGAGCTCGCCCAGTGGGTGACAGCGCATCGATGTTGAATCCGGCAACAGTCGTCTCGAGAGGATACACGGGGTTGGCGGCATAGTATTCCGAGCCCATCAAACCTTTCTCCTCCGCGGTCCACAATGCGAACACCAGCGAGCGCTGCGTGCGCGGACCTGCGGCAAAGAGACGCGCGAGCTCGAGTACCACAGCGACACCGGTGCCGTTGTCGACAGCGCCATTGTAAATGCTGTCCCCGCGCGCATCAGGTGCACCGACACCAAGATGATCCCAGTGTGCACCGAAGAGAATCGTCTCGTTCGGGTGCGACGTACCGGCGAGACGGCCAAGCACGTTCTTCGAGCGAATCGTTTCCCGTTTTACCTGATAGCTCGCCGAGAATGTTGCGTTGCCGAGTGTGACTGGACGAAATTCGCGCGTCTGCGCTTTCTTCTTGAGCGCCTCGAAGTCCTGTCCGACCGCGCTGAAGAGTCGCACAGCGTCATCGCGTTGAATCCACGCCTCGAGCAGCGGGTGCACCTCAGCGGGATTTGAGCGCACGATGTCGAACATCGTGTTGGTGTTTGAATTCTTCACGGTCGCCCAACCGTACGACGCTGCCGCTGTCTCGTGAACAACGAGCAATCCCGCGAGCCCCTGTCGCGCCGCTTCCTCGTACTTGTACGTCCAGCGGCCGTAGTATGTCATCGTCTTACCGCCGAAGTCGCCCTGACCAGTCTCGAAATCAGGATCGTTGATGAGCACGACACCGACCTTTCCGCGGACGTTTTCTCCCTTGAAGTCATCCCAGTTTCGCTCGGGTGCACGGACGCCGTAACCAAGAAACACGAGCGGCGCAGACTTGATGTCTACGCGATCGACGTTCTGCATCGAGGCGCGGACCGCAATCTGCTCACCCTGCTTGAGTGAGATCGTCTGGCCGTTCACGTTGATCGAGAGCGACGGACTGCCCACGATATCCGACTTATTGAGCGGCACATCCTGAAACCACGATCCGTTTCGCCCACCCGGCTGAAGGCCAGCTGCCTGCAATCGATCGCGGATGTAACTCGTTGCCAGCTCCTCGCCGCGCGTCGCAGGACCGCGGCCGAGGAAGGCGTCGGACGAGAGCGTTCGGACGTCGGCGGCGATCCGGTCGGTGCTTACCGATGCGCCTCCGGAATCCGAAGTCGAGCGAACTGCGGATGAACACGCGGTGAGTACGAAGACCGCGAGGATGGAGCCGAAGTGCTTCATTTGATTGCCTCGATAGCTGGATGTCCTGCGGTGGATGTTGTCTTAGCTATGCACAACTCAATCCAACGAAGCTCGAATGCGCGCTGTCAAGACGAGGACTGGCCTTTAACAGCCTTGATGATCGAGTCGCTCAGTCGCTGGCGTGCGCTCCAGTAGCTTTTCCACGGATCAGCGCGCATCCGTTTCAATCGCGCGGGCACTGTTTTGATCGTGAAGCTCTCGGGATCGAGTGAAAGCCTGAGCTCATTCCATGTGATTGGGACGCTCACTGTCGCACCGGGCCGCGCACGAGTGGAGTACGCGGCGATCGACGTGTTAGTGCGATTGTTTCGAAGGTAGTCGAGTAGGATCTTCGACTCCCGGCCGGCTTTCGCGAATTTCGTTGTGAACATATCGGGATCGCTCGCTTCGATCGCTTCGCTCAACCCGCGCGAGAACTCCAGACATTTCGACCAGTCCGCTTTCGGCATCAGCGGAACGACGACGTGGAGACCTCGACCCCCGGTTGTCTTCACGAACGATTCGAGGTCGAGCGCCGTCAGAGCGTTGCGGACGAGGCGAGCCGCTGCAATCACCTGTCGCCATGTGATGTTGTCGCCCGGGTCGAGATCGATGACGATCCGATTCGGCCGCTCGATGTCATCGATCGTTGAATTCCAGGTGTGCAATTCGAGCACGCCCATCTGCGCAATGCCGACGACACCCCTCAGCTCATCAGCGACCATGTAATCGCCGATCTTCGTCTTCTCCTGAATGCGCACGCGCCTCAGGACTTTTGGTCCCCACAGCTTCGAGTGCTTCAGGAAATTGCAAGGCGCTGACAATCCCGCCGGACAATGCACGAGCGTGAGCGGACGACCGGCGACGTGCGGCACGATCCATTTGCCGATCGTCTCGTAATACTTCGCCACATCGAGCTTCGTGATGCGAAGCTTGGGATAGACAACGCGATCGGGATTGGAGATCGCGATCCCGGCGACAACGGGTCTATCGGTCACATGGTCCGAAATGCAATTTCGCGTCCGTTGCTAACCGCGGGCGCAGACAGGAAATGAGTAGAGGATCACCGATAACCCTCGCGCTAGTGCTGTTTGCTGCCAACCGCGCCGGATCGCAGCCGCCCGGTAGTCAGAGCGCAGGCGACATCCGAATAGAAAACGGGCAGTCTTGTCCGGCAGGCACCACCGAAATCCGCCCGCGAATTTGCCGAGCTCCGCAATTGGCTGCGCCGAGCATTCTGGATTACCGTCCGCAGTCGACTCTAGTCACGCCTTCGCACGTCGTACAGAAAGCGAAGTATCCTGCAATCGATTTCCACGGACACCCGCAGGGCCGCATCACATCCGACAGTGGCCTCGCTCATCTCGGTGCAGCGCTCGACAGCATCAACGTTCGCCTGATGATTGCAGCGGACAATCTTTCCGGTGAGCGGCTGCGAGCAGCGGTGACTGCCATTCGCGCATCACGGCAGATGAAGGACCGCGTTCGCGTCCTCGCGGGAGTCGACTTTCGCAACGTCGGACCCGGATGGGTCGAGAAAGCGATTCAGCAGCTCGAAGCGGATATTGCCGCCGGCGCTGTCGGTATCGGGGAGATACCGAAGAGCCTGGGTCTTTCGATCAAGAAGCCCGACGGCTCCCGCCTTCGCATCGACGACCCAGAGCTCGATCCCATCTGGGATGCAGCTGCACGACTCGGCATTCCCGTCTTCATTCACACTGCAGATCCGCAGGAGTTTTTCCGCCCGGCGGATCTCACGAATGAGCGTTGGCTCGAGCTTTCGTTATTTCCCGGCCGCCGGTATCCGCAGGACCAGTTTCCCAGCTTTGAGGAGCTGATCACCGAGCGAGACAATCTCTTCAGGAAGCATCCGAAAACGACGTTCGTAACTGCGCACATGGGCTGGCAGGCGAACGACCTCGAGAAGCTCGGGCGACTTCTCACGGAATTTCCGAACGTCTATACGGAAGTCGGCGCTGTCCTGTATGACATCGGCCGTCAGCCGCATGCCGCACACGACTTCTTCATCAAGTACCAGGACCGAATTCTTTTCGGAAAGGATTCATTCCAGCCGGAGGAGTATCCGTACTACTGGCGCGTGTTCGAGACGCGTGACGAATACTTCGACTATTATCGGCATTATCACGCGTTCTGGAAGCTGTACGGAATCAATCTGCCCGACAGCGTTCTGAGAAAGGTCTACTATCAGAACGCTCTGAGAATCGCACGCGCTCTGCCGAAAGCGGCGTGGGCGCGGTGAGCGCGAAGCCACCACGCGCAGCGAAAGAAAAGCTTGAACACAGACGACACAGAAACGCCTTTGCTGGTTTTCTCTGTGTCGTCTGTGGTTACAACTATTCCGGCCTCGGTCGATCCTTTGGTGTCTTGAAGACGCCGAGCTTCATGAGAACGTACGCGACGAGGTCTGCGCCGATCAGAACTCCTGCCATCATCCAGAAGCTTCCAAAGCGCAGAGCAGAGATTTGTGTCAACAGTGCAGCGATCAGGATGCTCATTGCTGCTGCGTAAGCGAAGTAGCCTTCCGCTGTCGAGTTTCGAATAGCGTCGATCACGCGCATTCCTCCAGATGTTGGATGCGAGGAAGAAGTGTCCTCACGTCGAATGTGGAGCATACATCAGAATCCGCAGGACTAATCATTTTGCTGCACTCCCTGAGCAATACTCGCTCAGATGAAACGCGACACGCCCGCAATCGCGGACGCCGCCGCACCAATGACAAGCGCCTTCTCGAGCGACGCGGCTCCAGTCCACCAATCCTTGACATAGGAAGAGATCGCTGCAGCAACGTCTGCCTTCAGGATGAATTTTCCGAGAGGACTGAGACGATCGGTGGAGATACCGTTAGGCTGAGCGAAGATCGAGTACGCCATCGGCAGCCCGCCTTCGCCTCCCCATCCACCCGAATTCGCTCCCCAGTACTCCGCTGAGCTGACAGCAATCGACCCCAGTCCGAAAATGGCGCTCGCCTCTGCATAAGTGAGTGTCCCGGCAGCCTCTGCTTCGATCGCATAGATCGACGAGATGATGACAGCGAGGTCTACATCCGCATCGATCGCGCTCTCAATGCGATTGAGATAATTCAGAGCCTGCTGAGAAAGATCATGTCGAGGCTGCAGTCTGCCGGGTGCTCCGATCATTACTGTGGGCCGCGTCCCGACGGGCGCGCCGCCTTCGCAGCCCAGTCCCGATTCGAAATCCGCGGGCAGCGCGAGCGGCAATCCGTCCTTGCGGTAGGCCTTAGTGAAATCCTTGAATGCTTTTGACGCGACCCTGCACCGTTCGTCCTTCGTGCGAGCCGTCTGCCGGTTTGCGGTGAGCTGCGACTGGATGTAGGTAAGAACATCCGTGTGAAAGTTTCCCATCCAGCTCATCTTCGCGCGCAGGTCAGCGACTCCCTGATCGTTGTTCACCGGAATGGGATCTGGCGCGCGGAGCACAGGGCCTGTCGCGTTGTCGCGACAGCTCACCGCAGTGAGCGTGAGACCCGCGGCGATCGCGAAGACAACGAGCGTCCCCTTGAAAATCGTTCGCATCAACCCTCCTTCGTTTATAGAGAGCGGCGGGGAAATCCCGCCGGCGATGCGAACCGTAGAACGCGCACGCTCATTCGACGGCACCGTTCCGTTGCGGCGCGAAGCGCAAAGCACCGCCGCAATCAGCGCCGCACGAGAAGGAGGAGAGCAAGCGTCCCACGGGCGTGATCATGCCGCGATGATTGTGCATAGGTGCGGCGCGGGAGCGATCCGACTGCCTCGACCCATTCGTCATCGCTCATGTTGCAATGAAGCAGACTTTCGAGCGCGCGCTCCGCCGCTGCATCCATAACACCGGAGAGCGTCTCACGCGCTCGCTCCATGTCGGGAAGACGCACCAGTCGGCGATGACCGACTGATGCTGATTCAATAGCGGCGAGACGGCGTGATGCTGCACGTCTCACTTTTGCAGTGTACGCCGGATCCGCGGGCGATAAGGCGCGACGTCGATGGCACCGATCATCGAGCTGCCGCAATGCATCGCGTACGCGATCGAGCGACAGTGGAGCTGCCGCGCCGCCGCCGTGTCGCAGCATCTGAATCACGCGCCGCGGGTCGGTCGTCACGCGACGAGGGTTCGCAACGATCAGATCCATTCCGTTCGGCGACCGCTCGAGTGCGATGAACCCGTCAACATCGGCGGCTATGGCCGCAACACACACATCAGCGCGTGCGAGATTCTCGGCCGACCGGGCCCTTTCTTGCCACAGTAACAGCTGAGCGCGTATCGCTTCCGAAGCTTCAGGTACACTCAGCTCACGCGACACTGATTCGCTCCGAAGATCAACCGGAAGCTTGTCCATTACGCCGATCGTCGCAGCAACGACGCCCTCCTTACGCTCCAGCGCCGAAGTGAGTCCTAGCACACGCTCGGCTGCCAGAGGCGGCGCGAATGCATACGAAGTGACTTCGAGATGTTGCGATCCCATCCGCGCTATGCGACCGACGCGCTGCTCGACTCGCGCCGGAGTCCAGGGCATGTCGAGGTGGACAACCACTGACGCGTCCTGAAGGTTTACGCCTTCGCTCAGCAGATCCGTGGTAAGAAGAAGCTCGATGCGCTCGATTGGTTTTGATTCGCGTGCCCCGGATCCGCGCGGAGCGAAGAGTCTCAGCGCATCATCTCGCGTTATTGGTCCACTGGCTATCGACGCCCCTCGGCCAGTCAGCGCGCAGACTCGAGGATCGAATCGCATCTCGCGATACAATCCAATGATGGTGTCCGCATACTGCGAGAACGCGACAATTCGCTCACCGGGATGCTTCGCTCTGATGGATCTCAGGACGTCGGCAGTGAGTTGGGTGCGAAGCGGCGACCGGACCAACTCCGCCAACAGAATACGGAGCGCTTCATTATGTCTTTGAATCGCTGTGAGCAGGTCGCGCGACTCCGCGTGCGCAGGTGCGAGGAGCAGTGCAAATCCGAGCTGAACTTCTTCGTCTCCCCGGACCCAGCTCTCGAGCTCCGATGCCGACGGATACGTTCCCTCCTCGAGCGCTGAGCTGAGCGCGTTTCCACGCCGAATGCGTCGCCTCAGTGCTGCGATGAGTGCATCATCGCTCGACGCCCACTGTCTCAGCAGCGAACGTACGACGAGTGCATCGGCCTCGCCTCCCTCGCGGGGTGGAATCGGTGGAGGAAGCGCGAGCAAACTCTGCGGAATTCGGTCGTCGACCTTCGTATCCAACCACACCGTATCCGCGATTCGCGGAATGCCCGTCAGCTGTCGTGCGACTTGAACGGTCCGCCGCACAACGCATCGCGAGATTTCGGAGGCATCGAGTAGCTCAGCGCGGGAGCCGAGGAATAACCCGAGCAGCGTCGTGAGATCCACGCGCCGATTGTGAATCGGCGTCGCAGAGAGAAGAAGCACGGGCCGATTGCGACAAATGGTCGACAGAGCGGAGTAGCGGCGCGTCCTCGTGTTTCGCGCATGATGCGCCTCATCGATGATCACGAGGTCGCAATCGCTTACAACCACGCGGCCACGACTCAGCGATTCGAACGACAGGAATCTCGCGGCAACGCGAGCGCGAGCAGAAGCGACTTTCCACATGGATCGGAGTACTGCGGGGCCAATGACAATCGGATCGCCATACCGTTTTGCAACCGCGAGAGCCACGTACGTTTTGCCGAGGCCGACTTCGTCGCAGAGTAGTGCGCCGCCGAGCTCAGCGATCGCTCTTTTGATCCGCTCGAGCGCCGACAGCTGGTGTGGACGCAATGTGATTCGGCCAAGCCGTTCGTGAGCAGCGCGCCCCTCGCCATTACTCGCGAGCCACGAACGAGCAATCATCGCGCGGACGGCATCGGCGCCACATTCGACTATCGTCCGTTCCACAGTACGAGCGACTCTACATCCGCATCGCGAAGCCCGTACGACTTTAGTGTCGCGTCACGGATCGAGTCATCTGAAGGAACGCAACCGGCCATCGCCGCGCGGCCGAGGGGAACGAGATTGCGTTTGGCGCGCTCCCAATCGGCGGGAAGGGGAACGAGCGACATAGTCCATCCGAGGTATCGACGATACCCACCGCGCGCAGGCTCGGCGATCGGGTTGAGCCACGCTGCAACAATGGGAGAGTTGAGAAGCACCATCAATGCGATCGCAGAATCGGCGTCGCGACACATCGCGACATAGCAGCTGTTTAGAAAAACAGCGTCGCAGCCGGCTTCGACAATCGCTGCCGCAGGGCTGCGTCCGAAGTCAGGCCATACAACGCGTGTGCACGCAGTGCTCGCGCTTTCAGTCCGGAAGAGACGCCACCATGGGCCGCCATTGCGATTGTCGGTTCGTCGCTCCAGCTCCCGCCGGTATGCCGAGAGCCAGCTCCTGGTATGCTTCGGAAGCTCCTGCAATGGCTCCCCGCGGCGGTCGTGCGTCCAGATGATGCGATTCGTTGTAGCATGCATTCGCCAGGGCTGAATTGAATCCCCGCGATAAAGTGGTCGAAGAAGTCGTCGCTCTATGACACCGGTCCGCGATCCCGATCGAACTTCCATGCATTCGCCGGCCGCGCTGATCTCGTCAACGACGAACGCAGCGTTGCACCCCGTCTTTACACCAAGCCATGGTCGTCCGATCGACGTTCGTCCGAGAGGGATTCCCTTTGATCGGACGAGATCGAAAGCCGCGCGAACCTCAGGTGGGAGCAGAAGCCAGGGACTTCCTGGTGATTGGTCAAATGCGAGCTCACAGGAGTTGAACCGCCAGTGAATTGCGGAGTCGGCGCGGTGCACGACTGCTATTGCCTGTGACCCGGATGTTTCAGCGCCGACTTCACTGACCTCCGATCGCCGTGACTTATCTCTTCGCTCCGCAACGATTACCGATGGATAGACTGCGGCATCGAAGAGATCACGCGCGTCAGTCAGATCGTGGATCTCGATGATCCGCGTTCGCTCGAAAAGGAATTCCCGCAGTCCACCGCCTGCGAGCGATCGCCAGAGCTTTGCCGGCACAATGAGCGCGATGATTCCTCGTCGACGAGCGAGAGCGATGGATTGCTCGACAAACAGCGCGGCAAGGTCGATCTGACTTCCGAAACCCGAACCAGCGGCTGCTGCATCGGCGCCGTCGCGCCATCCGCCGCGATGGGCGACATCGAACTTCTCGCCGTACTTCCGGCGATCCGAATCCCCGATGTTGTGGATCCTCACCCATGGCGGATTCCCGAGAACACAGTCGAATCCGCCAGCGGCCGCTGCATCGGCAAAATGAGAGGCAAAGTGAAACGGCAGACCAGCGCCCTCCTTCGCCGAGCGAAGTGCGCGACGCACGTCGCTCATTTCCCTGCGTAGCTCTGCGAGTGACATACGGTCTGCATTCGCCACATATCGGCGCTCTCCAAAGAGATCGCGGCTGCGTGTGGCGGAAATCAGCTCGCGTCGCTCGCGCGTCAACGTTTCCAGTCGTCTTCCGAGCTGATCAATCGCCGCTCGGCGCTCAGCGGAGTCGAGGGTGCGCGCGAGCGTCGCTTTCCTTCTCCCGACAGCTCGCGAGTAGCGATCGCGAAGAAGGCTCAGCGAGCGGCTGCCGGCGTAACCTCCATCGACAAAGGTTCCGCCATCGAGTGAATTACCGACGCGGATATTCCGATCGATGTTCGGGAGCGCCACCACGCGCAGCGGATCACGCTCCGGATCCTCGATGGCGACTGATAACCAGAGACGAAGCTCGCACAACCACACCGCGGTGCGATTCGAGTCGACCCCGAAAATGGAATTCGCGAGAATCGCTCGGCGAAGTCGATGGAGCGGTCGAAGGTCGCCCAATCGAACTCTCAGACCCGCGAGTAGCTCCAGCGAATGAACCAGAAATGCGCCCGAGCCACAGGCGGGATCGATAATTCGAATGCACTCCGTGGCCTTGAGAAGAGATTCCCGAATTGTGGGCGCCGGAATCTCTCCTGCGAGGGCGCGTGCCACCGTTTCAACTGAGATCTCCGAGGAGGCCAGTGCGCTCGCAAGCGCTGATGCTGTGAGCTGCTCCACGAGCGACTGCGGCGTGTAAAACGCGCCACTCGATTTTCGCTCAGCCGATGCCATGAGTGACTCGAACGCTTTACCGAGCATTTCGGGGTCGATTGCCGCTTCGGACCACGTCGTCGTGTCCTCGCGCGCCGTGAACCGGTAACGCGTCAGCAACTCGGCGAAAAGATCACCAACTGCTTCGTCGGAGCATCTCGCGACCCGATGACGTCGCTCTACTCCAGCGCGCGTAAACAATCCTCCGTTGAGAAACGGGATTCTTCCGAACTCTCTCGCGCGCCGCGCTCGATTTGTCGTCGACGTGTTCAGCGTCCCGAAGAAGAGAGGCAGCAACACTCGCTCGTGAAATCTTCCGCCGGCGATGATGCAGTCCGCGTAACGGTTGGCGAGGAACGCGTGATCGCCATTTAGCCAGCCTTTTGTTTCGAGGAAGGAAAGGAATAGCAGCCGGGAAACGTTCAGCAGCGCGAGCTCGGCGGCATCATCGGGTTGAACGGCTGGCTCAACTGAGTCTGCAATTCCAGAAACGCACTTCGTTAATGACGTGTAGAACCTTCGCGTCATCGATTGCCGGCCCAGTACATCGGTATAACGCGAGTGGGTCAAGAGATCGCTCGACGATGTGATATCGGCCAGCGACAGGAACGTTTCGGCGTCGCTATCGACGATCGAGTCGATGCTCGCGATCAGTGCTGCGACTCTCGGCGATGAGCCGTGGAGCTGCCATGCGGCGATCACGAATTCCCGAGTGGTGGCGCTCACAATCACGAGCAGCCAGAGCACATGTGGCGTGCGTGACGAGAGCGTTCGCGCGAGTCGGCTGACAGTTTCGCGGAGCGGCGTTGAATCGACTGACTCCGCGACGAGCGCGCGGATTGCTCCCTTGCCTTCAACGATGTGTGGATGCGTTACGACATCGACAATTCCGAAGCGCGCAGATTCTTCGGGATTGAGCAGCAGAGGGGACTGGTCGAAATGGAGATCACGCAGCAGCGCCGCTGCTCGCTCGACAGAATCGACACTTGCGAGGAGCTCTGCGGCCGAGCGTAGGGAGCGCACGGCCGCACCCTACCGGCGCTGATGCGCAGGGGCGGCACCGATTCATCACGTGCGCGGCCAAAAAAATACGGAACCTAGAAAATCGGATCTGTGCCTCTCTTGGTTCCGCTGTTCCGCGTTCGATAGCCGCGAAAGTAAGCGGGGCGCCTTTCGACGCCCCGCTGGTTTGGGATCTCCCCATTTCCACCATTCGCGCGTCCCGGCGCGAGTCGCGACCTCTGGGGCGGAAGCCGCGACACTCAGCCGTTAACGCGCTTCGTTAACCCCCGCCTTCGGAGCCTTCGACTCCGCCCGGCTCGCGACGTGAGGCTCCTTCCGGTGCTTCGCCGGTCAAACTGGTGGTCCCGCTCGTGCGCGGGCTCTGCGTCCCCTCGAATGTCGAAGGTTTAGATCGACGAGCACCGGTTGTGTTCTCATCAGGCGCGTCGGGATTGTCGCTGTCCCAGTTCACCTGGTCCGACTGATCGGGATTCCGGATCGCACTCCCTCTGCCGAATGCATCCTTCCCCGATTCCACCATGCTCTCCTCGCGATTCCCGGAGCTGCCGGGTCCACCCTGCTCCGCCTTGTCCTCGCCTTCGGCGAGCGGATCGCCCGAGAAGGAGTCTTCACGCCTGATGCCGGCCATGGTGCCTCCTCTGATTTAAGAAAATGATCGGCAATGGACATGCCAACCCGTGTCGTCTACGTTGCGCCCTCCATGTCGAAGCTCCCGCTGTTCGGGCCCATCCGACCTCTCGAGAAGAACGCTCGCATCGCGCTCGTCGCACCGGCGGGCGTCATCCGTCGCAAAGAGGATCTCGACCGCGCCTGCGAAAACGTCCGATCCTTCGGCTGGATTCCCGTCACAGGGGAAAACGTTCGGCGAAAAGCTGCGTACCTCGCGGGAACAGATGAGGAGCGCCTCACCGATCTGAACGTCGCAATTCGCGACGACACGGTCGATGCGATCTGGTGCATCCGCGGCGGCTACGGATCGATGCGCATCCTCGAACGGGTCGATTACGACACGCTGCGCGCAAATCCCCGCCCCGTCATTGGATTCTCCGACATTACCGCGCTCCACTCGGCAATTCAGCGGCGAACACGGCTCGTAACGTTTCATGGACCCACTGCTCGCGCGCGAATCCCTGAATTCGCTCGTGAGTCATTGCTGCGCGCACTCGTCGATCAATCCGATCCGTGTGGCGCGGCACCCGAGGGACGCTCGCTTGCTGGAGGCAGAGCACGCGGCAGGCTAATAGGAGGAAATCTCGCGGTCGTCACTGCGTTACTGGGCACACCGTACGCATACGATTTCGACGGCGCCATACTCGTACTCGAAGACATCGGGGAAGCAGTCTATCGAATTGACCGGATGCTCACGCAACTTCTTCTCGCTGGCGCGCTTGGACGATGCGCCGGCATTGTTGCGGGCAATTTTCGCCCGCCGAAGGAAGAGATTGCGGGTGAAAATCGCGCGGTACCCGAAGTTCTGGCCGAGGCAGCTCGAGCTGCGGGAATTCCCTGTCTCAGCGATGCCCCTTTCGGGCACATTCCGAGTCAATGGACCATCCCACTCGGCGCGATGGCCGAGCTCGACGCGGATGCTCGTTCGCTTCGTGTGATTGCGCCGGAAGCGTGAACGAAGGATGTTCCTGATTCGAGGAGAAGGATTGGGATGACCTACAAGACGTATCAGGACCTGCTCGGCGAGACGAAAGCGCGCATAAAGGAAATCTCCACTCCCGATGCGCTCGACCTCTGGCGGAACAATCGATCTGCGGTGTTTCTCGACGTCAGAGAGCCGAACGAATGGAATCTCGGAAGAATTCCGCGGGCGCTGTTTGTGCCACGCGGCAATCTCGAGAGCAAGATCGAAGCGATGGTCCCACGCGATGCGAAGGTCGTGATTTACTGCGCGAGAGGAAACAGATCCGCGTTCGCCGCTGAGACTCTCGAGGAAATGGGATACGGCGACGTTTGCTCGCTGGCCGAAGGCTGGGCAGGTTGGGTTGCAGCGGGGGGAGATGTAGAAGGTTGATTTCGATCGAAAATTTTCAAATCGAGCGTAAACGTCCGGAAGGTGGGAAGCCGCTCGTCATTCGTGGTGAAGTGTTTCTACCGGATGCACCTCAGGCAACGATCGTAATTCTCCATGGGTTCAAGGGATTTGCGCACTTCGCGCATTTCCCGTATCTCGCGCGAAAGGCTGCAGACGCGGGAATTCGCGCCGTCACTTTCGATTTCTCCGGAAGCGGCATCGGTCCCGACCGCGAGAATTTCACAGCTCTCGAGGAATTTCAGACAAACACGTTCCGGCAGGAGCTTGCCGACGTCGAGCAGGTGATTTCAGAGAGCGTGCGACGTGGGTGGATCACTCGCGAGCGCGGCTACGGATTGATGGGACACTCCCGCGGAGGCGGAGTCGCAATACTTCGCACTGCCCGTGATCCTCGCGTAAAAGCACTGGCGACATGGAACGCAGTGTCGACGACGGTCAGGTGGTCGGCCGAAGCTAGAGACGACTGGCGGCGCCGCGGATACGTCGACATCGAGAATGCGCGGACGAAGCAGATGATGCGGCTCGGCACCGCGCTGCTCGATGAGGTCGAGTCGCTGTCATCGACGGAGCTCGACATCGCCGCCGCTGCGGCGCGAATCCGGGTTCCCTGGCTCATCGTGCACGGCGAGGCGGATGAGACGGTTCCGGTTGCCGAAGGTCAGCAGCTTCGCGATCTGTCCCGATCGGTGAGCACGTTCTGGAAAGTGGAGGGCGGCAATCACGGATTCGGCGGCAAGCACCCTCTCACCGAAGTTCCGCCGCTCCTCGACATGGTCGTACGCGGCACGGTGAATTTCTTTGCCGACAATCTGGGAGTGTCAGCGCCGCGACGGAGCTCGGAAGCGGTGTGAGCACTCCGGGGGATCTGCGCGAGCATCCTGCGCTCGCGCCGCTCAGAAATCGGTTGGCATCGCATCAGCCGAGTGAAGCCGAACAGCTGGAAGCGCGACGAGCGGCAGTCGCACTCATTCTTCGCCTGGGTGAATCCGATGAGCCCGAGATCTTTTTCATTCAACGGGCGGAGTACCCCACCGATCCATGGAGCGGGCAGGTCGCATTTCCGGGCGGGCGGGAAGAGGAAGGTGACAGAAGCCTCGTCGATACTGCAGTTCGAGAAACGCTGGAGGAGACGTCGCTCGATCTTGCAGAGCTTGGGGAAGTAATCGGACAGCTCGACGACCTCCGGCCGATGACCGTTCGGCTGCCGGCGGTTGTCGTCAGGCCGTACGTATTCCTGATCGGGCGTCATCCCGAGCCCGCGCTTAGCTCCGAGGTGGCTGACAGTTTCTGGGTACCGGTTCGGACCCTCCGCGATGACACCGGATGGCGCGATACGGTCGTGACTGCGCGCGGGATGGAATTCACGCGCAGAGCCTTTCACCACAGCGGTTTCGTTGTCTGGGGGATGACCGAACGAATCCTCTCCGGGTTCCTCGCGCTGACCAGCTAAAGTCCAAAAATGCAAATACATAAGGTCGAGTCTTGCGTAAAACTTAGGATATCCTTAACTATTGTGACTTATGGCCAATAATTCTTGTTTAACCCATCGATAGACTATGGCAACAAGGCCGGTACCTCGCCCTAAACCGAGTCGCGACGTACACCTGACCCCCGAGCTTGGATGGCGCCGAGCTCGGGTTACACCGTCCCTGGCTGAGGTCTACCGGACGGTACCTGTCACCGGCAGAAGCTGGTGGCGAAAAATTCTCGCGTTTGCCGGACCGGGCTATCTGGTCGCGGTCGGGTACATGGACCCCGGAAACTGGGCCACTGATCTCGCCGGTGGATCGCAGTTCGGCTACACGCTCCTGACCGTGATCCTGATGTCCAACCTGATGGCGATCCTTCTTCAGGGTCTCGCCTCCAAGCTGGGCATTGTCACCGGAAGAGATCTCGCGCAGGCGTGCCGCGACAACTACTCGCAGCCGACGGTCTGGTTCCTATGGGTCATCTGCGAGCTCGCGATTGCTGCGTGCGATCTGGCAGAGGTGATCGGATCGGCGATCGCGCTGAATCTTCTCTTTCACATCCCGATCCCTATCGGCATAGCGATTACAGCGTGTGACGTCCTGATCGTGCTCTATCTGCAGAACAAGGGATTCCGCCTCCTCGAGGCGCTCGTCATCGCGCTCGTTGCTACGGTTGGTCTCTGCTTCCTCTTCGAGATCGTCAAGTCGAGTCCTCCCGTTGCAGAAATGCTGCGCGGCTTCATTCCAACGACGCAGGTCGTGAGCAATCCAGCGATGCTCTACGTCGCTATCGGCATTCTCGGCGCGACAGTAATGCCGCACAACCTCTACCTGCACTCATCGATAGTTCAGACGCGACAATACGAGGAGTCGATCGAAGGAAAGAAGGAAGCGGTGAAATTCGCATTCATCGATTCGACGATAGCCCTATCGTTCGCGCTCTTCATCAATGCTGCGATACTCATCGTCGCCGCGGCCACGTTCCACAGCACCGGCAATCGCGAGGTCGGTGAGATTCAGGATGCCTACAAGCTGCTGACGCCGCTCCTCGGCGCGGGTGCAAGCACTGTCTTCGCGCTGGCGCTGCTCGCGTCCGGACAGAATTCGACTCTGACAGGCACGCTCGCCGGTCAGATCGTGATGGAAGGCTTCCTCAATATCCGCATCCGTCCGTGGCTGAGGCGGCTGATAACCCGAATGATCGCGATCATTCCGGCGGCGATTGTGGCCATCATGTATGGCGAGAGCGGAACTGCAAAGCTGCTCGTGTTCAGCCAGGTGATTCTGAGCATGCAGCTTTCATTCGCTGTGTTCCCGCTGGTCGGCTTCACTTCGGATAAGCTGAAGATGGGAGAGTTCGTGAATCCCAGGTGGCTGAAGGCGCTGGCGTATCTCGTTGCTGTGGTGATCGCATCGCTCAACATCTGGCTGCTCGTCCAGTTCTTCGGAGGAGGCTGAGCCGTGTACAAGCGAATACTGGTGCCTGTCGAGAATTCGCATTATGACAGCGCGATCATCGACCACGTGAAACAGCTCGCGACGATGTGCGGGTCGTCGATCGTCATCATCCACGTCGCCGACGGATTTGCAGCGCGCAACATCTCGCAGCTCGACCTTCGCGAGAGCGAGGAGATGCAATCCGACCGGGCATATATCGAGCTTCTGGCAACATCGCTCGAGGCGGAGGGACTGGACGCCGATGCTGTGCTCGCAAACGGTGATCCTGCGCACGAGATCACGCAGACTGCGGCCCGTGAAGGATGCGATCTGATCGCGATGGCGACGCACGGCCACAAGTTCATCGGCGACGTGATTCGTGGAAGCGTCGCCAACAGCGTTCGGCACAACACGATGATTCCGGTGCTTCTCGTGCGCGGAAATCCCGAGCACAAGGGGCGGACGGGGTGAGGAGTCAGCGACGCGGGGTCGCGATCGCGGAGGAAGCGACGGAGTCCGATTCGCTCACCGGCCCCGTCGAAGACTATCTGAAAGCGATCTATGCGCTGGGCTCGAGTGGAGCAGCGGTAGCCACCAACGATATCGCCGGCCGGCTCGCGCTTGCGCCCGCGTCAGTGAGCGGAATGGTGCGCCGTCTCGCCGAACAGGGGCTCTTATCGTATGAGCCGTACCGCGGTGTTCGTCTTACCGACACCGGCAGGCGCGCTGCTCTTCGCACACTGCGCCGGCATCGCGTGATCGAATCGTACCTTTCAACGGCGCTGCATTACCCGTGGGACCGCGTGCACAAAGAAGCCGAGCGATTGGAACATGCGGCGTCGGATGAGCTGGTGGACAGGATGGCCGCCGCGATTGGCGAACCCGCGACAGATCCGCATGGGGCGCCGATACCATCTCGTGATGGCGTAATGGACGAGAAGGAGCTCGTCTCACTGGACGAGCTAGCTGCGGGACACGGTGTACGAGTGGTTCGCGTAAGCGATGACAATCCCGAAATGCTTCGGTATCTGGGAGAGCTGTCGATAACGCCTGGCGCCGAGGTCCTCATTGTGTCAAAGGCGCCATTCGGGGGACCGATCTCACTGCGCATCGGCCGCGAGGTTCTGTCGATCGGTCCTGAGCTCGCCGCGCAGGTGATGGTCGAGCCGATTGTCGACGCCGACGCGCCTGCACACTGATCAGGCATCGTGCCGAGCAAGTTATTCTTGACGGTCCGAGAGCAGTCGCGATGTACAGGTGGGCCGGCGCGGTGGGTGCAATTCTCAGCGCTTCGCTAGTGTACTCGCTTCTCCGCGTCTGATTGGGCCCATAGGTATTGCTCCAGACACAGGGAGTGATAGTATTGACACGCTGTCTGCTGTTTTACATGCGGAATCCCAAGGTGCGCACGCTCGCGTTTCACATCCCTTCCAAACGGAGCACAGCATGCCGATCAACCTGAAGAGAGTACTTCTCGGAGGCCTTGCCGCAGGTGTCGTCCTCAACATCATCGATTTCGTAGTTTTCACGTTCATCCTCGGGGACCGAATGAGAGCGGACGCGAATGCGTTCGTGCCGGGGCTGGGTGATGCGCTGATGGCGGGGTCGCCGCTTCCAAACATTCTCATGAACCTCATTATCGGGTTCCTGCTTGTCTGGACGTACGCGGCGATTCGCCCGCGCTTCGGGCCGGGCGCCAATACTGCGATCTACGCGGCGGTTCTGTTCTGGATCCTCGGCGGCATTTTCAACTCCGGCTATCTGGTGATGGGAATGATGTCCAAAGGTCTCTGGTGGACCTTCGCGGCAGTCTATCTCGTGTGCCTGATCATTTCCTCGATCGTAGGTGCATCGGTGTACAAGGAAGAGGGAGTCGTGGCGGCGACTGTCTAGACATAGCAGCGGCTCCAGCAGAGGAGGCCGGAGAGGAAACTCTCCGGCCTCTTTCGTTCTCCGGCTAACTTTGGCGAATGGTCGCGCAGTCGTTCGCCCTTGCTTTCCTGTTGTTCGCGCAGCATCGCACCATCGCAATCGATGACAAGCTCGCTGCGGATCTCAGGATCAGGATCGGCGATCGCGTAGTAGTCAGCGCTCGGCCGGGTGGCGCCGGCGACACTGTGATCGTCTCCGGAATCCTGGCTCGCGTCGCCGATCCTTCGGAAGTCGCGTACAGCCAGTACCGGATCCGGATGCATCTGGACCAGCTTCAACACATCGACGGGTACGACGACCGCGTTGCGCGATTCGCTGTTGCTACGCGTGGAGAAGACGGAACGGAGCGAACCCTCAGCAGCATCAACGCAGCTGCGTTCGGGTTCGAGGCACATCGCTCGCGCGACATTGCCGTCGAGACATCGCGCACGTTCCAGGTAGTCAGCCGATTCCATCGCGCCATCGGCGTGATCACGATAGTTGCCAGCGCGATCTTTCTGCTTTGCATCATGCTCCTCAAGGTCGAGGAGCGCAGGCGCGATGTTGCTGCTCTCCGGATGATCGGAATCTCTCGCACGACAGTCGCGAAGAGCGTCGTCACCGAAGCAGCGGCGCTTGCCCTCTTGGGAAGCGCGCTCGGAGTCGGCCTGGGCTGGCTGATGTCTCTGACGATCAACTGGCATTACCGCGGCGTGTACCGAACGTCGCTGTACTTCTCGATAGTTACGCCATCGATAATCGCATTCGCGGTGGCGTTGTCGATCGTGCTTGGGATCGGCGCGGGTGTGCTCGCATCGATGCGTCTCGTGCGAACGCCTCCACTCGCGCTGTTCGGTCGCTGATGCGATTCGCGCTCGCACGCGCGGCCCTAGTAAGACATCGACCGCGAACGATTCTCGCGACCCTCGGAGTGGCCGTAGCGGCGGCGATGCTGCTCGACATGGTGATGATGTCGACGGGAATGCGGGAATCTTTTCGAGAGCTTCTTCTGTCCCGCGGATTCCAGATTCGTCTCGCGCCGAAAGGGACGCTGCCATTCGACACCGACGCGACGATCGACAGCGTGTCAAGCGTGATCGCCGCTCTCCGAGAGAATCCAGACCTGACTACGATCTCCCCTGTGCTCGGCGCATCAATCAACGTGCGGGTCGGGAATCGTGCGATCACGAGTGCGTCGCTCGGCGTCAATCCGCGCGTGCAGGGCGATTATGAGCTACTCACCGGTCGCGATCCGCTTGCATCAAATGAGATTGCCGTAAACGAAGATTTTCAGCGCGCGACCAGGGCACGATTCGGCGACACGATCGAAGTGTCTATCGGCTACGACCCTCAGACGAGATCAGTGACCCAGACTCGAAAGTTCGTCGTGACGGGGCGCGTGCGCTTCCTCTACGGCGCTGCGAATCAGCCGGCAACGGCGATGCAGCTCGCGACACTTCAACAGATGAGTGGGCTGGCGCGGAGCGACGATGCATCGCTGTTCATGATCCGCGTTCGCGACGGAGCGAACGTTGAGAGTGCGAGAGCGTGGATCGAGCGTCGCATCCCGACGGTTGGTGTCATCTCGATCGAGACAGCGATGGCACAGGTCGACGAGCGACTCAGCTATTTCCGACAGCTCGCATTGATACTCGGCAGCGTCAGCCTGTTCGTCGGTTTCTTGCTGGTGACCACATTGATGACGGTGTCGGTCAATGAGCGGATCGGAGAGATCGCGGTGATGCGCGCGATCGGCGTTGCCCGCTGGCATGTCGTTCAGCAGATCGTGCTCGAGGGAATCGCAATCAGTCTAGCGGGAGCAATCGCCGGACTTGGGCTCGGACTCGTCACGGCGAAATATCTCAACGCGATACTGTCGAGCTTTCCGGGACTGCCGATGGCGATCGACTTCTTCCTCTTTCAGCCGCGAGCAGTGTGGACGGCCCTCGGGTTGCTCGCCGTCTCGGGAATGGCCGCAGGCGTCTATCCGGCGTGGCGCGCAGCATCGCTTCCGGTTGCCACCACTCTCAGGCAGGAAGCGATCGCGTGACACGCCCAATCGTGCTTGGTAGCGCTTCGTCAGGCGCGGAATCAGCGCCTAGCGATAGCGGTCTCGTCACCGCACGCGATCTCGCCCGCGACTATCTGATGGGAAAAGAGCGCGTACACGCGCTGCGCGGAGTCAATCTCGACATAGCAACAAACGATTTCGTCGCGATCGTTGGTCCTTCAGGCTGCGGCAAATCAACGCTGCTCAATCTCATCGGAGCGATCGACAGGCCGACCACCGGAAGCGTTGCGATCAGCGGCAGGAACGTCGCCGGTCTTCCCGACCGCGAAGCAACACGATTCAGACTTCTCAACATCGGCTTCGTATTTCAGCGCTTCTACCTGATGCCGACCTTATCCGCCCTCGAGAACGTCGAGCTGCCGATGGCGGAGGCAGGCATCGATCGAGCCGAGCGCACCAGTCGCGCGCGAGAGCTGCTCAGCTATGTCGGCCTTGGCCCTCGTGAGCGGCATCGCCCTACAGAGCTGTCGGGTGGAGAGCAACAGCGTGTTGCAATCGCAAGGGCGCTGGCGAATCGGCCGCTCCTTCTTCTTGCCGATGAGCCGACAGGTGAGCTCGACGCTCACACAGGCGCCGAGATTATCGAGCTGTTCGGCAAGCTCAATGTCGACGGGACGACGATCATTGTAGTAACGCATGATGAGGAGCTCGCACAATCCGCGCGGCGGCGGGTTCATATGCGTGACGGAAGGATCGTCGACGGATGATCGGGATCCTGGCACTTCGCAACATCGTCACTCGGCCGGTCCGATCGCTCCTCTTGCTCCTCGGCTACGGAACCGGCGTCGGAGTGATGATCGTACTTCTGTCGATCGGCGAGGCGCTCCTCGCTCAAGCGCGGGATGAGAAGCTCGTCGGCGGCGGCGAGATCACGGTGCTGCCACAGGGCATCGACGTCGAAGTGATGAAGACGGGCGGTGTAGGGGGTCTCTTCTTCTCCATCGATCACAGTCGCTTCATCTATCGGCAGCTGCTCGCGTCTGCGCGTTTGCGATCGTCGGTGTCGGCAGTCGCGCCGCAGATAGATGGGCGCCTTCTATATCTGCGAACGTCATCTGGATCAGAGACGGCGGTACGCGCCAGCGGCGACATTCCATCGCGAACTCGAGCCGTTGGCGCAGGCCCGACGCTGGTGTCGGGAAAGTGGGAAGACGACGACGGCGACCGGCGCTGGATCGCGCCGCGCGCGGATGAGCTCCGACACGAGATCGATCACTTTCATCTTCCGCCCGACAGTGTGAAGAATCGTGAAAGCTGGGCCGAGTGGCATTACTTCAACGTTCTCTCGAAAGATGGAAAGCGCTGGGCGTTCATCTCACTGATCGTTGCCGGTGACGCGACAGGCGAGCGATGGGGCGGAAATGTGACGATCACGCTCCGCGAGCAGAACGGCAGACGAGAGCGATTTACCGCCTACGTGCCTCGCGAGCGTGTGACGTTCTCGACGGGCAGCGCCGATCTGTCACTTGGCGGATCTACAGTGAGAGTGACGCCCGAAGGCGACTACAGGGTTCACGCCGTCGCATCGCGAGCTGGGGGCGGCGGATCAGTTATCGCGGATCTCGTTGTTCATCCCGCGGCCGGTGCGTATTTCCCGGGTGCTTCGCTTTCGTCCGGGGAGCTCGTATCGGGTTACACGGTGCCGGCGCTGCGCGCTGACGCATCCGGAACTATTTGCGTTGACGGATCGTGCGAACGTTTCGAAAACGCGCAATCCTACCATGACCACAACTGGGGAGTGTGGCGCGGGGTGAAATGGGATTGGGGCGCAGCTCGAGCGGGGTCGTACACTTTGCTCTACGGCCGTGTGATCGGACCGGAAGGGCAGGGAAAAACGACTCCGTTCCTGGTTTACCTCGTCGATTCTCTGGGATTCCGCGCGGTCTTCAGGCCGCGTGAGATTTCATATGTAGACGCGCGTGAGATTATGGTCGACGGAAATCGAGTGCGCGTTCCTTCGCGCGCCTCATTCGCGGACGCCCGGGGCGCTGACTCGCTCCGAATCGATCTCACCATCGACGATGCGATAGGCACTGACATGCGCGCGAGTGGTCCGGGGATTGAGACTGAGGGGTACTTCATTCAAATGAAAGGACAGGCGACGGTGCGCGGACGAATCAGTGGGGAGCCCGTCGCAGGGAAGGGGGCGGGGTTTTTCGAAACATATCGATAAGGAGGGTAGCTACTTCGAACTGCGAACTAACTTCGAGCTACGAACCAGCTGCGAACTTCGAACTCAAGCGGAACGACGGGTTCTGCGGAGTTTGGTTCGCAGTTCGAAGTCAGTTCGCAGCTCGAAGTTGGTTCGCAGCTCGAAGTTAGTTCGCAGTTCGAAGTTAGTTCGCAG
>DATBRZ010000005.1:0-4332 GCA_036560025.1 Gemmatimonadaceae bacterium | reverse complement strand
AGCCCGTATCCCTCACGGCTGGATCGGATCCGTTCGTGCTCACCGATTCGTCGAGCATCGTCGTCGATCCGGGAAACGCGGAAGTGTCGCGTACCGCGGAACAGCTCGCCTTGATCCTGCGACCATCGACCGGTTTTGCAGTTCCCATCTCGCAAAGCGGTGCTACCGCTCGACGAGCCATCGTACTTCGTCTTTCGTCTGACGCGACACTCGGCGCCGAAGGTTATCGCCTCACGACCGGACGCGATTCCGTTCGAGTCGTTGCAAACGCGCCTGCTGGAGTGTTCAACGGTGTCCAAACGCTTCGTCAGCTGTTCCCGCCACAGATCGAGTCGCAGATGCAGGTGTCCGGCACGTCGTGGTCCGCTGCCGCGGTCACGATCACGGACCGGCCGCGGTATTCGTGGCGCGGAGCAATGCTCGACGTCGCGAGACACTTTTTCACTGTGCGAGAGGTCAAGCAGTACATCGATCTGCTCGCGTTGTACAAGATGAACGTGCTCCACCTGCACCTCGCCGACGATCAGGGCTGGCGCATCGAGATCAAGTCGCGACCGAAGCTCACAACGGTAGGGAGCGTCACACAGGTGGGCGGCGGTCCCGGCGGATACTTCACGCAGAACGAGTATTCCGACATCGTGCGGTACGCGCAGGAGCGCTACATCACGATCGTTCCCGAGATCGACATGCCGGGACACACGAACGCCGCGCTCGTCGGATACCCCGAGCTCAGTTGCAGCCCGCGTCCTCCAACCACGTACATCGGAACCAACGTTGGATTCAGCACTTTCTGTGCGAACAAGGAGGAGGTGTACGCGTTCATTGACGACGTCGTGCGTGAGATCGCCGCGATCACACCGGGTCGGTACTTCCATATGGGCGGAGACGAGAATCCGATTCTCACCAAAGAGGATTACACAAGATTCGTCGAGCGGACACAAGCGATCGTCACGAAACACGGAAAGCAGATGGTTGGCTGGGAGGAGATTTCCAGAGCGCGTCTGCAGCCAACCACTATCTCGCAGGCGTGGCAAACTGATTCTGTTGCCGCACACGCAATACAGTACGGCGCCAAGGTCATTCTCTCACCCGGTCCGCGTACATATCTCGACATGAAATACACTGACGCCACGGAGCTCGGGCAGAAATGGGCGGGACTCATCGAAGTTCAACGCGCATACGACTGGGATCCCGCGACATACATGAAGGGTGTCACGGAAGAGCATATAGTCGGCGTGGAGGCACCCATCTGGACGGAGTCGCTGCGGAACATCACCGCCGTGCAGTATCTCGCGATGCCGCGTCTGCCGGCGCTCGCTGAAGTCGCGTGGACTCCTCAGAACCTGAGAAACTGGGAGAGCTTCAGATCGCGGCTCCCGTCGCACGCGCCAAGATGGACCATCCTCGGCATCAATTATTATCGATCGCCGCAAATCCCCTGGTGAGCGGTAAGCGGTTCGCCCGTTCTATCGTTCCATTTTGCGCATCACCGCTCGCGCCGGCGCGCCTTCGTGTCCGGCCACTTTCATCGGCAGCACGACAAGATCGTAATCGCCGGCGGGCACTCCTTCGAGCGCTAACCCCTCGACGATCGGGATTCCCTTGCCGAGCAGAATCCGATGCGTGAGTGGCGCGGGCGCGCCGAACTTCTCTGCTGAGATGTAATCGACCCCTACGAGCTTGACACCGGCGTCGGCAAGCAGCTGCGCGGCGTCCGGCGCGATGTAGGCGAAGTCGCGATGAAATGTCGGTGACTTCATCCAGCCACGCATCGAGCTGCGTGTTCGGAAGATCACTCGCTCGGCACCGTGCCACTGATGCCGGTTCAGCTCCGCGGAGTCGATCGACTGTACACTATCCGCGATCTCGATCACGCGTGCGTGACCGATCAGCGGATCGAGCGGCACACTATCTATTGGCGCTCCGTCGCGCACGAAATGCATCGGCGCGTCGATGTGAGTTCCGCTGTGCGCACCTAGTGAAAGCTTCGACAACGTGAGAGGATCACCCCTGCGCATGTCCTTCAGAAACTCGAAAGTCATCGGCGCGTCACCCTCGTATATCGGTGTCGTAGCCGGATCGAGTGTCGCCGTGGCGTCGATCCATCCGGCCGCGGTCAACGCAGGGTGCTCGGGAACTTCGGATGACTGTTTTTCGCTGCAGGCAACAACGCCGACCACTCCCGCAGTGATGACCCACCGTTGCCACGCGCTAATCGCGACCAACATGGAACCTCCGTGCAGCAAAAAAAGTCAGACCACCAGACTCAACAGCATCGTGAATCCCAAACCAGCAACACCGATGATCGTCTCAGCCACAGTCCACGTTTTAAGCGTCTGCGGGACAGTCATGTTGAAGAACTCTTTGATGAGCCAGAAGCCTGCGTCGTTGACGTGTGAAAGAACGAGCGAGCCTGCCCCGGTTGCGAGCACGAGCAGCTGAGCATCCGTGCCCGGGGTCGCAAGCGCAATGGGAGCGACGATGCCCGCCGCAGTGGTCATCGCTACAGTTGCAGATCCGGTCGCGACTCGGATGAGCGCCGCTACGATCCATGCGAGCAGCAACGGAGACGTATGAGATCCAAGCGATATCGTCGCGATGGCACGCCCGACTCCGCTTTGCACGAGCACACCGTTGAAACCCCCGCCGGCACCGATCACGAGGAGGATCGTTGCCGTCGGCGCCAGACAGTCGTTACAGAACTTCAGCACTTCCTCCTTCGTAAAGTGCCGCGCCCGACCGAACGACCAAAAGGAGAAAAGAAGCGCCAACAGCAAGGCGACGATCGGTTGCCCGACGAAATGCAGCGTCGAGCGCGTGCCGCTGGCCTCATCGAGTAGCATGTCGCCCAGGCTCGCGAGAACCATCAGTATCACCGGGATCAGTACCGTGAAGATCGAGAGGGCGAAGCTCGGTGTTTCTCGCGTCGATTCGCCTCCGAGCTGAGCGGCGAGAGGATTATCGGCCGGAAGCGTTATGCGACGTGCGACCCATGTCGCGTAGATCGGGCCCCCAAGAGCAGCGGTCGGGAGTCCGACAAGTATCCCATAGAGAATCGTAAGACCGACGTCGGCATTGTATGCGTTGACGGCAAGCATCGCGGCGGGGTGCGGCGGCAGCATGCCGTGCACGACCGACAAGCCGGCGACCAGTGAGATCCCGATCTTCACGAGCGAGGTTCCGGTGCGCCGCGCGATCGTGAACACGAGCGGAATGAGCAGAACGAATCCCACCTGGAAGAAAACCGGAATCCCGACGATGAAAGCGACGACCATGACTGCCCAATGCACGCGGCGCTCACCGAACAAACCGATGAGCGTCGCTGCGATCCGCGTCGCCGCGCCGGATTCGGCCATCAACTTTCCGAGCATTGTTCCGAGTCCGACAACCACTGCAATGAACCCGAGCACGCTCCCGACGCCGTCCTGGAACGCCTTCACCGCGGCCGCGAGCGGCATTCCGGCCGCCGCACCCATCGCGATGGATACGAGAATCAGCGCAACGAACGGGTGCAGCTTGAAACGCGCGATCAGCAGGATGAGCGCGACTACTGCGAGGAGCGCGTAGATAAGAAGACGAGTGTCCGCAGTCATAGCGTTGCGCGCCCCATGAGGTCATCGACGATTTCCTGCGGTGACGCACTCACATCGTAAACCCAGGCGTGTTCGTCGAGTGCGGGCTCTTCGAGGGTCTCGAGCTGACTGTCCAGGAGTGACGCGGGCATAAAATGTTCGCGCCGGTCGGCGAGCCTCTCTGCGATCAATGCGCGGGAACCCTTGAGAAGAACAAATTGCAGCTCAGGTGCTGCGGCGCGGAGAACATCCCGATACGATCGCTTGAGCGCCGAACACGTGAGAACCAGTCCGGTGCCCGCGTTTCTCGACTGACGAATTCGATCCGCGAGGGAGCCCAGCCAGTCCGCGCGGTCATTATCCGTGAGCGGGACTCCAGCAGCCATGCGGCGCACATTCTCGACTGGGTGATAGTCGTCACCCTCGACGAAATCGACGCCGATCGCGCGCGCGAACGCTGCGCCGACAGTGCTCTTTCCGGAGCCCGTGATCCCCATCACGACATACAGCTTCCGATTCATGCTTTCGTCTATGGATGCGATTGCAGGAGTAGCTGAGCCACCGGTCGCGGCGTCGCGCTTTGGCGGCGCGCACGCGGCCTTGTGTACGTCGACCTCGGGATGGATGATAATGTGAAATGCCCCCGTCCCTTGAATCGCCATGAAGAAAAAACCAACGTTGTCCTTGCTGTGTGTCGCGGTCACAATCGGCTGCTCAGCTACGCCGCCTGCGACTACGGTGCCAGCCGCAGCAGTCGCGG
>DATBRZ010000004.1:0-6414 GCA_036560025.1 Gemmatimonadaceae bacterium | reverse complement strand
CTGCATCATCGCATCGAACGCGCGCTTAGCGGCAGCGGGATTGGGATCGGTGATCGCTTGCGTCAGGGCGATCGGCGTAATCTGCCAGGACAATCCCCATTTGTCCTTGCACCAGCCGCACGCGCTCTCTTGGCCGCCGTTGCCGACGATCGCGTTCCAGTAGCGGTCCGTTTCCGCTTGGTCAGCGGTTGCGACCTGAAACGAGAATGCTTCGTTGTGCTTGAATGCGGGTCCGCCGTTGAGCCCGAGGCACGGAACGCCCATCACCGTGAACTCGACGGTCAACACATCCCCTTTCTTCCCCGACGGAAAGTCTCCCGGTGCGCGGTGCACCGCGCCGACGGAAGAATCGGGAAAGGTCTTGGCGTAAAACCGCGCCGCGTCCTCGGCGTCGCGATCGTACCAAAGGCAAATCGTATTCTTTGCTGGCTTCACCATGTCACGTCTCCATCGAGATTGAGCCGAGGCCGGAGTCAACAATGCGCTCGCAGTCTAAGCGCATTGACTCGGCCAACATTCCGCTCGGTTTACGACAAAATTCGAATCGCTCGGAGCGGTTCACCGGCTTTTGGGAAGATTCAATTCCCAAGACTCGCGAGTCTTGCACTCTGACAGCACGCCCGTTTAGCGAACTCGCAAGGCTGCGAATTCACAGATCCGAAGTTCTCCACGGCTTGCACTACTTCGCGCTGTCGGGTGCGGGCTGAAATAGCTCCACCGGGTTGCCGGATGGGTCCTCAAGCAGAATCTGCCGGCCACCCGGTCCAGCGACAATGTCGTTTCGAAATTCAACACCGGCTTTCTTCAGGACTTCAATATCGCCCTCAAGGTTGCCGCTTTGCACAATAATCCGATTCCAACCACCCGGCTCAGGTTTGCGGCCGTCCGGCATTGGTTGCGATCCTCCGCCCGGTCCTTTGGGTGGACTCAACACGAGCTGAAAATTATCTCGCGTGAGAATTGCAAAGTACGGACCCGACTGGGCGGAGACTCGAAACCCCAAGTGTTTGGTGTAGAACGCGATGGCATCGTCGACGTCGTTCACAATGTAGCGAACCATAACTGCGTTCAGTTTCATAAGTGAAATTCCTTTCTTTGATTGAGTGCACGCCGCAGATGCGGCGCCATGCATTCCATGAGTTGTTGGCCGAAGTGGACCGCGACATCTACCGAAAAGCTGCCCGGCTCCACGGCCTGGAAGTTCTTCGCTAAAGGGCCGTCAAGCGCTCGATGATCGCTCCGACGGCGTCATAGCTTCGGGCCGTCTCGTTTTTGCATTCTTAGTCCTCGACCGCCTTCGCAAAAAATTCTCGCTCATCATCGAGCATTGGCTCTGTAGTACAACGTCCGTTCGGAGTGTCAGCCGATATCTCAAGTCGCAGGGCTCGCAGCTTCATCCTGCGACGTCAGGGCGTTCACGCACAGACCCTCTTCAGCCCTTTAGGCCACTCATCACGACGGCTTGGATCACCCAGCGCTGCAGCGTGATAAAGATGAGCAGGATGGGCAGGATGCTGATCACCGCAGCCGCGGTGAGGAGGTTGTATTCGATGTAATACATGTTGGTGAAGCTCATTAGCCCCATGGTGACTACCTTCATCTGGGGACTGTTGATCACCACGATCGGCCAGAAGAACTCATTCCAGCTCCACATGAACTTGATGATCAGCAGGGTTGCGATGGCGGGCTTCACCGACGGCAGAATCACCAAGAAGAAGATTCGGAGCTCGCTGGCGCCGTCTATGCGGGCCGCGTCGATGTAATCGTTGGGAATCACTTCGATGGCCTGACGCATCAGGAAGACGCCGAAGACGCTGACCAGGTCCGGAGCCACGATGCCCATGTAGGTATCGAGCAGCCCGAGGTCGTTCATCCAGACGTACAGCGGCACCACGACCGACTGGAAGGGGACCATGAGGATGCCGACGACGGCGAGGAAGAAGACGTCCCGTCCGGGGAAGTGATATTTGGCAAATCCGAAGCCCGCCAGCGACGAGACTACGACGCTGCTCACAGCAGCAATCGAAGAGACGATCGTGCTGTTCAGCAGATAGCGCAGGAAGGGCTCGCGCTTGAAGACTTCGACGTAATTGCTGAAGTTGAGCCAGTGGTCGGGGGCGATCTGCAGCGGCACGCGCTGGATCTCCGGAGCGGTCTTGAGCGACGTGACCGCCATCCAGAAGAACGGGAAGAAGACGATGATCGCCCCGCAAGCGACCGCGAGCATGATCAGCCAGCGGACGTGCACCCGCGTGATGGCGCGCGTTTCGCGCGAAGCCGATTCGATCGAGGGCGCGTTCGCGCTCATAGGGTCGCGAAGACCGTAGGCTCTTTCAATACTCGACGGGTTTTCGGAAGAATCGCCACTGCAGCAAGGTCACCGCCATCAGCGTGACGAAGACGAACACCGCGATGACCGAGGCGTCGCCGAAGCGGAAGAATTTGAACGCCGTGTCGTACAACAGCATGATGATCGTCTGGCTCGCGCCCGCGGGACCTCCTTGGGTCGTGGCGTACACCTGATCGAATATCTTGAAATTGAATATGAGCTCGAGAATGCAGACCATGATGATCTGCGGGTTGAGTAGCGGCAGCGTGATGTACCGCAGTCGCTGTACGGCACTGGCGCCGTCGATGTTGGCCGCCTCGTAATACTCCTCCGGGATCGATTGCAGCGCGGCCAGGAAGATCATCGTGTCGAAACCGATCCGCACCCAGACACTCACGACAGCGATGGCCGGGAGCACCTGCGACAGACTCTGCAGCCACTTCTGAGGCGGAATGCCGACGAACGACAGTGCGTAGTTGAGAAAACCGTAGACCGGGTCGTAGATCCATTGCCAGATGAGCGCGGCGGCGACCAGCGAGGTGGCAAAGGGCAGGAAATACATCGACGCCCAGACGTTGCGCCACTTGAGATTGGTGATCCGGTTGAGGCCGAGTGCGACCGCGAGCGCAAGGACGACCGTCGCGGGCACGGAGAGCAGCAGGAGTTGGACGGTGTTCCCGACGGCAGTCCAGAACCCGGAGTCGGTGAGCACCTTTTCATAAAGGCGCAGGCCGACGAACTCCTTCGCTCCGCCCGGGGCGATCTTGTAGAACGAATACAGGATCGACTGCGCGAGCGGGAGGATGAAGACGGAACCGAAGAACACCAGCGCGGGAAGGACGAACAAGAACCCTGCACGTTTCCGGCGATCGAGGTAATTCCTGGGGAACGCGATGCGAAGCCATTGGCGCATAGCAGTCAGAAATCCCCGAAAAGGTATACGGCGATGTGGTCAGATCAACCCAGCGCCATACACCCGCTCTCAAAAGTGAATCTCATCCGCCACGCGACAATTTCCTGGGCGGATGGGTTAGGAGCGCCTCGGAACTGCTAGTCCTTGAGGATGCGATCCATCTTGGCGGCAGCTTCATCCAGCAACGGCTTCGGCTGTCCTTTGCCGAACAGGACGCCTACCACGGCCTCGCCGAAAGCGGTAGCCAACTCGTTCGATTTGGGATGGAAGTACGTCGGCGGTACCTGCTGGGCCAGCATGTCTTTCGTGGACTGATAGTCGGGCCGTGACTTCACGTACTCGCTATCGAGGTTCGCCGTCCACACGGGGAGTATCCCCTGCAATTGATGATGGTCCATGTCGTCCTTGGGATTGCTGATGAACCGCATGAACTCCCACGCCACTTGCTTGTTCGGGCTGTTCTTGTAGACCAGGTCCGTCCACGGGAACAGCGCCCCCGCACCGGGGCAAACCTTTTCGCAGGGCAGTGCGTACACCTTGAAGTTCAAGTCGGGTGCGTTCTTCTTGAGCCAGCCGAAGAACCACGATTCGCGGAAGATGATGGCGGCCCGCTTCTGGCCGAAGGCATCTTCGGGATTGCCAAACGCAAGGCTCGCCACCTTGTCCTTGTTGACGAGATCGCCAAAGAACGTGAGCGCCGCCACCATCTGCGGGCTATTGGCATAACCGGTGGCCTTGTCCATATCCGGGCTCAACATCCGTGCGCCCCAGGCGTGCGCAAACGGGAGGAACTTGTCCGTGATCCCCACCGGAGCGCCCTTGCTGCGGATCGCGAACCCTACCTGCGTCGGCTCACCCCCCTTGGGATCGGCAATCGTCAGTTTCTTCAGATCCGCCCGCCAAACGTCGAAGGTCTTGGGCGGATCGTCCGGATTGAGGCCGGCCTTCTTGAACATGTCGACGTTGATGTACATCTGCTGGAAGTTTCCGTGCTCGATCGGGATCCCGTAGCGCACGCCCTTCCACTTGCCGACCTCGACCATGTACTTCGGAAGATTCTCGTCGTAGGTCTTCGCGAGATCGGCGGGCATCTTGTCGCAGAAATCGTACTGGCCGCACCACTGATGCGTCATCCCCATGAAAATGTCGGGCGCGCTGCTCTTGGCCATGAGAGCCGCCAGATACTTGGCCTCGTATCCCTGGTACGGGATGGTGACAACCTCGACCTCGTAGCCGGTCTTCTTGGCGAACTCTTTCCCTTTGGTCTCGTACCACTTGTTGAATTCGGGGTTCTGATCCCAGTGCGTCCAGAGGACCAGTTTCTTCTGCTGCGCGAAGCTAGGGATCGTCACGGCAGCCAACACGGCCGCCAGAATCACCCGCATCCACCATCCACCTCGTTTCATGAGCCCCCCTTTGATATCTGCGAATTCCTCAACAGAATTGGATAAGACATCGTTTCGACGGGTCGATTTGCTGCGCGTTTAGCAGGTGCGATTTCTCTTGTCAATGGTGCGTCGCATCTCAGCGACCGCCTAGCGGGCGCTCGTGACAAGGGTTCGGTCCGATCACCGTCGACCTAAGTTTGATTCTGAGCCATTGAGCGGTAGCGTCAACGTGCATTCCAAACCGCCGCCGATCGCGTTGCGCAGAACCAGTGTACCGCCGTGCTTGCGCGCAATATTGCGAGCGATCGTCAGTCCAAGCCCAGTTCCGCCCGTCTCGCGAGACCGCGACGTCTCGATGCGATAGAACGGGTCGAAGACGTTTTCCATTTGCGCTTCGGGTATTCCCGGGCCGCCGTCGCTCACGCGAATCACGGCCTTGTTTCCTTCACGCGCCGACGTCACGCGCGCATACCCGCCGTATTTCACTGCGTTGTCGATGAGATTGGCAAGACACCGTTGCAGGGCGATCGGAATAGCGAGTATCGAAACGCGCGTCTGACCGTTTAGCGTGACATCCTGTCCAGCATCGACGGCATCGGCGCAAACGCTGGAGAGCAACGAGTCCAAATCGACGCGTTGCATCATGCCGCCGGTATCGAGGCTCGTTGCGAGGTCCAGACCTTCGCGAATCATCCCCTGCATCGCGGCCAGGTCGGCGACCAACTTGTCGCGCAAGTTTTCGTCTGCGACTTTTTCCAGCCGCAGCCGCAAACGCGTCAGTGGCGTCTGCAGATCGTGTGCGATCGCGGCCAGCATTTCGGTTCGTTCCTCGACGTAGCTGCGAATGCGCGACTGCATCACGTTGAAGGCAGCGGCCGCATCGCGCACTTCGGAGGGACCAGTCTCCGGCAATGGAGGCTGATTGATGTCGCCGCCGAGCGCAGTCGCCGCGCGCGCGAGCCTGTCGAGCGGACGTGTCGCCATGCGAGCGACGACATAGGTGAGCAAACCTAGGCAAAGCGGAAATCACGGCAGGCGAGATGACCATCGACGCGCGAACGAGCGCGGGCAATAACGGCTATCGCCAACACTGAGTCGCGCTAGCGATAAGGTGACAATCGAATCGGGTGGCGCAGACGCCAAGCGCCATCGGTTCTTTTTTTACATTGATTCGGTTCGAACGACCAAGACCGGACCCTCGCGACACGGGTCTCTGAATTCGAACGAAATCTATTGGATTACCCTGTCCGCCTGCAATAGGATCGACTGAGGAATCGCAATTCCGAGCGCCTTGGCTGACCGGAGGTTGATCACCAACTCGAACTTGGCCGGCTGCTCGATTGGAAGATCGGCTGGTTTTGCGCCTTTAAGGATCTTGTCTACATAGATCGCTGCGCGGCTCACGACCGTGTCGCTGTTCGGCCCGTAGGACATCAGCCCCCCAGCATCTACAAATTGGCTTAATTCGTACATTGCCGGAAGTCGCTCCTGTGCAGCGAATTCGACGATCCGAAGGCGCTGGCTCGTGGTGAGAGGGTCGGCCAATATGAGAAGTGCGTCTGGGCGCTCTCGATCCATGGTCTCAAGTGCCCGCTCCAATTCGCCTGAGTCGCGTACCTCCACGGAGCGTATGCCGATGCCGACTGCCGGCGCGGTTCCTTGAGCTTGCCGAAATCGGGCTGCCATGCCGACGTAGTCCGGATTCCAAAGCACGGCGACGGGACGAGACAATTTTGGAAATGTTTCCTTCAATAACTGAAGGCGCTTTACCCCAAGCTCTGGAG
>DATBRZ010000003.1:0-17869 GCA_036560025.1 Gemmatimonadaceae bacterium | reverse complement strand
GCCCGAGGGCGGCTTTGCTTTGCTTTTCAACGTCACCACTCCGCCTCCCAGATCCCGAAAAACGTAAGACCCCCTGTCGTCCACCTCACTTGACCACGCTGCACGGTATTCCCATCAGGAATAGCAACGTATCGCGCGACCATGTCGCTCGTTGGCCCCGAAGTATCCCTGCGTCTGAAGACCACCGCGCGCTCATCGAGCTGGACAACAGTGATTATTGCCCTGGAGCCATTGGTCCAGGTCGCTGAGTAAGTCAACGTGCCCGGAATCAGCCCCCAAGTCCCGCATACACGAGCCGTGTTCGTCTCGCATTCTTCGATAAGAGATGGGAGCGACGGCGTGGGTTCGGGGTCCAGCGGGTGAGTGTGACAGGATGCGGTGGCCCAAGCCACAGCAAGGAGCACTGAAGCTCGCCATGTTCCACCGAACCTATCCGGCAGTTGCAATCCACCTAACACCATGTAAAACAAAGATATTCTTCGCACGACCGGCCTCAACGGTAGTCGTTTGCTTTCCCTGACGGTTCCATTCCGCAACGTCCGGACACGGCACGGCCCTCGTTCCTTTCCTTATATTGTCGTGCAATGCACGCCACCCGCGCAGCTCTTCTCGTCCTGCTCGCCGCATGCGGCGGCAAGGAAGCAGCCTCAGTCTCGAACCGGCCGGTCGTCTGGTCGGTTCGGGCGGACAGCGCTGCAACGAATCCCGATGGCACGCTCCGCAGCGTCGTACTTCGCGCGTCGATAAACCCGGGTTGGCACGTTTACTCCATCACTCAGACCAGTGGCGGACCGGTCCCGATGAAAGTGCAACTGGATCCGGCCCCTCCCTTCGCTCTTTCTCCAGCCGTCAACGCGCCGCAGCCGACCAAGGGCTTCGACAAGAACTTCGGCATCGAAACCGAGACCTACGACGGTACTCCCGAGTTCCGCATCCCCGTTGACGTCGCTGACGGGGTAGACCCTGCGGGAGGAGTCGTGACAGTTCGTGTTCGCTACCAGGCATGCACTGACAAGGTTTGTCTGCCGGCGCGAACGGAAACGCTGACGCTTCCTCTGAAGGCATCGGTACAGTGAACGCCGCGTTCTTCTGGGTCGCAGCGGGCGCAGGCGCTCTTGCGCTCCTTACTCCGTGCGTGCTGCCGATGGTCCCGATCTCGATGGCGTACTTCTCCGCATCGAGCAGGCGACGCGGCTCCGCGCTCAGGGAAGCTCTCGCATTCGCGCTCGGTATTGTTGCGACGTTCACCGCTGCTGGCGTCGGACTCGCCGTCCTCATCGGCGCCACTGGGATAGCAAGACTCGCAGCGAATCCATGGACGAATCTCATCATCGGAATCTCATTTGTCGCGTTCGCGCTGGGCCTGCTCGGCGCATATGAGATCTCGATACCTTTCGCGCGCGCAGCCCTCGAGAAGAGTGATCGCGCCGCGCGCGCTCGCGCCGGCAGCGTGTTCGGTGGATTCCTAATGGGCGTTGCGTTCTCGATCGCGTCGTTCACATGCACGGTACCATTCGCCGGACCATTGCTCGTGGCGGCCGCGCGGGGCGAATGGCACGCACCTGCCGCCGGGATGCTCGTATTCTCGAGCGTGTTCGCGGCGCCATTCATACTCCTTAGCCTGATACCGCAACTCACCGAGCGCTGGCCGCGATACCGCAGAGGAATGCGATCGATTGTCGTGCTTGTCGCGCTCGCCGAGCTCGGCGCCGCGGTCAAGTTCTTTTCGAACGCCGATCTGGTGTGGCGAACAGGAGTTCTCTCGCGCGAAACGATAATCCTCATCTGGTTCGCGCTCGCGGTAATCGGCGTCGTGATCATTGCGAGCCCGCTTTTCCGAACCGGCGAGAAAAGGCCGACGATTCCGCGTCTGGCCACGATCGCAGCTCTAGGCCTCGCCGCAGTCTGGCTCGTACCGGGATTGCGCGGCCGAAGCCTCGGCGAGCTCGAAGCATTTCTGCCACCTGATCTGAACGCACCAGTCGCGCACCCGGAGTCTGCTGACGTCCGCTGGATTCTGAACGATCATTCCGCCGCGCTCGCCGAAGCGGAGCGGACGGGTCGATTCGTTCTCATCGATTTCACCGGCTATACGTGCACCAACTGCCGGTGGATGGAGACGCGGATTCTTTCTCGTCCAGACGTATCTGCCGCGCTCGGCAACTTCGTTCTGAGCCGTCTCTACACTGACGGTGATGGGGCGGTGTACACGCAGCAGCAGCAATTTCAGGAGCAACAGTTCGGGACGGTCGCGCTGCCGCTCTATGCAATCGTCGATTCTCGAGGTAAGACAGTCCGCACGCTCGCGGGCCTCACGCGAAGTCCGGCAGAGTTTCTGGCTTTTCTTCGAGCCGCCTCTTAACTCGCAGGAAGCGTGGCGAACGTGTAGCCGCGCTGACGCAGCCCGGTGATGATCTCGGGTAACGCGTCGGCCGTTTGAGTTCGGTCTCCGCCAGGGTTGTAGCCATCGCCGTCGTGTAGAAGCACAATCGATCCGGGCTTTACGCCGTCCATCGTTCGCTTTACGATCTCGTGTACGCCCGGTCTGTCGCTGTCCCACACGCCAAGCGACCAGCCGATGGTTCGCTCGCCCAGTGAGCTTGCAATCGCGGATACCCACGGATTCCTGTAACCGTGGGGCGCTCTGAAGAACTCCGGTGACCTGGCTCCCGCCCGCTCGATCGCCCGTTTGCCAAGACGCAGATCGCGCTTCACGTAAAAAGGCGATTTGAGGTGAAGCTTGCGGTGAAAGTAGCCGTGATTCCCCAGCTGATGGCCCTCGGCTTCTACGCGATGAACCAATTGCGGCCACTGCTCCGCGTGTCTGCCAAGAGTGAAGAACGTTGCTCTCACTCCCAGCTCCCCCAGGACGTCGAGTATTCGGGGCGTGGCATCCGGATTCGGACCATCGTCGAATGTCAGCGCAACTTCTCGCTTCGACGTTGGCAGCCGTCCCATCACTGGTCCGAAGAAAAAGCTGTTCCGGTAGAATGCTCCGTGAATTGCCGCGCCAAGCAATCCAATCCCGATCCCCGCCTGAATCAGCATTCTAGATTCTCGACACTCCCAGGACGCCGGTATACACGTCGAGGACTGCTTCAGTTACTAACGGCCAGCCATACTGCTGTGCCACCTGCCGGCCCGTTTTTCCAAGCCTCGCGCGCAATGTCTCGTCATCGAGCAGGCGTACGAGCGCATCAGCAAGTGCTTCCTTGTCACCGCGCGGGAACATGAGCGCTTCGCGCTCGTTCTTTACCACGTCCTGAAAGCCAAGGATGTCAGAGCAGACGACTGGCGTCTCGCAGGCCATCGACTCGAGGAGCGTTATGCCGAACGACGCTTTGGTCGTCGGACAGGCGTACATCGCGCTGTGCGCGTAGTAGCTGGGACGCGAGTTGAGCACCGCGCCGACGAAGTTTATGTCCTTGTCCCCGCCCGCGATCTTGTAATAGTGCTTCCGCATGGGCCCGTCGCCGACAACGACGAGCTGCGCTTCTCGCTTTTTGCTGCGGACTTTCCTGAATGCCTCGATCAGCGTCGCGAGCCCGTTACGAGGATCGAATCGCCCGAGGAACAGAATCGACGGTACGTCGCGTGAAATTCCGGGAGGCGGCGGCGAGTCAGGATGAAAAAGATCGAGATCGATCCCGTTCGGAATGATCGTCCAGTTCGCCTCGAAGTAGCGATTGAGCGCAACGGTTGTGGAGTGCGAAACGGCGATCACCGCGCTCATCGACTCGAGCTTCTTCTGAAGAATCCGTTTAGTCAGCGCGTAGAGCCGCGACCGCTCGAAGTACGTGTGAAACGTTCCGACGACCGGGCATAACGCTTCATCGATGGCGATGAGGCATAGCGACGGGCTCAAAGGCGAGTGAACGTGAACGATGTCATAGTCTCCTCGCCTCAGGATCTGACGAAGCTTTTTCCGCAGCGAAAAGCCGACGGCTATTCTCCCTTGCGAGCCGTTGGCCCAGATGGTCTGACTGTATCCAACTCGAATCACGTGCGGCTCGGGGCTGGCACCGGTCATGTTGGAGGTGATGATGTCCACGTGATGACCAAGCCGACGGGCTTCGCGGGCGAAGAAGTGCACATGTTCGCAAATGCCGCCGAGGTGGGGGTAGTAGTACTCGGTTACGAGCGCAATTCGTAGAGGCCGCGGAAACGTGGGGACGCCTGCCGGTAGCGGAGCGGCAGGCACGACATCGAGTGCCCGAGCGAGATTGCTACGCTGCGCGTAGGGAGGCATGAGCGGCTGCAAGTCTAGCGACTGGAACGCGGAATGGTGAGCAGGACACGTAATCGAAGCCAACGTCGTGACAGAACGCTATGGAGTGAGGATCGCCTCCATGCTCGCCGCAGATCCCGACTTTAAGGTCCGGGCGTGTCGATCTCCCGTCTTCTACTGCTATTCGAAGAAGTCGGCCGACGCCGGCTTCGTCGAGAACACGGAACGGATCATCGGAAAAGATGCGGCGCTCGAGGTACGAAGGCAGAAAGCGTCCCGCATCGTCGCGGCTCAACCCGAACGTAGTCTGCGTCAGATCGTTGGTGCCGAACGAGAAGAATTGCGCCGTCTTCGCGATTTCAGCTGCGGTGAGCGCCGCTCGCGGCAGCTCGATCATCGTACCGACGAGGAAATGCACCTTCTCCCCAATGACACCGACCATCTCATCGGCGACACCCTGGAGAATTGCGCGCTGATTCTCGAACTCAGCTGCCGTTGCCACCAGGGGAATCATGATCTCAGGCCTCACGTCGATTCCGCGCTGTATCGCGCGAACTGCGGCCTCGAAGATAGCGTGTCCCTGCATCTCCGTTATCTCCGGGAATGTGATTCCCAGCCGGCATCCTCGATGCCCGAGCATCGGGTTCGTTTCACGCAGTGACTCGACGATGCGCGCAAGCTCTGGCCGCGAGATGTCGAGTGTGCGCGCGAGCAGCTTGCTTTCCTCGCCGCCGTGCGGAAGAAATTCGTGGAGCGGGGGATCGAGCAATCGAATCGTCACGGGCAACCCGCTCATTGCTTCGAAGATTCCCTCGAAGTCTGCTCGCTGCATCGGCAGCAGTTTCGCCAGTGCCCGGCGCCTTCCGCTTTCGTCGCGAGCGACGATCATCTCGCGCATCGCGGTGATGCGATCGCCCTCGAAGAACATGTGCTCGGTTCGGCAAAGCCCGATTCCTTCCGCACCGAATCCGCGCGCGATCTTCGCGTCGTGAGGGGTATCAGCGTTCGCTCGAACTCCCAGCGATCGCACCTCGTCCGCCCATCCCAGCAGCTCGGAATACGACTGGTAAACCGGTGCTTGCGACGCCCGCAGGCCGCCGGTCGTTACCCGCACGATCTCGCTCGGTACGGTTGGAAGATTGCCACTGAAGATTCGGCCGGTGGCGCCGTCGACCGTGAGCCATTCACCTTCTCTCACGTGCGTTCCATTCACGCTGAACTGGCGATGCTCGACATCTACCTCGATGTCCTTGCATCCGACCACTGCGCACTTACCCATGCCGCGTGCGACGACTGCTGCGTGACTTGTCATGCCACCGCGCGCAGTCAACACCGCCCGCGCGGCTACGATTCCATGGAAGTCCTCGGGAGTCGTCTCGTCTCGGACGAGAATCACGGCGTCCCCATTTGCTGCTCTGTGTTCCGCAGTGTCCGGATCGAATACCGCGATTCCACTCGCGGCTCCCGGGCTCGCCGGGAGTCCGACACACAATGGGTCAGCGCGCACGGATGGATCGATTATCGGATGCAGAAGCTGATCCAGATGATCGGCCGGAACGCGTCGCACTGCTTCTTCACGCTCGATCAACCCCTCGTTGACCATGTCACGCGCGATACGCACCGCGGCCGCAGCAGTGCGCTTTCCAGTACGCGTCTGTAAAAGGAAGAGTTTCCCACGCTCGACCGTGAACTCGAGATCCTGCATATCCGCGTAATGCTTCTCGAGTCGATCCTGGGTTTCGAGCAGCTCGTTGTACGCCTCGGGAAGCCGTTGAGCCATTTCATCGATTGCGAGCGGCGTCCTAGTGCCCGCAACGACGTCTTCCCCTTGAGCGTTCACGAGAAACTCGCCATAGAAGCGCTTCTCGCCTGTTGAGGGATCGCGCGTAAATGCGACGCCGGTTCCGGAATCGTCACCAAGATTTCCGAACACCATGGCAACTACACTTACAGCTGTCCCAAGGTCCTCGGGGATCCCATTGACGCGACGATAGTCACGCGCCTTACGAAGCGTCCACGACCGCCAGACAGCTTGGATGGCGCCCCAGAGCTGCGTGGTCGGATTCGTCGGGAAGTCGCTGCCGGTGAAAGACTTCACCACCCGTTTATACTCCTCGACAAGATTGCGAAGGGCGTCTTCGTTGAGGTTTGCGTCCGTCACCGCGCCGCTAGTCATGCGTTTAGCCTTCAATAGATGCTCAAACGCCGGCGCCGGCACTCCAAGCACGACCTCACCGTACATCTCGATGAATCGGCGGTAGGAATCGTATGCGAATCGCGCATCGCCGCTTTCACGCGCGAGACCGACTACCGACCGATCGTTGAGACCAAGATTGAGAATCGTTTCCATCATTCCGGGCATCGACACTCGCGCACCGGATCGCACCGAAACAAGAAGCGGACTGACAGGAGCGCCAAGCCGCTTTCCGGTGACTTTCTCGAGCCGGTCGAGATTGCCCTCGACTTCGACACGGAGTCGATCGGAGTAGTTGCCGTCCCTGAGATACGCGACGCACTCCGCGCAAGCGATAGTGAATCCTGGTGGGACAGGCACGCCGAGATTCGTCATCTCGGCGAGGTTGGCGCCCTTGCCGCCGAGTACGTCTGTCATGTCCCGCGTCCCTTCGGCCTTGCCATTGCCGAAGAAGAAAACGGACTGGGCCACGGTCAGCAGCCGCAGCCGAAGCGGAGCTTCTGCGGGTCGGTCGGGGGAGGCGTTGCGTAGTCGCCCGAGAAGCAGGCATGACAGAAGCCCTCGGGACCACCCGGTACTGATTCCAGCATTCCCTGTAACGACAGGTATCCCAGTGAATCGACGCCGAGAGTTTCCGCAATCTCGTCGACCGTCAGGTTTGCGGCTATGAGCTCATCGCGGTTCGGGGTGTCGATGCCATAGTAGCACGGGCCGGTAATTGGTGCGGAGCTCACTCGCATGTGTACTTCACGTGCGCCTGCTGCGCGCACCATCGATACGAGTCCGCGAGTAGTGGTTCCGCGCACGATCGAATCATCGACCATCACTACGCTCTTCCCGTCAAGCACTTCTGTCACTGCGTTGTATTTCACCTTCACCTTCGCGTCGCGACCGGCCTGGGTCGGCTGAATGAACGTCCGCCCAACATAATGGTTGCGAATCAGGGCCAGCTCGAATGGCAACTTTGATTCCTCTGCAAACCCGAGCGCAGCGGAGTTGGACGAGTCTGGAACGCTGAACACCAGATCGGCCCCTGGTGCAGGGCATTCGCGTGCGAGTCGTCGGCCCAGCTCGCGCCGCGCTCGGTCGACTGAGCCACCGAACACTCTGCTGTCGGGGCGCGCGAAATAGACGTACTCGAAAACGCACTTCCGGGATTCCTTTTCCGGCAATGGATGCGTTGACCGAATTCCGTTTCGATCGACCGCGACGATTTCTCCGCGATCGACTTCGCGAACAGCGGTCGCTCCGATGATATCGAGTGCGCAGGACTCGGACGCGAAAACCGATGCGTCGCCGATCTTGCCCATTACGAGTGGCCGCCATCCTCTGGGATCGCGCGCGGCAAGCAGCGTGTCGCCGATCATCACAACGAGAGAGTACGCGCCTTCGACGCCCTGAAGCGCGTCGGCGAGTCTGCCTTCGGGATCCGGAGACTGTGAGCGTGCGATTCGATGGACGAGGACTTCCGAATCCATCGTTGATGTGAAAATCGCGCCCGTATCCTCCAGCTCGCGCCGAAGCTCGGTGGCGTTTGTCAGGTTGCCGTTGTGCGCCAGCGCCACATGTCCGTCTCGTACACGCGCCAGCACCGGCTGCGCATTCTCGATCGTCGTCGACCCTGCGGTGCTATAACGCGTGTGTCCGATCGCCATCGCTCCGGTCAGCGCACTGCTCGCGGCCGCGGAGATACCATCGGATACGAGCCCCATTGTCTTGACGGCGCGAGCGCCGAGTTTGTCGTCGAGCGAGACGATTCCTGCGGATTCCTGTCCGCGATGCTGTAGCGCGTACAATCCGAGCCGCGCAGCTTCAGCGGCTGACTCGTGCCCGTAGATCCCGACGATGCCGCACATTGGTCAGGCCCCTACCAGCTCGGGATCTTCGACGGTGACTGCAGCCTGCGCCGGTCGCGCCATCAGTCGGGGGATTGCATTGTGATACGCGTCTGAAAGTGGCGCGACATCCGCGTGCAGAATGCCTTCCGGGTATTCGATCGTGAGCCCGGACGATGCAGCTGCGACTCGACCGATCTCCGTTGCCTTGACGCCGTGCTTGTTCGCGACAGCAATGACATTTGCTGCCTGGTGAGTGCTGACGATAAATCGCCCCTGTGTCTCGCCGAACAAGAGAGCACGGCTCGGAATGCCGACAAAAGATGAAAGATCGATGACAGCCCCGAGCTCGCGATTCCGGTCGCTGATGCAGCATTCGGCAGCCGCGACCGCGAAGCCCCCATCGCTGCAATCGTGCGCGGATTCAACGAGACCTTCGCCTATTGATTCGAGCAGTGCGTCGATCGTGTTCTTCTCCATTTCCAAATTGCATCGCGGCGGTGATCCTGCGACCACTCTATGAATCGTGGCTAGATACTCGCTTCCACCCAGCTCCGCCGAACATTCACCGAGCAGAACGAGCGCGTCGCCCGGCTGCTGGAATCGCGAGGGAGTCGCGTGGTCGACGGATTCCAGAACTCCGATCATCCCGACGACTGGAGTAGGATACACCGATCGACCGGGACTCTCGTTGTACAATGAAACGTTGCCGCCCGTGACGGGTGTTCCCAGAACTCTGCACGCCTCGCCCATTCCGGCGATCGCTTCACTTAATTGATAAAACACCTCTGGCCGTCGAGGATTCCCGAAGTTGAGGCAATTCGTAATCGCCATTGGCCGAGCGCCGGTGCACGCGACGTTTCGAGCAGCCTCGGCAACAGCGATCTGCGCTCCAGCCCTCGGCTCGAGATAAACGTAGCGGCCGTTGCAATCTGTTTTGACTGCGATGGCTTTCGATGATCCGCGCACTCGTAACACCGCGGCGTCACCGCCCGGCCCGATCACGGTGTTGGTGCGAACGGTCGAATCGTACTGACGATACGCCCACGCTTTGCTCGCGATTGTCGGAGATGAGAGCAGGGTAGCGAGTGTCCATGCGGGATCGTCTTCGTCGGGAAGCTCAGGAATCACGGCGACATTCGTCTCGCGGAGCGATTTGATCGACGGACTCTCAGCCGCAGGCGGAGAGTATCGCGGACAATCCGTGACCAGCCGTGATCCGGGAAACTCCGCCACTACACGATCGCCTTCCACCACGCGATACACTGGCTCCGAGATCACTTCGCCAATTACTTCAGCTTCAAGATCCCATTTTGACAGGATCGCACGCACATCGGCCTCGCGGCCGCGACGCGCGACGACGAGCATCCGCTCCTGCGATTCGCTGAGAAGGATTTCGTATGGCGTCATCCCACTCTCGCGCACAGGCACTCTGGTCATATCGATCACCACGCCGGCGTCACCGCGCTCAGCCATCTCCGCAGACGATGATGTGAGGCCGGCAGCACCCATGTCCTGAATCGCGACAATCGCGCCGCTCCGGATCAGCTCGAGGCTCGCCTCGAGGAGAAGCTTTTCCGTAAACGGATCGCCGACCTGGACGCGCGGGCGCTTCGCGTCGCTCGCGGCTGAGAGATCCTCGGACGCGAACGACGCACCGTGAATTCCATCGCGGCCCGTGCGGGCACCGACCGCCATTATCGGATTCCCGATCCCCTCTGCACGCGCGCGTATCAGCTCATTCTCGTGCATCAGGCCGACGCACATTGCGTTCACGAGTGGGTTTGCTTCGTAAGAGTCATCGAAAACGATTTCCCCGGCGACGGTAGGGATACCTACACAGTTTCCGTAATCACCAATACCCTTGACGACGCCGGCGAAGAGATACCGCACGCGCGCGCTCTCCAGCGATCCGAAGCGCAGCGAATTGAGCAGCGCGATCGGTCGGGCACCCATCGTGAACACGTCGCGAAGAATTCCGCCGACGCCGGTTGCCGCGCCCTGATACGGCTCGACCGCGGATGGGTGGTTGTGCGATTCGATCTTGAATGCAACGGCGAATCCATCGCCTATGGAAATCACTCCGGCATTTTCACCGGGTCCCTGAAGCACGTAAGGCGCCGTGGTCGGCAGCTGCGTCAGCAGTCGACGTGAATGTTTGTAGGAGCAGTGCTCGCTCCACAGCGCGCTGACGATTCCCAGCTCGGTGAACGTCGGCGTTCGCCCAAGCATCGCCAGCAGCCGATCATACTCTTCTTCGGTGAGCCCGTGCTCCGCGATCAGCTCCGCGGTGATCGGCGGATCGCCGGGACGAGGCTGAGGAGTGGCCATCCTATACCTTCGCTACTGCCAGGACGGATTCGAAAAGCGCGACGCCGTCGCATGATCCCAGGCGCTCGTCCATCGCACGCTCAGGATGCGGCATCAACCCAATGACATTCCGTCCGCCGTTCACAATTCCCGCGATATTGCGCATAGATCCGTTCGGATTCGCCGCCGGAGTAGCGTTGCCGTTTGTGTCCACGTACCGGAAAACCACCTGATTCGAATGTTCCAGCCTATCAAGCACAGACTCGTCGGCGGTGTATCGCCCATCTCCGTGTGCGACTGGCATGCGAATCAGCTGACCCTTCTCATAATCGGACGTGAACATCGTGTCGTTATTCTCGACGCGAAGAATCACGGGAGCTGATACGAACTGGAGGTTGTCGTTTCTGAGCAGTGATCCGGGAAGCAAACCAGCCTCGCAGGCGATCTGGAATCCGTTGCAGATGCAGATCACCGGACCTCCGCGGCGCGCATGTGCAATTACCTCGGTCATGATCGGACTGAATCGCGCGATCGCTCCGACCCGCAGGTAGTCGCCGTAGCTGAATCCACCGGGCAGCACGACAACGTCGACACCAGCGAGATCGTGGTCCTTGTGCCACAGATACTGCGCTTCCGCGCCGACGACATCGACCAATCCCCTGAGTGTGTCGTAATCACAGTTCGATCCCGGAAATGTCACGATACCGAACCTCATGTCTTCTCCGCCGATTCGATCTCGAAATCCTCGGTTACGGGATTTGCGAGCAGCTTGTCGCACATCGCCGCGACATCATTGCGCGCTTCGGAAGCAGACGCAGCCTCCGTTTCGACCACGACGTGCCGGCCGACGTGAACCTCGTGCACGGTCGAAAAGCCGAGTGAATGGAGTGCGTGCGCAACCGCCTTTCCCTGAGGATCGAGAATGCCTCGGCGCGGAACGATGTGCACCGATACTCGATAATTGGTCACAGGTCTGTGTTGCCGGGGTTGGATGGTGGAGGCGGCAGCTTGCGCTGGTGCTCGCCGTCGCGGCCGATATGTCTGCGTCGCTTACGACGTCGATGACGCGTTGGCCCAATGTCAGTGACCAGCAGCTCCGGTTCGGCTGGCTCGTCCTCTTCGTCGTCATCTGAAATAACCGGGAGGTCTCCGCGTGGCCGCCGCCCGATCAATCCGAAGAAAACGGTCTTGCCGACGCCATACAACACATACGCGACAAGTCCGGGAAAGTAGAACTGCTTTTGAAGAAAGACGATTCCCAGAACGGCTGCTGCTACGACGATGGTTCCGAGTATCTCGTTGAGCTTGCGAAAGCCGACTGTCGGCACTGCGGGATAAGAGACATTGCTGATCATCAGGAACGACAGCGCAAGCATCAGGAACCGCAGCCAGAAGTGCCAGGGCAAATCGCCGAGCACAGTCTCGTTGTAGAGCGGCGTCTGACTGAACCAGTAATACGTTGCGAGAGTAAGGCCCGCAGCGGGACTCGGTAAGCCGTGGAAGTATCGTTTCGCACGTCCCGCCTGCTCGACATTGAATCGCGCCAGGCGAATCGCTGCGCACGCTACATATAGAAAGACGATGATCCAGTCCCATCCTTCGCGGTTGAGAACCGCGAAGTACATGATCATCGCGGGGGCGAGCCCGAACGAGATCACGTCGACGAGCGAATCGAGCTCGGACCCGAATCGCGAGCCCGCGCCGGTCGCGCGGGCGACGCGACCATCCAGCGCGTCGGCAATCCCGCCAAGCACGATGAGAAGGCCCGCCGTGTCGTACTGACCGCGAGACGCGTTGACGATTGCGAACACGCCGCAGAAGAGGTTCGCGAGCGTGAGTCCGTTCGGCAGCACAACTACCGCACGGCGGGCCTCCTGCGGACGCCGGTGCCTTGCAGCGGTCGCGCGCTTGTCGTCGCTCGGCGTCATTGCGGAAGCTCCGCGAGAACGGTGGTGCCTGCTGTAGTGAGCGCGCCTACCTGCACCCGGAGTCGCGAACCGTCCGGAATGAAGACGTCGACGCGCGAGCCGAAGCGGATCATTCCCATTCGGTCACCCTGCTTGACCGACTGACCGACGCGGCTGTACGTAACGATGCGTCGTGCGATCAGGCCGGCGATCTGTCGAACGAGGAGTCGCCCGCGACCGGTCTCGATTCCGACCGACATCTGCTCGTTCTCGAGGCTCGACTTGTCCGTCGCAGCGTTGAAGAATTTGCCTTTGTTGTAGTTGACATACGCGACGGTTCCATCGACGGGATACCGGTTCACGTGAACGTCGAACACGTTCATGAAAATCGAGAGTCTGATACAGCGACGCTCGATGAAACTCGGCTCGTCGACTTCCGTTACCATGATGAGCCGTCCGTCCGCCGGCGCTACGACTAGATGTGCTCCACGCTCGCCCAGTCGCTCCGGATCTCGAAAGAAATAAGCGACCCACAGCGCGATGAGTGTGACGACGAGTGCAACGAGCCACAGCATCCATGAGCGACGCGCGAGGGCGAGCGCGAATGCCGCGGCTGCGGCACCGAACGCGACGGCCATGAACACATACCCTTCGCGGGCAAAGCTCAAACGAAGACTCCGGTGTCTAGTCGCTCGAGGGTTATCCGTCGATACGCCTCGAGGTAACGCTCGCTTGTCGCTCTTACGATCTCGTCCGGCAGCGGTGGAGCGGGGGCCTCACCATTCCATTGGCCACCCGTCCGCATCCGGTCGAGATAATCCCTGAGCGGCTGCTTGTCGAAGCTGGGTTGTGTCCGTCCCGGCTCATATCGGTCGGCGTCCCAGAATCGCGAGCTGTCCGGGGTCAGCACCTCGTCAATCAATATAACACGCGCGGGCGCGCCCTCTTCGTCGCCGCTCGTCTCCATGCCGAATTCAAGCTTCGTGTCCGCGATGATTATTCCGCGCTCGAGAGCGACAGCCGAGCCGAACTCGTAAACTCGTCGCGTCATCGTCTCGAGAATGTCGGTCGATTCGGCCCCGATCAGCTCGCGCATTCGTTTTACCGTGATGTTCTCGTCGTGCCCCGCTTCAGCTTTTGTCGCCGGACTGAACAAAGGCTTTGGCAGCTTTTCCGATTCGCTCAAACCCCGTGGCAGCGGCTCACCTGCGAGGGTACCCGACGCGGCGTATTCCTTCCACGCCGACCCGGAGATGTATCCGCGAATTACACACTCGATCGGAAACACCGCGGTACGCTTGCATAGCATCGCCCGTCCCGCGATTTCCTCCGAGAAAGGAGCAAGCGATGGGAGCTCAGCGACTATCGAGTTCGTGTCTGCGGTAATCAGGTGATGCGGAACGCGGTCGCCAAGTTGACCGAGCCACCACGCCGTGAGCTGAGTCAGAACCGCTCCCTTGGCCGGAACCGGCTCGCGAAGAACCACATCGAACGCGCTGACGCGGTCAGTGGCAACCAGAAGGATCCGCTCATCGTCGACAGCGTAAACGTCCCGGACCTTGCCACGACGAAGGAGCGGGAGGGGAAGCCCCGTTCCCGCGACTATCATCAGACTCGGATCTCCGCGGGCGATCGAGGCGTGGTCTGGCCCTCGAGAAGTGGCCCGACGACTTCGTCCAGAAACTCTTCAACCTGCTGCGGTGCGCGGCCGATGAAGTCGTTTGGATTCACCGCCTGCGCAACTTCCGAGCGCGATAGCCCGAGCTCTGCATCAGCCGCCAGGCGATCGAGAAAAGTCGCGATGGATTGCCCATCACCAGCAGCGGCCGAGTGGCGACGCACTACTTCATGGGCCTTTTGACGGTCCGTGCCCGCGCTCACCGCTCTAAGAATGATCCGCTCGGTCGCCATGAGCGGAAGCTCGGCGGCAACACGCTCAGCAATTCGCGCGGTGTTGACACGAAGCCCGCGCACCACGTTGTCCATGAGGATGAGCACCGCGTCGGTCGCGAGAAACGATTCCGGAATCACGAGTCGCCGGTTCGCGCTGTCGTCGAGCGTTCTCTCGAGAAACTGGACCGAATGCGTGAGGTTCGCGTTCACTTCGAGAGTAATTACGAATCGCGATAGCGCTGCGATTCGCTCGCAGCGCATCGGATTTCTTTTATATGGCATCGCCGAGGAGCCGATCTGCTCCGGTTCGAAAGGCTCTTCCATCTCGCCAAACGACTGCAGCATCCGCAGGTCTGCGCTGAATTTCGCGGCGCTTGCTGAGGCGCCGGCCACAACGCTCAGCACCATCGCGTCGATCTTCCGCGTGTACGTCTGACCGGTAACCGGTACGACCGCCACGAAGCCCATTTTTTCCGCGACTATTCGCTCCAGCCGCCGAACCTTTTCATGATCACCACGAAAGAGATCGAGAAACGTCGCTTGGGTGCCGGTCGTTCCCTTGACGCCGCGCAACGGTAACTCCGCTCTTCTGCGGCGTGACTCCTGGAGATCGAGAACGAGATCCTGCATCCACAGAGTGGCGCGCTTGCCGACTGTGGTGAGCTGCGCGGGCTGGAGATGGGTGTAGCCGAGTGTCGGCTCATCCTTCCACTTGCGGGCGAAAGCGGTCAGCGCCGTAAGAATTGAACTAATGCGCGCCTCGAGAATCTCGAGTCCGCGCCGCATGAGGATCAGATCGGCGTTGTCGGTAACGTACGCGCTTGTCGCGCCGAGATGGATGAACGGCTTCGCTGCGGGTGCCGCATCACCGAAAGCGTGAACATGGGCCATCACGTCATGCCGAAAGCTTCGCTCGTATTTGGAAACGGCATCGAAGTCGATCGCATCGACATTCGCGCGCATCTGGTCGATCGCCGGGCTCGGAATATCGACGCCGAGCTCCTTCTCTCCCTCCGCAAGCGCGAGCCACAACCTTCGCCAGAGTCCGTAGCGGGTGTTGGCCGACCAGAGCTCCAGCATCTCCGGAGATGCATAGCGCTCGGAAAGCGGGGACGACCACGTGTCGCTCATCACTACTGAATCATGAACTCGGTCGTGTATACCTGTCCTCCCCGCTCGATGTACATCACGATGGCTCCGCGACCAGCGTAATAGTCGAGCGCCCGCGCAGCGGCGTTGGCGTCGGCGATCGGGACGCGATTTATCTGGAGAATCACATCACCAGGCTGAATTCCGAGCTGATCCGCGACTCGTTGAGAGACGCTCTGGACCAGAGCGCCGTTTGCCCGCCGGATATTCCGCTCGGCCCGAATGGCCGGTGTGAGGGTCACGAGCTGAATCTCTCGAAGGACAGTGACCTTTGGCGCGTTCACCTCAGGGAGATCAGCGACTCGCACTTCGACGCGCATGTCGCGACCGCCGCGGCGGAGAACCAGCGGAACGTCCTCACCGACGCGCAGCTCGAGTCGCTCCGCTTCCCAATCGTAGGGATTGTGGACGGTCCGATCGCGGGACCGGAGGAGCACGTCACCAGCTCGGATGCCTGCTTTGTCAGCTGGAGAGCCGGGCACGACTGAGCTCACTACCACTCCATTGCCGGTAGTCGAAGTGCCTTGTGGCGGCGTCGCGAGCTTGAGTCCGATCCACGGCCGCCGAACAACGCCGTGCGCTAAAAGGTCATCAGCAACCCGCCGAGCGCGATTGATTGGAATCGCGAATCCGAGACCAATCGATCCGCCCGTTGGCGAAAAGATCGAGCTGTTCACGCCAATGACTTCGCCAAGGGCGTTCACCAACGGACCGCCGGAATTACCGGGATTGATCGACGCATCCGTCTGAATCATGTCCACGTACACGCCCGAGCCCGAGCTCTCCACAGCGAGATTGCGACCGGTGCCACTCACTACTCCCGCGGTAACGCTCGGCTCGCTGTTCGCGAGCATGAAGCCGTACGGGTTTCCAATCGCGATGGCCCATTCGCCAACGATGAGATTCGAGGAATTCCCGAGCGGTGCCACGGGAAGGTTCCGCGCATCGATCTTCACGACTGCAAGGTCGTTTGTCTCATCCGAGCCGAGGAGCTTTGCGGGATAGCTGGTTCCGTCGCGCATCGCGACCGAGATCCGAGTCGCACCGCTCACGACATGCGCGTTGGTGAGAATCACTCCATCATTTCGGACGATGAATCCCGATCCGAGTCCCGCCGCCGAACGTGTGCCCGATCGGCCGCCGAAGAATTGTTCGAACATGTCGGCCGGGACACGCTCTACGACTTCTGTCTGAACGGTTACGACCGCAGGCGCAACCCGCGCGACTGCGGCTGTGATTGCAGTTCTCCGACCGGCTGCGATCTCTTCGGTTCTGTCAGACGGAAGCTGAGTAGCCTCCGCTGCCGGCAGCGATCCCTTACCCTCGCATGCAGTGAGCGCGACGCAGCCAAAGGCGAGCTGGACCAGTCGCTTCACTGATCCCGCGGCTTGGGTCGCTTGCTGAGATCGCTGAGGAATCGATCGAGCCCGCGATCCGTAAGAGGGTGCAGAAGGAGTGATTGCAGGACGCTCGGCTCCACGCAAACGATTTGCGCCCCGGCGGCTACACATTCGGTGAACTGCGTCGTTGTGCGCGGCGACGCGACCATCACATCGCACTCGCATTCGCTCGTCTCGAGGAGCGACCTGATCTCCGTAACCGCATCGGTGCTCGTCTGACCTTGCGCGTCGAGATCGTGAAGCGAGACCCGCACCATCGAAGCGCCCGCCTTCGCTGCCAGCACAGCCTGGGCTCCGTTGAAGACGTAGGTCGCGCACACGCCGACGCCCTCGAGACTCAACCGATGCATGGCTTCCATTGCGTCTTCGATCAATGGGAGCTGAACGACGATGTGCTCCGAAATGCGTGACAGCTCTCGAGCAGCCTTGTACAAATCGTCAGCCGAGAGCGCGCCGACCTCCACGCAAACGGGCATGGCGAATTCCTGTGCGATTGCGTCCAGCGCCTGGCGGCCGTCTCCATCCGGGTTGGCGGAAGCGTAGTTCGTTTCTGAAAAGATTACGCCGTCCGCGAATCCAGCCGCTGCCGCACGCCGAATCTCGTCCGGCGAAACTGATTCAACGAAAATGTTCATTGGGTGGACAGATAAAGTTCAGGCGGATACTCCACTGATTGAAGGTAAAGCGCATGCGACGGAGCCGGTGCGGAAGTGTGCTGGTTGTCCGGCGCGCGGAGCAGCTCGGAGAGATCAGCGGCAGCGCGGCGACCGGCGGCAATATCGAGCATGGTTCCGACCAGGAATCTGACCATGTGATGCAGGAAGCGATTTGCACGAATCGTGAAAGTCCAGCCGTTGTCCGCTCCCTCCCAGTGGGATTCCATGACCAGGCAGCGATGCTCGTCGTCGTCCGGTGCTGTTCCTTTTACCGCGAATGCGCGGAAGCAATGGTCG
>DATBRZ010000002.1:0-8020 GCA_036560025.1 Gemmatimonadaceae bacterium | reverse complement strand
CGTGATCCTGCTCGATCAGCCACACGTCACGCCCATGGCGTATGCTGCGCCGCGCGAGAATCGTCTGGCCGTGCAGCGGATGCCACGGATAGTGAACGGTTACGTGCTCAGTGTGGTGGGCAGAATGTGACTGGCGCGAAGACTGCCCTCGCTGCGCTCGGCGCTGCGCGGTCTTGACCCGCCCGGCGCGCTCCCTGGAGATTAGCAATTACCGGAGCGCCGGCCTGGTTCTGACGGGAATGCTCTTCATGCCCACGGCCCGCCCGGATTCCAGCGCGCCGGGAAGTCATCTCCTGATCGAGCTCGTCCGAGTGGCGGGCGCAGGAACTCCCGCAGTTCTGACACGAGTTGTCCCAAGCTTTCGAATTGAACCTGGTTTCGATTGGCAAAGGCTTTCCAGTTCGCTTGGGCGGTCGCGTCTTGGACGAAGCTGTCGGTCATCGCTACGATTTCGCCGTCAGGAAACGCGGTCCCGCGCCGGTGGAAGGTAGCCCGGAGGGCGTTGACTAGCGTGGCCCCGTCAAAGGCCATGCGCCTGGCAGCGACGGCGACGTCAGTGAAATCCTTCATCCGACTGTTCGAGATCCCGAGATCGACCATCGCTTCCACCTTCTCGGCGACAACCGTTTCCATTGGACACGCCAGGACATTCGGGGACGGCATTCCCTCGAGGAGCGTCGGAAAATCGACGTCGGTCGCTGCCGGCGTCACTGCATCTCCGAACCCGACATCAATCTGAACGGGAATGCGTGCGCCGGCAAGATACGCCTGCAGGCTGGCTCGCATCCCACCGTAGCGATTGTCTTCGCGAATGAAATGCACCCGCAGCGTGTCCACGTCGAAGACAAGGCCATCGTCGGCGACTTCAGTCGCGATGATGTCGCGAACAGCGGCGTCAATGGCCGCTTCAGTCGCCTCACCCAAGTGGCGAGCGCCCGAGCGGCTCGTCGACCTGATCGTCGTGACGGTCCGATCGCGGATGGAAAAGGGTGACGCGTTCAAGCGCGACTTCTCAGCGCGAGGGACACACGAACTCGGCCACCAGAAAAGTTGACACCGCGAGGGAACGCTCAGGAAGCTGCGGGCGACTTGAGGGGCCGCCAGGTCGCTCCGGTTCACAGGATTGTTCGGAAGCGATTGGGCGCGTAAAACGGCCGTCCCTGCGCTCGGCGCTTCGCGGTCTTGACCCGCCCGGCGCGCTCCACGTCACCGCAATTATCGGAGCGGCGCCGGGCTGGTCCGAGTCTTTGGGGCAACAGTCGACCGTAAAGACCTTCCGACGAATCGTGCTGACGGCGGTTCGATCAAGCGTCGTGAAAGCCTGGACGGTTACAATGCCGCATGATGAGCAGAGCGCTACTCCTTTCGTGCAGCCGTCGCAAGGATGCCGCACGGGCTCTTGCTCCCGCCCTCGACCGCTACGACGGTCCCTTGTTCCGTGTCCTTCGTCGATTCCTCGCTGGTGATCCGGCCGATCCGCCTCGCACTTGGATTCTGTCAGCGGAATTTGGCCTGATCGCGGCCACAGAACTCATTCCGCCGTACGACCATTTGATGAACGCCGAGAGAGCAAGGGATCTTCGGACTGACATCGTTGAACGTTTCGCCGGCGAAATCAGCCAATTTCGGCCCGATCAACTCTTTGTTTCGGTGGGGGCCTCGTATAAGGTAGCCCTCGAGGGGTGCTGGGACACGTTGGATCCTTCGGTCGCGGTCCGGTTTGCTAGGGGAAGCATCGGGGGCCGCGCGTCCCAGTTGCACACCTGGCTGCAGGGCGATGTGCTAGCGGACCAAACCGGGCCTCGACGCGAAAAGGAGCCCCCAGGCGTGGCCACGATTCTCGGAGTGACCATCCGACGTGCGCCAGGAGAGATTCTCGAAACCGCGCGGGTGGGACTTCGCGACAAACCGGCCCTCGCAGCACGATTCCAGACGTGGTTCGTTCCTGTCGATGGAAACCGCGTCGCTCCGAAGTGGCTCGTTAGCGAGCTGTCTGGGCTACCGGTCGGTATGTTCCGAACGGCTGACGCGCTGCGTGTCTTGGCTAGTCTCGGAGTTGAAACGAAGAAGAACACCTTGTAATCGATACGTGAGGCGACATGCCAGTGACGACCATCGTGACCGATATTGGGACCGTCGTTTCCGATCAGGACACGCCGACTTTCGAGCACGTCCGCGTCAAGTTGAAGGCCGGCTTCGACGTGACGCCGGGCCAGCTGCTGAAGTTCGAAACGACGCGAGACGGTGGCGGCACGCTGATTGGCCGGGTACGAAGCGCCTACGAGAACAATCCTAACGAGCGAGTCGAGGCCGTCAATGTTCGCGACAGCCTTCAGATTCCGGCTCGTTATCCCCTTGAGGCGGACAGCACCACCATCTTCCGTCTTGCGGATGTCGAACTAATCACCGAGATCGTCAACAAGGACACACGTGCGCCGCAGACGCTTCCGACATCTGGAACCGCCGTGCAGTACGCGACGGATGCTGAAGTCGTCTTGACGCTCGGGTTGCTCACGTCCGACGAAGAAGCGCTTAGCGTCGGACACACGATCAGCGGTGCGAATGTTTCGATCCGTCTCAAACGCGAAGCCATTCAGCGCCATCTTTTCATCTGCGGAACGACAGGCAGCGGAAAGAGCTACGCCATGGGCGTCGTAGCGGAGGAACTGATCCGGCAAGGGCTGCCAGTTGTCTTTCTGGACACGCAGGACGAGTACTCGGCGCTCGCCCAAGCACTCGGAGGTCGCGTAGTTGTACCCGGGAAGGATTTCAACATCCGGATCTCGTCGTTGACTGACCGGGAGCTCATCGAGCTTGTTCCGAACCCGTCAGAGCTGCACCAGAACATCATTGCGGCTGCATTCCTCGAACTTCAAGATGAACTCCGTGACGGCAAGCGACTTAAGTTCGTCCTCCAAGACTTGCTTGACCGCATCGATCAAGTGGGTCCCCATTTAACCAAGAAGCCAGATTCGATACACCTCGCCAAGATGCGCGCTGCGTTTCTCCAGCGCACAGAGATCTTTGGGGACGGTGTGGACCGAGCGAACTGGCCGAAGCTCATGTCGCCATGCCTGGCAATTAACTGCAAGACATTGACCTCGTCTCGACTACAGACCGTCGCCACAGCCCTTCTGCGCGAGCTGCAGGACTTACGGTTGCGCGAGCACATCCCTCCGTATGCGATCGTCATCGATGAAGCACATCTCTTTGTCCCTGAGGGCGAAGGCAGCCCCTGCAAGCAGATCATCAGAGAAAACGTCCGGATCGGGCGCCATCACGGCATCTGTGTCGTCCTTCTTACCCAAAGTCCGGTCGACATTGACAAAGGCATCATCCGTCAGTGCAACACACGGATGGTATTTGCTCTTGAACCGGACCAACTGGATGCGATCCGCGGAGTCAAGGCGGATGCGTCAGACGAAATGCTTCGCGCCCTGCCGAAGATGCCTCGTGGCACGTGCGTGTTGTCAGGAACATACGAGAGCGTCAAACACGCTTTGCCAATCCGCATTCGACCTCGGCACACTCAGGACGCCGAGGGCGGGAAGACGCCACCGATCTTCTCGAACGAATTCTGGAAAACTGCAAACTGGGGCAAGCGCCCGTCTATGCGCTTAGGCAGCGATTGACCGAGCGACCAACGCGTCGGCGACAATCCAAAGATCCGCCAAAGCCGGCCGCGCCGCCGCCGCAATACGCCCTTGATTTCGACTCGGTGATCCGCAACGCCGAAGTGCGAAGTCGCGATCAAGTCACAGCGGCGAGCGACCCGGACGTGGCGGTGTCGGACTACAACCCCGTAGCACAGACCGCCGAATACATGCGGCGCTCGCTGAAGGTCGAGGACGCTTGGGAAGGCACCATTAGTCGTGCACGTGAGGCTCTCCTCAAAACCGATGCGCGTGAGCTGTACCTTGAGTTCCTAGTCGACGTGTCACAGCAGATTAACAACGGCGTCTCGAAAGCTCCACGACTCGTCGAACTATTGCGCGCCGTGGGGATTCGCGGACTCGGTCTTTCGCCGGACGCCATCCGGATCGAGGACCCGCAGAGAGGTGGAACGCGGTACCGCACAACTGTTGATCGTTCAGTGGTAGAGGGCCATCTCGCTTCACACGTTGTAGGCAAGTTCTTTCTGAACGAGATGCGACCCGATGATTCTCGGTGGCGTGAGCGCTCCCCTGTGATTGGCGGGTCCGATGTTAGTCAGCACACCAGCGCCGTTCCTGTGCCGGCTCGTTTTTTCCGCCGAAGCGTGCCCTTTGTGCTCAATAACGCGGCGGGTGCCCTATTTCGGGTCGAGGGAAAGACCGCCCGGTACGACAACGTGTTCAACCCGCGCCCGGACGAGGCTCTGTTGCGGTGGATGTTGATTGATCCATCGTACAGTGACGAGCTCGAGCCGGAGGACTATCGACGCGTTCTCGGCTCCGCAATGGATGTCGGTCAGTACAAGTTCGACAGGGATTACCTGCTCAAAAACGACCGGCGTTCCCCCGATGTCATCCTACGTGACGGCAGTCTCTTCCCGCAGGACGCATACCTCGACAACTTCGCGATTGAAAACCGCCGTGGAGACTTTACTCGCGAGGCGATCCGGGAATTGCTCGACTGCCTTTTATTCGCCTCCGCAATGCCGACGATCTATTGCGGCATAGCGAAGAGTGTTCAGCTGAAAGTCTACAGCGCAGCCGTCGATTGGTTTATCGGAAAGCGAATCGATTCGTCATGGGAGCTGGGGAACTACACGCTCAACGACGGCCAGTCAATGAGCATCCTGTTGTCATCCCCGGACTTTGTAAGCACGAAGCTGGACCGCGTGGTGGCTACATGTCTCGTTCGAAGATCTTTTACAACGAGGGCCAATCTCAACGTGCGGGTTCCGAACGGAGATCATCAGCGATACTTCGCTGACTTTCAGCGGTCACATCAAGCGTTCGACATCACCCCATTCAGACGCCTTTGCGAACTCGCGCACGTGTACATGTTCTTCATGGGACATTCCAAAAGCCCGCAGCAACAGATTCCTCGGTACGAGTTCTTTTACCATTCGCAGATGGGGACACCTGAATCCGTCGGCGACGCGGTCCTGGCGGCGCTTCGGGAGTGCAGCATCATGGACGATCAAGATCATTCGTTCATGAGTGACGATCCGATTACATACTTAATCCCTTCGGTCACCCAGCAAGCTCACCTGCTGTCCAAGGACGTCGGAAAACACATCGACCAGATGACCGGGCAGTGGATCATGGCCAGATACCGCGATCTGGTCACGAAGGGATCTTGATTGGAAGTCGTCGCCGGTCTCAGTCTGAAGAATCCCAAGCCACGGGTTTGGGACAAGTCATCGGCGCACTACTTGCCGGCGCTGCGCGCCGTCATGGTGTCGTACGCAGAACTTCACGTGATGCGTGTGCAGCGCGCGAAGGCGATGGACCTTGGGCTTCGGGAGTACCTGGGACTGCCAAATCACGTTCGCGTCTACCTTGACAATGGCGCGTTCTACTTTCTCGGGCGTCCAGGTGCCCGACCACGCGCAGCGTATGAGGAGTTCGTAAAAGAGGCCAAGCCGGACTGGTATCCGATCCCTCATGATTTCATCCCGACTCCGTCTATGGGATCCGCTAAGCAGTTCGCGTGCTACGAACGGACAATGGAGGTTAACCGGGCGTACGAATACGACGGCTTTGTGCCCGTCGTCCATGCGAGTCGGCTGCTGCCTCGGTACGTGGAAGCGGTCGCAGCGGACAAGACACTCGCCGCAAAATCACGGCTCGCGCTTGGAGGGATGGTGCCGAACCTGCTGCGCAAGCAAAAGGCAGTGCCTTACGAGGAAATGCTTTCGGCGTTGCGGCACGTGCGCGAACAGTTCCCGACCAAAGAGTTGCACGTGTTCGGTATGGGTGGCACAGCCACGCTACACATCGCAGCGTTACTTGGATTCGATTCGGTGGATTCCAGCGGTTGGCGTAATCGAGCCGCTCGCGGAATTGTGCAACTGCCTGGCAGCGGTGATCGCACGGTCGTCAAGTTCGGGAGTTGGCGCGGCCGTGAACCGGATGCTCGAGAGCTGCGGATGTTAAGAGAGTGCGGTTGCCCCGCCTGTCTGCGACGTGGCATCACTGGAATGACTGCCGGCGGACTCGACGGATTCTGCCATCGAGCCACACACAACCTGTGGGTTCTCCTTAACGAGGCCGAGTGGATCAATTCGCGCCTGGCGGCCGGATCGTACGCTAGGACGTACACAAAGCGACTCGACAACACGATATACGCACCGCTCATTTGCGAAATCGTCAAACGACGACTCCGGTTGGCTGCAGAACACGGAAGCCCGCAGGACCACACATGAGGTCTGCACGGGCGAGGTACACAACCGTGAGCGGATCCCATCGTTTACTGTCAGCAACGTGAACGGTCTGCACTCATAACAGGTATCGCAATGGTCGACGGTACTCCCTCTCCTCGGGATCCGCAGCGTGAAGCGTTCCTCATGCAGATGTATGGGGAAATGTGGAGCAACGTCAACCGGCATTTGAGCATCGTTTGGCAATCGGCGGGTGTGCTCGCTGGCGCGTTTGCGATCTTTGCGCTCGTTGAAAAGAAAACCATTTCAGTAGACCTTGCCAGCTCGCTGCTTATCCTTGTTGCCGCGTGGTTGGTCGCGCACACCTACGACGCGAATGCGTGGTTCAACCGCAACTTGGTCATCGTCGCGAACATTGAGCGTCAATTCTTGACCGCGGATGATGCGCGCGAGATCCACTACTTCTTCACCCGGCATCGCGCGGGCAGCAACATGGTCGGGCATCTCCAAATCCACCGTAATTTGGGGATGGGCATTGCGGCTCTCGTCGTGCTCTACCACTTCCTGACGCAGGTCGTGCCCGGGATCGGGCAGCCTTTCAGCCACTTAGAATTCCAACGTTTTCTGCCGTATATCACCGGGCTTATAAGCGGCTGGTGGATCTGGCGATTCCGCCGGGAGCGGATCAAAAACCACGAAAAGTTCTTGAATCAGTCGCCCGGTAGAACGATTACGTCGTCGCCAGACGTCGAATCACGATGACGATTGATCATCGTCGGCACGCTTTGGTGCGCGCTGGTGGACATCTCACGCTGACTATCCCGGCCAGGACGTTCGGCGTCCGTGTCTTGAAGGTGCTGAGTGAGGTCGTCGGCCGCATCATGCATTTCGGCCAGGCGCGCTGCAGGTAGAGCGATCTCGCCTGGTGACCACGAAAACCTCCTCGGTCAATACACCAAACGAGGTGAGGCTGCGATGCAGAGAGCGATAATACGCCACTGAGCAGCGCGCGTGGCATTTATTCCTTCGCAGCATCTTTCGAGTGTCCTGCAACAGGCGAACGCGGGGATCTGGGTCGAGAGACTTCAAGATGATCGGAACGCATTCGTCTGCAAGATTCCGGAAACAGCGATAAAGGCGATCTTCCGTGGCGCCCCGTGCTCGCTCAGGCTGGCAGTTGTCGACGCTGCGGGGTATCACGTCCTTTGTCTCGGATTCAGAGTAGACGATGAGCCCGACAATCCGTTTACGACGATCATCGCCTCCATGTCGTCGGATGACTTGACAACGTTGACGCAGATTCTGCACTCGCAGTCGACGACGCTGCATTGTCTCAACGAGCTTAATCATCCAGTTTTGAGTGCATTCTGCCGCCTGGAGGTGCCCGAGGCACAACGTGCGCTGGAGGACTTGCGCGCGGCGAAGCCTTTCGAACTCACGCCTTCGTCAGCCGCATTGCTGGAGATGTCAGACGTGATTCGAATCGGCGACACGGCGATGGAGAGCTTCCAGGTGGAGGTGTACAGGTCTGTGCCTACGCTGCGACGAAACGCGGTGGCGAAGTGTGTCGCGTTACCGTAACCGCACTCGAGCGAGATGGCGATGATGCTTGCGTCTGAATGTCGCAGCAGATCGCGCGCTCGCTCCATCCGAAGGCGTGTCAGCCGGCGGAACGGGGTCTCGCCCCAGTGTGACTTACAGAAGCGAATC
>DATBRZ010000001.1:0-4664 GCA_036560025.1 Gemmatimonadaceae bacterium | reverse complement strand
AGGCCGGCATCGCAGTTACTGTATTTGTTGAGCATCATGTTCCCGCCGGATGCCCATGCGGCGTAAACAAATCCGTCGCCGCCGACTGCGACCCGCGGGAGGTCGCCAGCGCCGATCACCTGCTGTGCTCCCCAAGCTGTTCCATTATTGGACGAGCAGACGATACGGATCGAAAACGCACCTGCGGCCGGGAAATTGCGCCAGACGTTGTAAAGGCGATCGCCCGACGCGCCAGCATTGATCCGATCAGCAGCGATGTGCTCCTGATCGGCGACTGTACAGTTGGTGGTGCCGTTGCATGTCACTGCCATCGCTTGAAACGGGAAGGTGTGGCCGTTGTCAGTCGACCGAGAGATGCCATCGCCCAGCTGCATGGGAACGGGCGGCATCGCGGAACCGAATGACGCGCCACCGATCCAGGCGTAATAGATTGCTCCGCTCTGACCAACGGCGAGGGAAGGATCGCCGTCGCATGCAAGCTGGTTGCACGGCGTGACGCCGCCGCCGGGCCAGGTTGCACCTGAGTTGTCCGAAAATGAAAACCCGCTGTTCGCGGCGACAACAACGTGCAGGCCGTCATTCGACGCCACTTCGAGCTCCCCAACTCCGCTCTGCACCCGCACAGCCGTACCAGGTTGTCCGCTGTCTTTCGTTTTAGGTTTTTGGGGCTGTTCTCCGGGCCTGGGCAATGGAGATGTTGGTGCCGTCGACGGTGCTTTGATTTGTCGCGTGACCTCTTCGAGCTCGCGCATCGCGGATTCGTTATTTCCGCCAGGGGCCTTCAGGGAACGCCCGATCGCCAGCGCTTCGTCGAGCAGTGAGGGATTCACGTCAGGAGCGAGCGTGGTCTCAAATCGGATCAGGGCCGTTCCGGCGGCGACGGCGGTGGTCGAGAACCATGTAACGACGCTGCCGGCGCGCTCATCCGCCTCTCCAGGCCGCGGCATGAGTGCTCGATAACGACGCTCGATGGCCGGCCAGCCATCGATCACGATTGTCGACGCCTTCTCTGTCTGTTCCGAGGCGATCTCAGAGAGTCGCCGGAGCGCTTCTTTGTGATCGCGTCGTGTCTCGAGAGTGATCAGCATCCCGGCATCTGTGGCGAAGACGTACGCCGGTTTGACATCCTTCGGGTCGGTCCTGACGATCCTCGATCGATTCGGGGAGCGAGCGACGTACAGCTCCGCGGAAGTCGGTGTGGTAGGGCCTTTCTGCCAACGCGGCGGAGCCGTCAGCAGAAAGTTGTCGAATATTCGTACGTTTGGTTCCCCAGGTGTTGGTTGCGCCGAAGCTGTCGCGGCGACAAAGAGCATGAACAAGACGAGCCGGGTGGCCAGGAAAACCGATTTCATATTGCGCTCCTCGTTTGTACGAAGGCTACGGTGTGGGATGGGTGGTGCACCAGTTTGAAAGCGTGCTCAAGTCGATGGATCCGTCAGACAGAACGACGCTCGCAGTGATGTCGTTCACGACGCAGTTTGTGCATGAGAATTTGACGCAGGTCATCGCCGACGATGCGCTGGTGTCAATGACCTGGGTCGTGCCGATGCAGCTTCCCTGGAGGTAAAAAGCAAACACGAACGTTTGCAACGTCCCTGAGCTCACAGGAGAGGCGTTCAGCCCTTGCTGATTCAGCGTTGCCTGTTCGCATGCCGCAGCCTCACTCTCTGAGTCAGCTCTCACGCTATCGATTCTGAAGAGACAGCCGGAAGAATTGTCGCGAGCACCGATTGGAATTGCGCGCGTGTTAGACGTTGCCGCCTGGCCGTTGCATCGCGGCGGCGCTGTTGAAGGACCGGTGGGCGTTCCGCCGCCACCGCTGCAGCCGATCGCGCCAATGGCGATAGTTGCGCTGATGATCGCCGTGATGGACTTGACCTTTACCATACGACGAATTCCGTGTTAATGGCGACCGCGCCGGGTTGGTAAGTGAAGGTGACGTTCGTCGGCGACGCGTTGATGAATTTCGTGCCGGTCGGCGGATTTGCAACCGTAAGAACGAGTTTTGTCAGACCGTACGAAAAGCTGTAGTTTGGGTTGACTTGTAATGTTGTGATCGTCCACGAACCAAAAACCGGCAAATTGATCGTGATGGGCACGTTGATTTGCGTGATCGACATCGACAGCGTAGATGTGGCGGCCTGATAGGACAGTCCGACCGGGCCACTGACGGTAGTGGCGAACGAGAATGGCCCATAGTGTCCGGTCAATGCTCCCGAGAAGGTGATTCCGCCAGGCCCGATGCTGAATGATGGGTTGCTGAGAGTCCACAGGACGTCATTGCTGTAAAGCACAGCGCGGCAGCTATGCCAGAAGTCGGGAAAGCACGGGCGCCAGACTGCGAACTCATATTTGCCGGCGTTGCCGCTGAACGATCCAACCGCCGCCGCAAATTTGTTGAGCGCAGAATCCTGCACCACGTAGACGGCCTGGCTTGCAGAGAGCGAGACAGCGATGAGTGAAAATGTTGCGACGAGCAGAATCTGTCGTCGCATCACTGTTCTCCACGCTCGCCCTGCAAAATATCGAAAAGCAGGTCCATACCCGCGCGGTGAGTGGTGACGAGGCGACGAGCCTGGAGATGCGCTTCCGAGTCAGGCTCGAAATACTGTGAGAGGTTCCGTCGTACATCCTGGCGACTTTGGTCCAGACTCGTGCGCAGCTGTTCTGCTGAGACGTCTCTGACGTTCGCGCGGCGTGGGCGTTCCGTTGCCCGCCCTTCCACCGCGGCAATCTGACTGCGGCCGACCTGCTTTTCGGCTTCTTCGAGCCGCAAGTCGGCGGTCACAAGAAAGAACGCCGACAGAATGGTTTCAAGGCGGGGGGGAGTGACATGCGCTTGCGTCAAGTAGGACATCAGACCGGCGCTGTCACCCGCTTGCAGCAGCTCGGCAGTACGTACGGCGATTTGAGCGTCTTCCTCGCCGAGCTTGATGGCCGCTCTCGCGGAGCTCGTAACCAGCAGGCAGCACACCAACAGCGCGCAGCGAAACAGATTAGAACTGGACATCGCTTGTCACCCTCACTGCTCCGTTGACGTACTGCACGGCGACATTCGTCACTCTTCCTGTGACATTGATGCCGCCCGCGGCGAACGTCCGCGGCCCGATGTACAAACCTGCGTTGTAATACTGCGATAGATTTGCCGATCCGATCTGCGTGGCCTGGCCGAGCACGTTCCATATCAGCGGAACGGCAGTGCCGGTGACGTTCAGTCGCAGCGTCGAAGTGGCTGCGTCAAACATGACCGTGACTGGTAGCGAGACGGTCTGAAAGGTGGTAGTTGTCCCGTCCGAGACAGACAAGAACGCGGTGAAACGAATGCCGTTGGGGGATACGGTGAATGCGGGACGCACCACCCGCCACGACCAGTTGATCTTGTGGAACATGAATTTTCCAAATGTGACTCTGTACGGACTAACGACGATTTGAGACGTGGTAAGAGCGGTGGTCGGCGCCGTCGCAGAAGCAGGGCGAAGGGCCGGTAATGTGAGCATGTACGTGTATGACCCAGACCCTTGAATTGAGCCGACCGCGCTTGCGAAGTCTGTGAGCGCTTGCTCGCTGATGGTTGTCGTCACGTCGGCCGCGACAACCGATCGCGACACCGAGACAAACAGCAAGAGGGCGATACTGGTAGCGCGGAATCTGCGGCGCACGTGCGACCTCATTCCCTAGATACCTGTTAACTCGATACCTATGGAGTGACGGAGGCCAGTCTTTCCCTACCCCGACCCCCAGCATCTCGTCGAAGTCCGGTAGACTTCGGCGCCGCATCCTATATATATGGATAAGCCCCTGCACCTCGGCGATTCTTTTCCCTGCGACGCGGGTGGCCGAAGGCCGGATTAGGGGAACCCAACCTTGACAGACCTTTCTCCGCAGGCATAAAAGCTTTCGCAAGATTCGGCTCGCAAACTGGAGGGATCGCCACGCGTCCACCGCCAAAGCTTACCGGCCTTACCCACCTTACCGGCCTTACCCTTCATCCTTAAACAGTGATCTCCGCCATTGTTCTCGCCGCCGGCCAGGCCACGCGTTTCGGTCGCCTCAAGCAGCTCGTCCTTCTCGGCGAGAAGCCCCTGCTGCAGCACGTCCTCGACAATCTCGCTCAATCGAAAATCGACGAAGTGGTCGTGGTCCTCGGCGCGCGCGCGGATGAGATCCGCGAGCAGATTCAATTCGGAAAAGCGCGCACTGTGGTCAATCCCGACTACGCGAACGGGATGAGCACATCCATCCAGGCCGGCTTGCGCGCGATCGACGCCGAGGCGGCGATGATCGTTCTCGCCGATCAGCCGTTCGTCACCTCACGAACGCTCGACGCGCTGATCGACGAATATCGCCGCGTGAAGCCGAGCGCCGTGGTTCCAACGTTCAACGGATTTCGCGGCAATCCCGTCATCGTCGATCGGTCGCTCTTCGCGGAGATGATGACGATCAAAGGCGACATCGGATGCCGCTTCATCTTCGGCAATCACCCGGTGCACTTGCTTCCGGTCGACGACCGCGGAGTCGTCCAGGACATCGATACGCCCGAAGACATCAATGTGGCATACAGTGGCGGGTAGAGGTTTTCGAGAAGGCTTATGTCGCATGAGACGTTCGACCTGATCGATCGGCTGCGCCGCGCCGGACGACGCGCCACCATGGCCACGCTCGTC